>DATKOC010000060.1:0-9832 GCA_035524855.1 bacterium
CGGCCCGAGGTGCCGCACGCGGTGGAGCTATGCCAGAAGGCGGGCATCAAGGTCAAGCTCATCACCGGGGACCACCTCCTGACGGCCCACGCGGTGGCCGACGCGGTGGGGATCGCCCACGAACCGCGGAACCTGCTGAACGCGGAGGACTTGGATGGGCTTTCGACGGCTGATTTCGCCGAAAAAGCCCGCCAGGGATCGGTCTTCGCCCGGGTAAGGCCCGAGCAAAAACACGCCCTGGTCGAGGCCCTGCGAAGGAGCGGGGAAGTGGTGGCTATGACCGGCGACGGCATCAACGACGCCCCGGCCCTCAAGAAGGCCGACATCGGAATCGCCATGGGATTGAAGGGCACTGACGTGGCCCGGGCCTCGGCGGACATGGTTCTCTTGGGGGACAGTTTCGAGGCCATTGAAAAAACCATTTTCGAGGGGCGCCGGATTTTCGTGAACATCCAGCGGTCTTTTTACTTCCTCCTGGCCTTCCACGTTCCTATTGTGCTGGTGGCCCTCCTGTGTCCCCTCCTGGGGCTCCCCCTCTTATACATGCCGGTCCACTTGGTGTGGCTGGAGCTGATCGTTCACCCCGTCTCGGCCCTTCTTTTCGAGGGGGAACCGGCCCCGCTCGACCTGATGGAAAGGCCGCCCCGGGACCCTGAGGCGGAACTTTTAGAAAAGGGCCCCGTTTGGGTGTCGGTGATCTCGGGGATGCTTTTAACCTCGGCGGTGCTTTGGAACTTCGTCACCCACTTATCACAGGGCCTTGTTTACGCCCGCAGCGCGGGAATGGCGGTGCTCATTATGGGAAGCCTTCTTTTGGTTTGGGCCGAGAGGGCCGTGGACAAACCTTGGTGGAAACTGCCTTTTCCCCGAACCAAACGGTTTTGGACGGTCTGGCTGGCGGTGGCCCTCACGCTTCCGGCCATCATGGAGATCCCCTGGTTGGAGGAGATCTTCCAAGTGACGGGAATTTCATTGGCGGATTGGGGACGGGCGGCCCTGTTGGCCTTGGCGGTCATCGGCTGGCGGGCGGTGGGGATCCCAGGACACCGTGGAAAATAGGTTGTCTTTCCGAGGCGCTTTTTGGCGAAGAATCCTTGTTTTTCCGCGCGCAAAGATCCTTCGCTTCGCTCAGGATGACCCATGAAAATTGGAAATGAGTTGCTTGGCCGTTATGCGGTCGCTGCTTGGCGGGCGGGCTGGTAAACGCAGAAAGGGTCCGGGCCCATGACGTCCCCCGTCATGGCGTAGCCCCGGGCCCGGGAGCCACCGCAAAAATCGTGGTACTCACACTGTCCGCATTTTCCCTTTAACGAATCAATGTCCCTCAATTTCTTGAAAAGCCAGCTGTTGCGGTAAATGTCCGCCAGGGGGATGTCCTTCACGTTGCCCCCTGATAAGGGCAAGAAGCCGCTGGGACAGACGTCCCCGGTGTGGGAAATAAAGACGAACCCACGGCCGTCGCCAACCCCCCGGGCCACCCGCATCAGGCTGGGGGTGGGATGACTGACGCCGCCGGACAACAATTGCCCCGGCGAGACTCCCTGGCGCTGGAGGACGATGCGGCGGAAATGGTGGGCCTCGGTGGTTTTGACGTCGAACCAACCCATCTGGAGGATGTCGTAAAGTTGGTTGAGCACCTCCTCGGTCTCGGGCGCGTTCAAGGCCTGGCGCCGGACGGCCCGGCCCGTGGGAACCAGGAAAAAGACGGACCAGAGGTCGATGGAAAGGGAGGCGATGGCGCGGGCGATGTCCCAGACCTGGTCCTTGTTGTGGCGGCTCATGGTGGTGTTGATCTGCAGTTTGATGCCCAGGTCGCGGATCTTGCGGGCGGCCTCCCAGAAGCGGCGGAAGGTTCCCGGAACCCCCCGGAAGGAATCAAAGGTGGCCGCGTCGGCCCCGTCCAGCGAAAGGGAAATACGGTGCACGCCCGCGTCCCGGAGCTCCACCAGGCGGTCCTCCGTTAGGAGGGGGGTAATGGAGGGGGCCAGGGCGAAGTTCATGTTGAACTTGGCGCATTCGGCCACGAGCCTTGAGAGGTCGGGCCGCTTCAGGGGGTCTCCCCCCGTCATGACGAAGAGGGGTACTTTCCACTCCGCCACTTGCCGGATGAGGCCCAAGGCCTGTTCGGTGTCCAGTTCGCCCGGATAGGGCTTGTTCTCGGCCTCGGCCCGGCAATGCACGCAGGCCAGGTCACAGGCGCGGGTGACCTCCCAAATGGCGATGTAAGGGCGGTCGGCGTAAAGCCGGCTGGGTTTCAGGCTGGTGACCGGTTCCATGGTTCACTTCCTTTGTTCGTTGATTTCCCGGGGCGAAAAGCCTCAGGCCAGGCCCTCGGCCGTCTTGGCGGCCTTGTCCCAAGCGCCCAAAATCGAGAGGGTCTTGGCCGAGTCCGTGCCAGTGGCGCTCAACAGGGCCGCGGGTGAGGACGCGCCCTGGCGCCATCCCTCGGAACGGATCTCCGGCATCTTCTTATAGATATTGTTCAAGTGGGTCTTCAGGGTGGCCTTGGAGATGAAGAGCTTCTTGGCGATGGAGGTGTTGGTGTGGCCTTGGACGCAAAGGTGCGCGATCTCCATTTCCCGGCGGCTCAGGTTTTTATCCCGTAAGCGGCGCAGCCAGGCGTTGAATTTCCTCTGGAGCGGGTAAAGGACCACCATCCGCAGGGGAATGGCGTTGAAGAAGAGGGCGTCGAAATATTGGTTGCCGACCTTTCGGTTGGGAAAAAAGTGGATGCCGTCCGGCGGCATCGGTTTTCCCGCCGCCTTCTCGCAGGACTGCACGCAGGAGACGGGACAACTTTTTCCGGTGAAGGTCCCGCAAAGTTTCCTGCAGGCCGCGTTCTGGTAGTAGACCTTGTTTCCCGCCTTGAGCAGGCAGACGCTGGTGCGGCTTTTCCTCATCGCTTCATTGAACCAGTTGTTCATATTTCCACCCCGGGGTTTGATTGCTGGTTGGTCGCCCAACCCGCACAATGTCTGCGGTTATTAAACCTGATGGAGTTTGGCGGGAGTATGACCTAAGTCATCCTGGGGGTGGATGATTTGCGGCACCTTTAAGGGGCTTAGGCCGCCGGGCTGGAAGCCGTCAGGGATGGGTAAATGGAAAAGAAGAATCGAAGGCCGTCGTTCTTTCGGCTCACCTTTTTTGTCGGTTCTCCCGCAGGCCCCTGGGAGCGCCGGGTTCCCCGCTTTTCAACAACACTTTTGGATCGGCTGTTGAGTCCGCCGCTAAAACCGCTTGGGGGAGGGATTTTTGAATATTGATCAGGGAACGTGGACCACTCCCGTGAAGGTGGCCGCTTTATCCACCCTGTTGTTGGCCGGTTGCGGGGAACCCCCGCGTTCCTGCGATTGGCTGGCCACCCTCCCCGACGGCGAGATGAAACACAAGGTCATCGTGGGCTGTACCCCCTGCCACGCCCTGGGCCTGCCCGTGGCGATGCGCTACGACGCCCAGTCCTGGAACGAACAGTACCAAAAGATGAGGAAAATGGACGAGGACCTGGAACTGCGCCTGATCCCCTTCCATGACGACATGGAACTGCCCAAATGGCTGGGGGAACATTCGAAACTTCCCAGCAAGGGCTTCGCGATCCGAACGGCCAAGGCCGACATCACCGAGTTCCCCCTCGGGAACGTGAAGGGTTTCTACCATGACATGGCGCTGGCCGGGGGAAGGGCCTGGATCGCGGATTACTTCGGGAATGTCCTTTATGGCGTCAATCCGGACACGAAGGCCACGGAAGAATACCCCATCCCGGCGGACGTGCCCAAGGACAAACCGGGCGGGGCCCACGCCATCGACGCCGACACCCAAGGCAACCTCTGGATCTGCATGACCCAGGCCGAGCAGGTGGCCAAGTTCGACCCCCAAGCCAAGACCTTCAAGATGTACCCGGGCTACCCCAAGGGCGGCAAGGTTCAGTACTTCGTTTTGGACAAGAACCGGGACATCTACCACGACAAGGACGGCTGTTTCTGGACCACGCATTTCTCCAAGGAGATCCTCTGCCGCACCAACCCGGCGACGGGCAAGATCACCGTCTTCAAGATCAAGCACCGGGAAGGGATGGAAGAGGACACGGTCCACCTTTACGCGGCCGTGGCTGACTCCCAAGGGAAACTCTGGTTTACCGAGACCCATGGCAACCGGCTCGGTTGGCTGGACCCCAAGACCGGCAAATCGGAGCTTCTCGACATCTTCGCCGACTGGGCCGGCCCCAAGCGGCTGGCCATCGACGAGGAGGACAAGCTTTGGATTCCCCAATTGTCCTCGGGCAAGATCACGGTGTATGACACCCGCCAGGGGAAGGTGGTGAAGGAACTGGACGTGCCTATTCCCGGCGACTACGTTTATTGCATCCGCCGGGACAAGGCCACCGGTAACCTCTGGGCCACGGGTTGCGGCTCGGACAGCCTTTACCGCATCAACCCCCGGACCTACCAGATCTCGGTTTTCCGCCTGCCGAGAAGGGGGGCCTACACCCGTACCATGGTTTTCGACGGGAAGGGCAACATCTGGACCAACTATGCCTCGATCCCCAACAGCCAGACTTTGACCCCCTACCAGGCCGGCTGTATCGTCCGGCTGACGCCGAAAGAATAAAGGGGAAAGCCCGGTATGCCAACCAACGCCGCATCCTTCACGCACTCCTATACTCCCCGGCAGGAACGGGCCAATAGCCTCACCGCGGGGACCGGGGCGGTGCTGGTGGCGGCGGGCACGGCCCTCCTCGTCGTCCTGGCCTGTCTCCGCGGAAGCGCCTGGCATATTGTGAGCTTCAGTGTTTACGGCGGGACGCTTTTCCTCCTTTACCTCACCGCGACCCTTTACCACAGCTTCCGGTCGCCGGGGGTGAAAAGGTTCTTCGAGATACTGGACCACTCCGCGATTTTCCTCCTGATCGCCGGAACCTACACTCCCTTCACCCTCGTGACCCTCCGGGGGACTTGGGGATGGCCCCTTTTCGGGGTGGTATGGGGATTAGGAGTGGTGGGAATTATTTACAAAATCTTCTTCACTGGGCGCCACCCGGTTTTCTCGACGCTTCTTTATATAGGGATGGGATGGATGGCGGTACTAGCCCTGAAGCCCTTGATGGCGGCCCTGCCAGCCGACGGCGTGGCCCTCCTATTGTTGGGGGGCGCTTTTTACAGCCTGGGGACCATTTTTTACCACCGGGAAAAATTTTATTACAGCCACGCGGTCTGGCACCTTTTCGTGCTGGCTGGGAGCCTTTGCCACTACCTCACGGTTTTGTTTTACGTGCTACCCAAGCCGGTTTGAAAGGAAATTCGAATGACCCCCGTTGCCGCCCCGCCGCCCCGCTGCCTTTTCGTTTATCCCCATTTCAGTTCCCAATCTTTTTGGAACTACCGGGCCACCTGTGAGGTCGTGGGCGCCAAGTATCCCGCCGCGCCCCTCGGACTCATTACCGTGGCCGCCATGCTCCCGCCGGAGTGGGAGGTCCGCTTGGCGGACCTCAACGCCGGGGAATTGGACGGCCGGGACGTGGAATGGGCCGACATGGTCTTTTTGGGCGGCATGATCGCCCAACAACCGGACCATATTCACCTCATCGATTATTTCCGCTCCCGGGGAAAAACCGTAGTCACAGGGGGGCCGGACGCCACCTCCAGCCCGCACCTTTACGACCGGGCCGACCACCTGGTGTTGGGGGAGGCCGAGGTCACCCTGCCCCGGTTCCTGGCCGACTTCGCCCAAGGAGCCGCCCGGCACCTCTATGAGGCCGGGGAAAAGAAGGCCGCGATGGCCGACAGCCCCATACCCCGGTTCGATCTGCTGAAGTTCGATAATTACCTGCATGTGGGCATCCAGTGGAACCGGGGCTGCCCCTTCATGTGCGAGTTCTGCGACATCATCGAACTGTTCGGCCGCGTGCCCCGGGGAAAAAGCATCCCGCAGGTACTGGGGGAACTGCAAAGGCTTTACGACCTGGGCTACCGGGGCCATATCGACATCGTGGACGACAACTTCATCGGGAACAAGAAGGACGTCAAGGTGCTGCTGCCTCACCTCATCCAATGGCTCACGGACCACGACTGGCCCTTCGAGTTCAGCACCGAGGCCTCCATCAACCTGGCCGACGACGAGGAATTGCTGGGGCTGATGCAGGAGGCGGGGTTCAATTGGCTTTTCGTTGGGATCGAGAACCCCGACGAGGAAACCCTGAAAGCCACCCAAAAGCGCCAGAACACCCACCGTTCCATCGCCGAGAGCGTCCATAAGATCATGAGGCGCGGAATGATCGTGAACGCGGGCTACATTATGGGATTCGACGGAGAAAAGGGGAACGTGGCGCAGGCCATCCTGGACAACATCGAGGCCACGGCCGTTCCCGTCAACATGGTGGGGCTGCTCTTCGCCCTTCCCAATACCCAGCTGACCCGGAGGCTCCAACGGGAGGGGCGGTTGGGCCCGGATTTCGAGATCCCGCCGGACAAGACCGCTTGCCAGTGCGTGGCGGGGCTGAATTTCACCACCTTGCGTCCCAAGTTCGCCATCCTCAAGGATTTCCGCCGGGTGGTGGAGGAAACGCTCCGCCCAGGGAGGTATTTCGGGCGGGTCCTGCGGCTGGCGCTGATGCAGGATTGCTCGAAGAAACGCTTGAAACTTCCCTGGCGGCAACGCTTAAAGAACCTGCGGTCCTTTTTCCGGCTGATCCGGGAGATGGGTTGGGCGCGGGAAACCCGCCGCGGTTTCTGGAAGACCCTGATCACCTGCGGCTTGAGGAACCCCCGGGCCCTGCGCAACGCGGTCTCCCTCGTGGCCCTTTACCTCCACTTCGGGCCCTTCCGGGACTTCGTCCTGGGGCGTTTGGACGACGAAATCCTACATTTGGAAAAGAACGGGGTTCGCCCCGTGCCTTCCCCGATACCGGGATGGAATCCCCAGCCGGTTGGGGGAGAAGTCGGATAATTTGTCTCAAACCACAAAGGAGTTTTCATCATGAGTGAACCAAAAATCATCCAAGGCGGCATGGGCGTGGCTGTCTCCAATTGGAAGCTGGCCAAAGCCGTCGCCCAAACGGGGCAGCTGGGAGTCGTCTCAGGCACGGCCCTGGACAACGTCATGGCGCGCCGACTTCAGCTGGGCGACCTGGACGGCTCCATGCGCCGGGCCCTCCAGCATTTCCCCATTCCCTCCATCGCCAGGAAAATCCTGGACCGCTATTTCATCAACGGTGGCAAGGCCAAGGGAGCACCTTTCAAGAATGTCCCCCTTTACTCCATCACCCCCCCGAGGGAACTGGTAGAACTGACCGTGGCGGCCAATTTCGCGGAGGTGTACCTGGCAAAGGAGGGGCATGAGGGACAGGTGGGCGTTAACTACCTAGAAAAAATACAGCTTCCCACCCTGCCCTCCCTCTATGGGGCGCTCCTGGCGGGGGTGACCTATGTCCTCATGGGAGCGGGAATTCCCCGGGCCATTCCAGCCATCCTGGACCAGCTCGTCCACCACCAGAGGGTTTCGCTCAAGCTCTTCACCCAAGGGGCCGCCGCCGAGGACTCCTTCGTTATGTCCTTCGATCCCGCGGAATTGCTGGAGGAAACCCTGGGGTCTTTGAAGCGCCCCAAGTTCATTGCCATCGTCTCCTCGGAAACCCTCGCCACCAACCTCGCCAGGAAATCCACGGGCCGAGTGGACGGATTTGTGATCGAGGGACCCACCGCCGGCGGCCACAACGCGCCCCCCCGGGGGCCGCTGCACCTGAACCCCAAAGGCGAGCCGGTATACGGCCCCAAGGATGAGGTGGACCTGGAAGGTTTCCGGAAACTCGGATTGCCCTTTTGGCTGGCGGGTTCCTACGCCGATCCCCAAAAATTGAAGGACGCGCTGGCCCAGGGCGCGGCGGGCGTCCAGGTGGGCACCGTTTTCGCCTATTGCGAGGAATCGGGCTTGACCGAGAGCATCAAACAAAAGGTGTTTAAAGCGGTCCTGGGAAAGAAGGCGGAGGTCTTCACGGATCCCTCGGCCTCGCCGACGGGGTTTCCCTTTAAAGTCGTGAAATTGGAGGAAACCTTGTCCGAGCCGGAGGAATATGCCGTACGACCGCGCATCTGCGACCTGGGGTACCTGCGGACAGCCTATAAACGCAAGGATGGCAGCTTGGGTTACCGCTGTCCTGGCGAGCCGGAGGACGTCTACCTCCAAAAGGAAGGGAAAATCGAGGACACCAAGGGAAAGAAATGCGTTTGCAACGGGTTAATGGCCGGAATCGGCCTGGGCCAGAATCAAAGAGACGGTTACAACGAAAAGCCCCTGGTGACCTCTGGGGACGATTTGGCGAGGGTTGGCTTATTCCTGAAGCCGGGCCAGATGTACTACACGGCGCGGGATGTGATCCAGTACCTTTTGGGAAACTTCACGCCCCAGGCGGTTTAATGAAATTTTAAAGATGTCCTCGGGATAACAAATCTATTTATCCTTTCGGCCCCGCAGGACGGCCCAAAGGGTATTGGCGAAAAAGAGCAGGATCGCCGCCGCGTTGAGCAGCGCCCCCCAACGGCGCCAATCGGGGTTGGCCAGGCCGTCTCCCGCCAGGCGCAGAACCAGGGACCCTTGAAGCAAAGCCCAATGAAGATAGAAAAAAGGATGGAAAGAAACCGGCGATTTGAGTACCCGCGGCAGGAGCAAGGGAGCGTGGTTGAAGACCATCGTGAAGACCATCCCCAGGAACAGGGCGTGAAGGTAGGCGTCATAGGGCAGTCCGGATTCCGTCGGGGCAAACGAAAGCCCGATCAGGCCCCCCACCAGCATCCATCCATAACCCGAAAACAAGCAAAGCCTGGAAAAAAGCCGCCATCCCTCCGCTTTCTCGGCATGGGGCCACGCGTCAACGGCGAGGTGGAAGAGTCCCCCGGCGAGGAAGCCCGCTGAAACGACCCGGACGCCCCAGGCGGGATCCAGGGCCGTCAGGAGGGAACCGCCCAGCATCAGGGCCGCCAGTAGGAAGGGAGGAACCAGCGCGGGGCCGGATTCCTTCCAACGGACGATCTCCAGCCTCTCGGCCAGGATTGTGAGGACGAAAAAGACCTGCCAGCCCGCGGCCACCCGCGGAATGGGGCGGCCGAGGAATCACAACGCGTTGCCGCAGGCCCAGGCCAGCCCCCCCATCAGGGCCAGCCCCGCGAAAAGGGCCGGCTGGAGCCGGAAGTAACCCACGCAGACCGCCAGGTACCCCAGGCTGGCGGCGAGGAAAAGAACCTCCCCCCCTTTTTCCGGACCGCCGAGCAGGAATGTCCAAGCCCCCAAGGCCGTGGCCAACGGCACCCAAAGGACGAGGGGCCAAGGAAGGTTCAGTTTGGAGCGGAGGATATTGGAGCGGGCCATGGCGATCACCGTCCCGAAAAAGCCGCTGACCATCAGGGGCCCGTGGAAGGAAATCCAATCGGCCTGGGGGATGGGGAAGGGCCATTGAAGCCTGACCAATCCGCCCCAAAGGGCGAAGAGGAGGGCCAGCATGGCCGAGAGGGCCAAGGGTTTTCGGAGGGTAACAGGGTTGTCCATGGATGTTGAATGATTATATGGGGTTTTTTGCCCTATGTGTTTTATGAGCCGGGTCATACCGGGCGGCTTTCCCCATTTTTAAACTAACCCGATTCCCCTCCCCGGGGTTGAGGTCGCCGTAATCCCGAAGGAAAACCCTTTATTTTAGGAGAAACAAATTGATCGCACCTAAATTGGAAGAACGCATTACCGAGAAAAGCGAGGGGCTGGACAAACCCGCCGCCAAGACCTGGGACGGGCTTTCGGGCATGGCCTTCGCGGCCAACTGGGACCCCGAGGCCGCCATCAACTGGAACCAGCC
>DATKOC010000061.1:0-9364 GCA_035524855.1 bacterium
GCCCAGCCGTGATCTCCCCATTGCGTTCATCTTGACGAGCAGGTTTGGCTGACACCACGGAGGCTACCTTATTATGGAAAACATATCGGTGACCGTTACGGAGCACCCCCAGAGCCGGGACATCACGCTCCTGGAGGTCAAGGGTTTCATCGACACCACGACCGCCCCGGAATTCGAGAAAAAATTCCTCTCCGTGCTTGGCGAAAAGAAATACAAGCTGGTGGTTGACCTCAAGGACGTGAATTACATCAGCAGCGCGGGATGGGGCATCTTCATCAGCGAGATCAAGCGCATCCGGGGCCAGAAGGGGGACTTGGTGCTGGTTGGGATGAACCCGGAGGTTTCGGAGGTTTTCGAGCTTCTCGAGTTTAATACCATCCTTAAATCCTTCCCCAATGTTGAAATGGCGGTCAAAAAGGGCTTTGAACAGTCCTGAGCAAATCTAAATAATCATTAACGAGGCTTATGGATTCGGGTCCCTTAACTTCCCTGATTGAAATCGAGGGAAAAAATTTCACCATCGCCACCACCCCCGTTTCGGGGAAAAACAGGGTTTCGTCCCTGGTCCAGTTGGGTGGCCGCGCCATCTCGCAACGGGAATTCGACCTTCCCGAGGGCCTCGATGAGGACGGCCTCAAGCATTACCTCCATGAGACCCACCGCATCCGCTCGGTGGAGCTGGAATCCATATTCCGCCTCAACCGCAAGATCGACGAAAAACCGACACCCGACGCCTGCTGGAAAATCGGGGTTATTTTTCTTTCCAACGGCTTTTATGAGGACGCCCGGCAAAAGTTCCTGAAATCCCTCGAGATGGATCCGCACCACCTGCAGGCCCTCAAAAGCTATGGGATCACCTTGGCCCTCCTTGAGGATTTTGACGGGGCCCTCGCCACCTTGAATCACGCCCGCGAATTGGGCCCTTCCTTCGCCGATATCTATTTTCACGTGGGGAACATCCATCTGTATAAGAGGGAACTGGATGAAGCCGTCCAGTGCTACCTGCAAGCGCTCCAGATCAATCCACGTTACGCGGATGCCCGCTTGAGGCTGGCCACCGCCTGTGTGGGCTATCTGGCGAGTTCCTCTAACTCCCTCGTTGATAACCGGATTCAGGAAATGTCCGAAAGGGCTAAAAGTGAGGCCGAAACCGCGGCTACCCTGAATCCCAAGGTCCGCAACCGGGCTTTCATGCTGGCCACGGATTACCTCAAGAACCGCAAATATTCCCAGGCTTTCCAAGCTTTCATGGACGTTCGTCCCAAATACGTGCCCCGTATTGGGGACGAGATCATCTTCTTCTTTACCTTGACCCTGCTTTACGGGAGTGAGGGCATTGATTTACAGATGACCGACCAATATATCGACCGTTTGACCAAGGTGATCGAGGAATACCCGCATTACGCCGACCTTCACCATCACCTGGGCACGGCTTATTTGATCAAATGCCGGTTCGACGTGAACCGTTCGATGAAAGAATTCAAGAAGGCCCTGGAGATCAATCCCCAGTTCCAAAAGGCGGTGACGAATTTTGGGGAAACGGAAGGGCTTCACAAGAACATCTTGACGGTGTTGAAAAAAGCCATCATCCCACAGGGAAGTTGAAACTCCGGGGGGACAAAGCCAGCCCTTTATTCTTCGGTGGGGTCTTCGCTCAGGGAGTAATTGGTTTCGAGGAACTTGAGGTGGTCGGAGGTCAGGTTCTCAAAGTTGACCCCATAAGCCAAACGACCCATGGACTTCATGGGGTTCTTACGGGCCCAAACCACTTTCCCATTGAAGGCCACGATGTGGCTGCCGTCCAATGAACCCAATTCCAATGATATTTCAGTGTTGTTCTCAACGGATTTGTTCGAGTAAATTTGGGCTCCCGTCGAGCTGACGTTGATCAATTGGGCCTTGAAGGTTTCCCCGGCCCGCAGAGGGGAGAGGATGCTTCCCTTGACGGATTTGACCATCACCACCCGGCGGTTGGTCCTCTTGTTGTTTTTGACCTGCGCGCGTATGTTTTTCTTCATGCCCTATCCCCCTTCGGGTCGGTAAAGCGGGTATAGCATAACATCTCCCCCAAAAAGGGAGGGCGAAAAAATCAGGCGTTTTCCTGCCGTCCTAAGGCGGTTGGGTGACAAGGAATTAGCTACGATGAATACCATCCGGGTCCGGTTCGCCCCAAGTCCAACGGGTTACCTGCATGTCGGCGGAGCGCGGACAGCACTCTTCAACTGGCTTTTCGCCCGCCACTCCGGCGGGAAATTTATCCTCCGGATTGAGGATACGGACCGGGAACGGTCCAAGGGCGAATACGAGGAGGCCATTATCCGCGACCTCCAATGGCTGGGCCTGGATTGGGATGAAGGCCCTTCCCTGGGTGGGCCCTGCGGGCCTTACCGCCAAACCGACCGCGCCCCCCTCTACCGCGAGCAATTGAAAAGAATGCTCGCCTCAGGCGCGGCTTACTCCTGTTTCTGCACGCATAAGGAATTGGAAACCGAGAGATCGGCGGCCCAGGCCATCGGCAAGCCCTATCGGTATTCGGGGAAATGCCGCAATCTTAGTCCGGCTGAGGCCGAGGCCAAGCGGAAGGAGAAAATCCCATTTTCGGTTCGTTTAAAGGTGCCGGAAGGAACCACCAGCTTCACTGACGTTATCCGGGGGCAAGTCACTGTTGACCACGCGGAAATTGATGACTTCATTCTGGTGCGAAGCGACGGAGAGCCCACCTACAACTTCGTGGTGACGGTGGACGACGCCCTCATGAAAATTTCCCACGTCATCCGGGGAGATGACCACCTTTCCAACACTCCCAAGCAGATCCTCATCTACCAAGCCCTCGGATTGGAAGTGCCCCTTTTCGCCCATATTCCCCTGATCCTAGGGACTGACCGGACTCCCCTGTCCAAGCGGCATGGGGCCAATTCGGTGGGGGAATTCAAACGGCAGGGCTACCTGCCTGAGGCCATGCTGAATTATCTGGCCCTCCTTGGATGGGCCCTCGATGGAAAGACCGAGATCTTCTCAAAAGATGATTTGATCAAGAAGTTCACCCTGGAAAGGGTAGTGAAGAGCGCGGCCTGCTTCGATTACGAGAAACTGCAATGGCTGAACGGCCATTATATCCGGGAAGCGGACGACGAGCGAATCTACCAGCTTTGCCTGGAATACCTTTGGGACGCGGACGCCATCAGCGAGGGGTTCATGCGGGAAGGGGGGGCGGCCCTCAAACGTATGATCGGGACCGTCAAGAACAGCCTGAAAACCATTTCCGAGGTCGGTGAACAACTGACCTATTTCCTGGGGGAAGTCCATTCCTACGACCCGGAAGCCCTGGCCAAGTTCGCGGTCCCAACGACCATTCCCTTGATGGAGAAGGCGGTTTTCCTCCTGGAGGACACGGTCGCCTTCAGCGCCATGTCCCTGGAGGAAAAATTCCGGAAAGCGGCGTCGGAAAGCGGACACAAATTCGCCGAGTTCGTGCACCCCATGCGCTTGGCCATCACCGGCCGTTCCTCAAGCCCCAACTTGTTCGAGCTTATCGAGATATTAGGGAAAGGGCGATGCACCGTGCGGCTTCTTCGTTTCATTCAAACCCTTAAAATGGAACTTGCCAAGATTTAAATGTAGGTAAAATTTCCACCCGAAGGTTGATGGCGCAATAGCGGGGATTTTGCGTTTAACTAGAGGGAACGCGTTTTCGCCCGGTCTTTTGGGGTTGTCAGGCGGCTTAAGGTTTCGTTAATCTAGTGAGGAAATCCGGTTTCGAAGGGAAAGGCATGTCGACCCAAATCATCGAGTTCGTCTTCCAACGCGGCGAGAAAAAAGGGCGCTTAAGGCCCGTGACGCGAAAGGATTGGGCGCAGATCGTGGGGTGGTGGAACGACCCTGAGGTCCGCCGTCTCTTCGACGTGCACTTCGTGGACCAGACCTTCTCCGACGCCGAGAAATGGTTCGCCCGTTCCGGGTCGGGCGAGGAGGAAAAGCTACCCCGCTCCTTCGTGATCGAGGTGGAGGAGGACGGGAAATGGACCGCTGTCGGGACGGCGGAATTTTATAGCGAGCGTCCCTCCCATAAGACGGCCGAGTTCGGCTTCCTCATCGGGGATAAGAAATGGTGGGGTAAGGGCATCGGGACGGAAACCGCCAAACGAATGGTCAAATACGGACTGGATCAGGTCGGTTACAAACGCATCGGGGCCGTGTCGGCCGCCTACAACGTGAGGTCCTTGAACGCGCTCCAAAAGGCCGGGTTCCAGATCGAGGGCATCCGCAAGAGTTACGTTTTCCGTGACGGCCAGCATCATGACCAAACGATGATGTCGGTGGTCAAGGCCGACTAAACCCCAACGCCTTCCTGTTTTAGGGATATTTTGGGACCCCCTCTTGTCGTTTCACTGTGGTAAAATCCCACCCGTTTTCCGTGGTTCCTTCCTTGTTGGTTCCTGTTTGGGAGATCGTCTAATGGTAGGACAGCAGACTCTGACTCTGCTTATCTTGGTTCGAATCCAAGTCTCCCAGCCATTCGATGCGCCCAGCCCAATATATAAATTCCCTTTGGGGCTGGGCTTACTCATGGGCTGCGCCTGGCGGAGGCCATGAGTAAGCAGTGTCGAATGTGTCCAGAGGAAGGCTGAAAAATTCAGCCGCCTCGAAGGGCCATTTGTCTTTTAGGTTTTGTGTTTTCGGTCGGCTTTCGATTAGCCCGGCCCCGATGGACAAAGTCACTATTAATGGCTGGTTACCTCACCAGAATCACCTTCCTTAATTTTTCCGCATCGGGCTCAATCAGAACAATCAAATAAACGCCGCTGGCGCAGGCATTTCCGAACTTGTTGGTCCCGTCCCAGGAATAGGGGGAGACGACGGGCGCGCTTAAGACTTTCTCATCCAACGTTTTGATGTGTTCGCCCGCCGAGTTGTATATCTTCAAGGAATATTCTCCCGGATAGACGCTGTGGGCCACGAAGATCGACAAGGGGGCCTGAGCCGGGTTGAAGAGGTTTTTTGATATGAAAAATTTGTCCTGGGGTGTGGGTGTCGGTGTGCAGGTGTTGCCTGGATAACCGCACGGCGTCGGGGTCGAGGTGGGGGTAAAGGTGGAAGTTGGCGTGAAAGTATTGGTGAAGGTGGAGGTGTTCGTGGCCGTAAAGGTCGGTGTGGAAGTATAGGTTTTCGTGAAGGTGAGGGTGGGCGTGAAGGTATCGGTGATGGTCGCCGTGTTAGTCGGGGTGAAGGTGTTGGTGAAAGTGTAAGTGTTGGTAGGTGTATAGGTGATGGTGGCCGTATTAGTGGTGGTGAAAGTGGCGGTCAAGGTTGGAGTTTGGGTCGGGGTGCCGGTTGCCGTCCAAGTGGCCGTACTGGTCGGGGTGAAAGTGGCCGTGAAGGTGGGCGTGGAAGTGGCCGTGAAGATGGGAGTTGAAAGAGTGACCGCCTGACGCCAATAGAGGATGCCGCAATCGGTGGTGGGGCCGGAGCCGTTGCCGGTAGCGTCGAAGGAAATGAAGGAAATTGGCAGCCCGGTGACGGGATTGACCAATTGGACCGCGCCAAAGGTGTTGGCGGTGACCGCCGCACCGGTGGCGTTGAAAGGGTTTGAGGCGGGCGCATAATTGGAACTATTCCAAGGATTGCCGAGGCCGTCATTGGCCGGGGGTGAACCCGCCCCACAGGAACCGCCTCCGGTGGGATCCCAATACAACGAGACGCCCGCGGCCGAGGGGTTATCGTTGGTTACGGTCTGGTGGGCCCCGCCGGAACAGGTGATATCCAATTCCCAGGAACTGTAAACCAAGATGGGATTGGTGTTGGAAGTCTCCAGGGCCAAGGTCACGTTGGAGCCCGCAAGAAGGCCGCCGGTCACGGGAAAGCAGGCTGGAATACAACTGGAACCGCAATAATCCGCCGAGCCCAGGAAGGCGCCGTTAAACCAAACTTGGGTCGTGTCGTCACCTGAGATGCAAACTTGAGCGCTCACGGGAACGCATTGGGCGGAGACGCTGGTGGCGCTCAATAAGATGAGGCCCAATGCCAAAATGAAATTAAGCGACCGGTTGATCATGAAGTCATCGGTTCTTTTTTACGTCGAATTGGCCCAGCCAATGGACGAATTCCTTGGGTGATTCCAGGCGCAAGTCACACCACTGGGTAGGAATCCGGTGACCGACCGCCACCCTTAAACCCCGGTTTCCCATGGCCTTGAAAACCGTAATGTCGGTCATGTCATCACCCGAGTAGATAGGGAAACGGTCGGGAAATTTCTTAAGTATCTTGAGCACCGCCTTACCCTTGGAAAAACCCTTGGGCATGGCCTCGATCATCCTCTTGCCATCCTGTAATGTCCACAAGCGGTGGGTCACCGTCGCCTTGAAAATTTTCCGAAAGTCCCGGTGCAATTGCCGCACCTGTGAGGGCGCCAGTTGGATGCCACGGTAATGGAGGGTGGAGGAAAAAGGCTTTCGCTCGATATGGATTCCGGGATATTGCCTTTGAAGGACTTGAATGGCCCGCCAGAGCCGAGTGGCTTCCTTTCGAAACCGCCTTTCCAGGGTTCGAGAGGCAAACCGCAAGCCGCCGGGAAGCCTTTTGGCCTCAAAACCATGGGTGCCCACCATGGGGAATCCATGGAGCCTGGAAACCCGTTCCAGCCCCTTGATATACCGGCCACTGATGAGGATAACGGGAAAGCGGTTGCGCAGGCGGCGCAATAGGTTTCTGACGGCAGGGGAGATGTTTGATTTTTCAGGATCGTTCGTGAAATCCGTCAGGGTACCGTCGTAATCGAGCAACAAGAGAAACGAAGCAAATTTCGGGGGTGACCCTGGCCAAAGCGGCTTTTTCATGTCGGCGATTATAGGTGGAATGAGATATTTATCCTAAACCCCATGTGAAGATAGCGTTTTCTCAAAAGAATTTACGGCCGGATTCGAGTGATTCCTTTAGTTTTTCGGCGGTGGGTTGGGTAAAATCCTTAACCATCTTCACTGGGAGAATATTCCTGATATGGACAGAACTCAACGGTTCATCTTTTGCTTTTGCGCCCTTGTTTTAGCTTGCGCCAAAGTCTATGGTTACACAGCCGCCGACTATAACAACGCCGGCCTCAAGCTTTATACCGACAAGAACTATGCCCAAGCCATCCAGTATTTCACCGCGGCCTTGAACCTGGAGCCGGAAAACCCAACGGCGCTTCAAAGCCGGGCCAACGCCAATTATTTCCTGGGGAATTATCCCCAGGCGCTCGCGGACTACGAGAAGATCCTCGCGAAAAATCCCTCCAATACCCAGGTCGCCCAGTTCGTCCAAGCCCTTCGGGCCAAAGTCGGAAGCCCCGCTCCGGCGGCCGCCGCGCCTTCCACCACGAGTGGTCTCGTTGAGCAAGGAATCGCCTTTTACCAGCAGAAACAATATGACGCCGCAGTTTCGGTGCTGAACGAATCGACCCAAAAGGACTCAAATGACGCGAAGGCTTACTATTACCTGGGGGCGAGCCAAGTCGCCCTGGGTGACAATAAGGAAGCCGTCCTCAACCTGACCCTCTCGAACAAGAAAAGCCCTAATCCTTCATTGGACACTTATACCGCCCAGCTAAGAGCCGGGCTTTCCGCGGAAGACAAGCGGTGGGTGGATGATCAATTGATGAGCGGGGCTGGAAATTCGGGGCCCAAGAAACTGGGGTTGCGCCTACAGCCCGCTTTCGCGCTTGTGACCTTCCAAGATTTCGTTTCGGACGCGGAAACCAACAAAAAGGACGCGGCCCAATCACAAGTAACAGACCCTAGTTACGGATTTGATTCCACCATCCCCGAAAATTTTGTCCAAGTCGGCCTGGAGCCGGTCTTCTCCGTGAGCCCTAATTTCGAGATCGGCCTTCCTTTCGCTGTGGCCCCCTTGGGCAGCGTGAAGCAAACCATGCAGGATTCCAACGGCTACAGCGTTTCGTCCACCTTCGCGCTCAGCGCCTTTTCCATCGGCCTGGACGCCCGATTCCTGATCGGCCCGGGTCCCTTCAAGGTTTTCATGGGTGGGGGGGGCTTGATCGTTCCCGTCGGAATCAATTACACGGGTAGTTTCACCCTTAGTTCGGCCTCAAATACCGCCTCCAGTTCGGGCAGCTTTTCCTCCATCGCCATCGGGGGCCAGGGCCAGTGTGGAGTGGAATACCGCGTTGGAAATGATTTTGGGGTGGCGTTGTTCGGGGAGTACCAGGCGGCCAGCGCCGATATGTTCAAGGGGAGCCTGACTTCCAGTGGAACCACGACGACTTCCACGACCGACAGCGGCCAGTGGATTGTTTTTGACACCCCCAACGGCCCACATATCGGGTTTTTAAAGGATGGAGTTACCGCTCCGCCGAACTCCCGTCCGTTGAAAATCGACCTGTCCGGGATGATGGCCGGCCTTCAACTTTCGGTCTTTTTTTGACCCCGAGCGTTATATAATCCCCCTTCTCCAATCTAGAATGGAGCCTTCATGAGGTATTTTCTTAAATCTTTTTATGCCGTCCTTTTGTTCGCCCAGTTCCTGGGCACGACCGCTTTAGCCCGTCAGGCGGGGGAAGGCAATTCTTCGTCCCTTTCTATTCCTGTCATTGAGAAAAACTTAAAAAACGGATTAAAGGTGCTCGTTGTGGAACGCCCCGGTGTGCCGGTTGTTTCCTTCGCCTTCATGATGCCCGTGGGGGCCCAGGACGCGCCCAAAGGCAAGACGGGCCTGCCCCATATGCTGGAACACATGATGTTCAAGGGGACTGAAACCATCGGGACCCTGAACTACAAGAAGGAGAAACCCATCCTGGAGGCCATGGATAAGGTGGCGCTTGAAATGAACGAGGAGAAGGCCAAGCTGGAGCCTTCCCTCGACCGCTTGAAACAACTGGCCGGTGAGATGAAAAAGCTCCAGGAGGAGCACCATAAGGTGGTCATTAAGGACGAGCTTTCGGCGATTTACACCCAAAACGGCGGCCAGAGCCTGAACGCATGGACCAGCCAGGATGTTACCAATTATCACATTACCCTGCCGGCCAACAAAGTCCTGCTTTACGCCACTATTGAGAAGGACCGCCTCAGTCACCCGGTTTTCCGGGAATTCTATTCCGAACGTGACGTGGTGGCGCAAGAGCGCCGTTGGCGCACCGAGTCCAACCCCGAGGGGAAGTTGGAAGAAGCGTTGGAATCCACCGCTTTCGAGGCCAGTCCCTATAAAGACCCCACCATCGGTTGGATGGGGGACATCTTCAAGTTGACCCGTATGGACGCCGTGGATTTCTACCGTCAATGCTACCGGCCCGACCGGGGGGTCTTGGCCGTGGTGGGCGGGGTGAAGGCGGAAGAGATCCTGCCGATTTTGGAGAAAACCCTCGGAGCCGTTCCAA
>DATKOC010000062.1:0-9708 GCA_035524855.1 bacterium
CCCGGCGATCCGGGCCGGTTCCAAGGCGAAGCGCAAGGTCGTGGACATGGTGAAGAATTGGGCCCCCTCGGGCACGGGGATCCGCAGGCTGTTGAGGAAGACCGCCACTAGGCAGCCCAGGAAGGCGCCCGCGGCCGTCCCCAGGACGCCCAGGAGAAAGGTCTCGATCACGAACATCACCAGCACCCGCCAGCGCCGCATCCCGATGGCCCGCAGGGTCCCGATCTCCCGCACCCTCTGCAGGGTGGCCATCACCACCGCGTTGTTGATGATGACCAGCGCTACGACGAAGATGATGAAGGTCGCGAAAAAGAGGATGCCCTTGGCCACGAAAACGAACTGGCCCAGGTTGCCGGCGGCCTTTTGCCAGTCGATCACTTTCAGCCCCAGCTTGTCCCGGTCGCAAATGGCCTGGAGGCGCTTGATGGTTGCCTTGAGTTGGGAGGGGTCCTTCAGGAGGATGGCGGCCCCCATGGCGACCCCCTTCTCCATTTCCTCCTGGCTGTAAACCTGTTGGGTCAGGTCCACCCGTTTGACCTTCGTTCCTCCGCCCATCTCGGCCTTCTCATTGATGTTCTTTTGCCGGCTCTGCTCCACGTTGGAGGAGGCGGACCCGCCGAAAAGGTCGGCCTCGGCCTGCTCGCGTGGGACGAACTTGACCCCGGCGGCCTTTTGCAGGGATTGGGTCTCGGCGAGTTTCTCGGGAGTCACGTAGCCGTAAAGGTCGCGGAAGCTCATCAGGTCTATGAGACTTAATCCCCCGGCCAGGCCGGATTTTTCCAAGCCCTTGAACTGGAAAGTGCCGTAAACCTTCACGTTGACGGCCTGCACGGATCCGGATTTGGTGTAGGCCTTGATGGTCAACAATTCCCCCGGTTTCAAGCGGTAAAGCTCCACCAAAGGCGCCAACTGGTCGTAAAAAACCTTGTAGCGGGCCTCGAAATTGTCGTCGTTGGTGTCGAAGAAGGCGGAGAGGAGTTTGGCCAGGTCGGTTTCCTTGGAACTGAGCGCGGCTTGGAGAACAGCCACCGCCTTCTGGCTGGCCAGTGGGTCAAGTTGCAGCACGATCTCCCGGGTCTGGAGTTTGTTCTGCTTCACCAAATCCTGCAAATCCGGGTCCTTGGCGATCTTTTTGTTCTTTTGGGTCAGGGCCTCGTGGATTTGGTCGAGTCGGTGCGCGGATTTGAGCTTGAACATCTCCTCGTAAACATACTTGGAAAGCAGCATTCCCCGGTGGCCGGCGGGGACGGCCTGCCCGTCCACGATCTGCATGCGGTCAAAGGACTTGGCGAAGGAATCCAAATCCGTGCCCACGTAGGAAAGGAATATTTGATCCGAGTCGGGCACCAGGTAGGCGATCTTGTTTTCCAGGAACTCCAGGTGGTTGAGGGGATCCCGGTCGAAGCTGTTCCAAAACTCGTTCGAGGAGGCTTTCTTCAGGTCCGCCCCGGCCTGCGGGTCAAAAGCACCCGTGGAGGCGATCTGACTGACCTTTCCCATGTCGGCCTGGATGACCGAAACCATATGCCGGACGTGGGACTTAAGACTGTCGACGACAGCCTTGGGTTGTTTAGAGCCTGGAGAAACGGATTTACGGAGTTTTTCCAAAATTTGGTCGATGGTATTGCCGTAAACCACGATGGCGGTGTTGATGCCCTCCGGCACCACCGAGGCCACGTTGGGGTCGGACATCAAGGGGCCCTTGATCTTGGAGAAGTCCGGGATGGGGTCCAAGTCGGGGATTTGCCATCCCTCGAATAGCGCGGGGGAGTCCGGGGAGGAGGCTTGGTAGACCTGGGCATGGCCCGCCACCGAGCCGATGATGGAGCGGCTCATGGCCTTGTCCATGCTGTTGACCAGCGACCCGCCGACCACGAAAAAGAGCGTCCCGGCCAGGACGATGAGTCCGATGATCACGTTGAGGAAGCTGGAAAAGACGTTCCTCAGGGAGATTTGAATCAGGAGTAAAAACTGGCCCATTAACGCTTCCCTGCCGGGGCCTTCTCGGCGGCCTTCCCGTCGGTGATCAGGCCGTCGGCCAAGCGGACGACGGAGTTGGCGTGGCCCATGACCTTGGCGTCGTGGGTGGAGAAAATAAAGGTGGTCTTCTCCACCCGGTTCATTTCCTTCATCAGGTCGATGATGTTCTCGCCCGTCACCGAGTCCAGGTTGGCGGTGGGCTCGTCGGCCAGCACGATCTTGGGCCGGGTCACCAGCGCCCGGGCGATGGCCACCCTTTGGCGCTGGCCGCCCGAGAGCTCGCTGGGGCGGTGCTGGGTGTGGTTGTTCAGCCCCACCTTTTCCAGGAGGTCGTCCACCCGCTTCGCCCTTTCCTCCTTCGTGAACTTGCGCTGGAGCAGGAGCGGGAATTCCACGTTCTGGAATACCGACAGGACCGGCACCAGGTTGAAACTCTGGAAGATGAAACCCAAGGTGTTCAGGCGCAGGTCGGTCAGTTGGCGGTCGTTCAGGCTCTTGGTGTCATGGCCGTCGATCAGGACCGTCCCCGAGGTGGCCACGTCCACGCAGCCGATGAGGTTCAGGAGGGTGGTCTTGCCGGAACCCGAGGGCCCGACGATGGAGAGGAAGTCCCCGGGGGCGACCGACAGGCTCACTCCCCGGAGGGCGGGGACCACCACCTTATCCAGGTGGTATTCCTTGATGACGTTCTGGATGGAAACAATGTCGGCCATTTTTTCCTCTTTCATGGCGGATTTGGTCGGAAACATCCTACCCACGCCGGTAGGGCCCATATAAATAGCATTTTCCAATGCGAAAAATCCACAAGGGTGGAAAAAGATTCGGATAATTTTCAGGGGAATAAATCGCCAAAAAAGATAGGGGGAAAGGAAAAGGGCTTTACCCCAACTTCGGCGGCGCGTTTTTGGGAGGAACCCCGGCAGGGGGGCCTTCCATTAGAAAGATATCTTCTAATTGGCGGGAGAATGAAGTCGATGGGGAGTCCAGAACCGGCTTTTGATCGGACGGCGGGAACTCCCTCAAGTGAGGGGTTTCCTTCGGGGCGTCACTCGTATTGGGCACGGAGGAAACAGACTCCTTGGTTTCGCCCAGCGGCAAGGCGGCGGAATCGTCACCCTGGAAGATATCCTGGGAAAGGTTGTTCCATTTCAGCACCCCGCCTTTTCCAAGGGTTATCGCTTCCTTTGGTTTTTCCTCATCCAAGGAAATCACGGTAACCGCTTCCTCTTTCGGTTTTTCCTCCGCCTGGAGGGGGAGCTCGGCGGCGACAGGATTTTGGAGGGATGAGGTTTGAGGGTTCATTTCGGCAGTCACGGCCGCGACTTCCTTTTGACGATCATCAGCCTCCGCGGTATGGGACTTTTCCATCGAGGAAATGACCGGGGCCTGGGATTCATCGAGAAGATTCATCTCCGGTTTTTCTTCGATGGGCTTCGCTTTTATTTCTTCCCCCATAACGGCTGGGACGGAAACTTGGGTTTCCACCGGTTTTGGGTGGGCAAGGGGCGTCTCCACGGTTTTTGTGGAGGGATCTGGGGCGTCCGGTTGGGAACCAGCCTCCTCCCCAGGTGATTCTCGAATGACCGGCGGGGGAATAGGCGCCTCCGGGGCGGATGCCGTCGCGGCCGCCAGGGCGGATTGGGATTCCTCTTCCTGGAAGGGCTCCAATAGGGTCCGGAAATAATGGATGAACTTGTTATGCTGTTCGTAAACGAACATCAGCAGGTTGTCCCGGATGGGGGCGTTGGATTCGCATCCCAGGCGCCGCAAGAGGTCCTTCACGCAGTAGAACCGCGGCCCCGGGTCCTGCGTCTTGGGGTTGACCCAATACTCCTGGTATTTCTCCACGATATCCATGATCTCCAGGCACTGTTGCATCCGGTCCGCGCCGTCCCGGCAGGGGATCATCGGTTCAGCCTTGAGATTCTCGATGACATAATCGTCCAGGATCTCCAGCAGGCTGTCTTTGGGAAGTTCCTTGGCGATGAAATCCTCCTCCATGGTTTGGAGGAGGTTGCAGGCGTCCACCGCGATGAGGTGCTTGAGGACTTCGGCGGTGCCGATGCTGGCGAAATTATTTTCTTGGAAAACGGCCAGGCTTTCCCTCAGGCCGGTGACCTTGATGAGGTTCCTGGCGATCCTGAGGCTGGCCCCTTGGAAAAAAGCGAACATGGATTGGGTTTCCCCTTTGACGCCCGAAATAGTTCTTCTATTTTATCGCAGGGTAAAGGGGTTACCCGGTGAATAAATCATTCGGTAAACACCTCATTTTCCAAAGCCCAGTAAGTCGAATGAAAACCCTTTCTTCTCCTTAGTCTTAGGATGGCTTTAGGAGATTCTTTTCGGATGAAGAAACAAAAAAAGCCGGGTGGTTCCCCACCCGGCTTTTCCCGTCTTTTGCCTTAATACTGCCTAAACGAAGACTAGACTTAATGCGTTGATTTGGGGCTCACGCAGCCCTGGGCTTCCGAGACCACCGTGCGCAGGGGCTGGAGGCGGCCCATGCCGGTCATGGGGTCGCGGACGACCTCATAACGCGGTACTGAGGAATCCACGGAAGTGGACCAGGCGTCGATGCCCCCGGTCATGGATTTGATGTTGGTGTAGCCATGGCCGGAAAAATAAGCCGCGGCGTCCATGCTGCGTCGCCCGGTGTGGCAGAAAAACACGACCGGGACATCCTTGGAGGAGGACATGATCTCTTGGGTGATGTTCTCGTTGATGATCTCGGCTCCCGGCAGGCTGGCCATCTGCAATTCGGCGGGATGGCGTACGTCCACCAAGCGGGGCGGATTGGGGCCCTTCAGGGCCTTGGCGACGTCCTCCGGGCTGACCTGGATGCGCTGGTCAATGGCCTCGGCTTCCTCGATGAAGTTGAGGATCTCGTTCATGTCGGTGATGCCGTGGCGGCCCGCCACGTCCTCGAGGATCTCGGTGGGCTCGTAGCCGCAGCTATGGCACCCGCCGATATGGTAGCGCTGGAAGAGGGCGCGTTGGGCGCTGGGATAAGCGTCCAGGACCTCCTGCATGGTGCTGCGCTTGTTAATTTTCAACCCTTGCGTCATGGATAATCCTCCTGGATGGCACGGCTGGCGACCACCTTCAATTTAAGCGGGGCGGCAAGCTAAATGCAAGGGGGGCGGGAAAAAGCGCTTGTAGTGAAGATACAAAAATGAAAAAGCCACCTCAAAGGGTGGCTTTTTAACCGCAAGTCTCAACAAAGGCGGGCTTACATGCCCTTGCCGTCTCCCCCGTCATCCGAATTCCCCTCATGATTGGAGTCCCCATGGGAATGACCTCCCTTGCCCTCGGCCTTCTTATTTGGGTGGCCCTTCATTCCCTTCCACCGATGCATCATTTCCATTCCGCGCGCCCGCATCCCCATGAGGAATTTAGCCTGTTGAGTGGGTGTAAGGATCTCACGAAGATTCTTTTCCATTTTTCGGCGCCCCTCTTCTATTTTGTCCCGGTCCGCCGAGAGGGCATCCAACAGTTTCTTGATTTCCGAGTCGGAAGTTTTCATGTCGACCTTTTGCCGCAGGGTATCCATGTCGATCCGCATTTGATCGCGCAAGGACCTAGTGTCTTCCATTTGTTTCTTGAACAAGCCCTTGAGCTTGACCGCTTGGTCATCCGTCAATCCGAGTTTCTCTTTAAGCCGGTCCAAGCGGTCACCCATCATCCCTCCGCCCATCATCCCGTCATCCATGCCCTCGTGACGTCCCGGATGGGCGTCCTCAGCTTGGTTATTGTCCGCGTAAGCCCCGTATTGAATTCCAACAATCCAGGCAACGAGTAGGCCCAAGAAAACAACCCATTTTTTCATTCGAAAACCTCCAAAAGTAGTTGCCGCAAGAACATGTGCTTCTATTCCAGTGGCGATGGGAATTAGACGTGCGGGGTGGAAAAAAGTGGCGGAAAGAATTCGGCTTCGACTCAATCTTGGATCGGCGTTTGTCCCAATTCATGGATGTCCCAACTCTCAACCCACTTCTTGGAAAAACCATTTCGAGCGGCGTTGAGCATGGCCCGACCAATCAGACGGGTAGTGGTGACATACCGGGGAAAAAGAGCTCGCAGGAGAATAATGAGAAAACCTAGCCGGGTTAAGAGAACTCCCAGCCACCGGTTCCGGGGGAGAATCCCGTCCATGGGCTGGATCAACCCCGGCCGGAACATGTAAGCGGCTTTAAAGGGAAGGGCCAGCAGGGCGTTTTCCGTCCCGCCCTTCACCCGCGCCCACATGACCTTTCCCTTTTCCGTGCTGTCCGTTCCGGCGCCCGAAACATAAATAAAGGTCATACCGGGATTCAATCGGGCCAGAAGCCCACCCGCGGCCAGGGCGAAATCATAGGTAAGGTGCCGGTAGGTTTCCTCGCTCAGGCCGACGGACGAAACCCCCATGCAGAAAAAACAGGCGTCGTAGCCTTTCCAATCCCCTTCCAGGGATGAAAAATTGGCGAAGTCCTGGTGGATAATTTCCCGCAACTTGGACGCTTGGCTTTCCGGCCCCAGTCGGCCGAGGGTGCCTGGCGGTAATTTCCCCCTTCCGACCGAAAGCACCCGGGTGACCTCCGGGTCCAAGAGGCATTCCCGCAAGACTCCCTGCCCTACCATGCCGGTCGCGCCGAATAGGATAATTTTCACGGGGGACATTCCTTGGGTTTGATGGGTCGGGTTAGACGAAAATCGGTTGGCGGGTTAAAACTTGTTTTCGTTGATCCAGCGCTGGACTTCCTGCTCGACGGAAAAAGGTTGCGAGGGGTTTTTGGTGAAGGCCTCATCCATGGTGCGGGCGTTCACTTCCAGGGGGATCTTCTCGTAGGAGCCGCGGTTTAAAAGACCCTTCATGTATTTGTAGGCGAACTGTTTGTGGCCGAGTTTCTGGTATTGCACCGCGTGCACCAGCTCATGGAACTCGACCCGGGGTTCCAGGGGTTTATAGGAAACGATAACGTCGATGAAGGTGACGGCGTGAAGGGGGTCCAACGAAAATTCGACGCCCCTCTCATGCAACGTGGCGAGAAAATCGGGGCTCTCAACGGGCTCGTCCTGGGTCCGGCAAAAAAGGGTCGTGTTCAGGATGGCATCGCTGAAAAACGGGCGGAGGACTTCACGCTTCGCAAGGGGAAGGGGTTCAGCGGTCTGGGAAAATTTCTCCCTTTGCGCCTTCAGGAAGGCGGCCATCAACCCCGCGAAATGGATGATTTCGTTTTCGGAAAAACTAGGCGTGAATAACATGTTGTCTCCACGGCTCCTCCCTTGCAGGGGCGCCGGTCCTCATTATTATTTAAGCCCCGACTCGCCCTTAAGTTACTGGCATTGAGGGAGAAGTAATATTAAGCCCTTAGGGCGTCAAAGTCCATGAACCCCGTCACAGGGGGCGCTATCCTTCCCATTTCACCGTTAACAACGCGTAAATTATCTTGGCGATATCACGAGAAGTGGAATCAATGGGGCCTTCACTCTTTTGCTTAAACCGGTTCAGTTATCACAAAGGGTCTTAGCAATAAGGATTTTTTCAGGACAATCCCCATGAAAGCGTGAAAAAGCGCTCACTTGGAATGCTTCCTTAAGATTTTGGAGGAGGTGCCGTTAATAACCTCATGGACTCGATATTCCTGAACCCAAGCCTGTCTCCCGTCGCTCCCCATCCCGGGGTGAGCGCCCGTTTGATCGACTCCTTCGGGAGCGAGATCGACAACATCCTGACCGCCGTCCAAGGCGCCGCCGTTCCAGCTTCCCCGACCTTGGGGACCCATGTGGACGTCAGGGTTTAATTTTCCCAAGCGTTCCCAGCCGGTTTCATTACCACCTTACCGCACTTGCGTTAAATAAAGCGGCGTCCCGTCCGGGTCAAAGAAAAAGGCCAAAATATTCACCTCATTCTCCTGGAAATGGAACTTCACCCCCTTGGCCTCCATCTCTTTCGCAACCACCCGGATATCTTTCACCTCAAAACCGATGGACAGGGAGGGCGGCCCATGAGATACCGCCTGCCCCCCGGGCCTCGCGCCGAGAGGAGCGCCTTGGTTGTGCCCATGCCCATCCACGGCTCCCCAGCCCATTTTGGCCGCGAGTTCCGCGGGGGCGCCATGCTTCTTGGGGTGAAGGCCGATCGTGATGCCTTTCATGACCATCTCCGCCCAATTGTCCCCGAAGCGCAGGTCCTCATAGAGTCCGACTACGTTCGTGTAAAAATCCACGGACTTGTCCAAGTCATCCACCATGATGGTGACGTAGGCTTTTTTCATCTCAGGCATCGGCGGTCCTTTTGGCCCTTGGGCCGGGGTTGATTTGAGACGGTTTCGCTTCCGCGGAATCTTCATTCAGGTCCTGGAGGCGGCCCCTCTGTTACATCCGGAAAAGAACTCCCAAGCCAAAATTATCGTAGGAAATGGGCAGGTTGTCCGAAAACCCGAATATCTTCTCGAATTCCGGCGTGACTTCGATGTCCTTGGCCACAGGAAAAGGAAGCCCTAATCCCACTACCCCGATGGTGTAGCTCCTGGAAAAACCAGGTACTATCCCAATGGAGGAAACGTTGCTTCCGATCCCTGCCATGACATTGGTGCTTTTCATAGACTCGTTCATCAGTCCCAGGCCTGTGAAGACATAAGGCGCCAGTTCGTGGGTGTCCAAGTCGAAGTTCAACTTGACGGTGGGAACAAACTGGACCACATCCATCTCACCGCCCGTATCCAGGTTGTAGGTTGTGAAACTGTTCGATGTGGCCGATGGCAGGAAATAATTGGCGAAATCCGAACGCTTTGGCAGATACCAGAAATAACTCACCCGCAGACCCACCGATATCCTCTGGTTCAAACCGTAGCCCAGCCACCCATCAAAGCCTTGGCCCCCAACCCACGGATAACCGACCAGACTGGGTCCGGGCCAGGACGGGAAACCAAAGGTGAGCCCAAATTCAATCCGGCCATCCCTTACCGGCGCTTCCTTTTTCCCATTGCTCACTTCCGGGTTCTGCTTTTGAACCTGCAGGTCGTTAAGTTGCTTGGCCACCTCAAGATTGGCGGGATCCAACGCCAGGCATTTTTGGTAGGCGGCCAGGGCCTTGTCATCCTGGTGGAGGCCCTGGTAGCACTCCCCCATCATTTCCTGGATCTTCGGATTCTTACGATCCTTCTTGAGGGCCTTTTTCAAATAACCCAGCGACTCTTGAAACTGGCTTTTGCGGAGACAGTTCAACCCCATCTGATAGTTGAGGTCCACCGGCGCCGCCAATGGCGTTCCCATCCCAATTCCGGCGAAAACCAGGATCCAAAAAAAGATTTTCATGTCATCCCCCAGCCTATTGGCCATTCCAGACGGGCCATTATTCACTTAGATGGTCAAAAAAACCTTCCTTTAATCAACACCCGTCCAAAGGCGAAGAAGCAAACCGCATCCATCATCGAAAAGGCTCCAAAAGCAATGAAAGTCCAGGTGGTCAGGTGGGCGTTCAGCAGTAGGGCCTTTTGGTGTAGGAGATCGTGGATTCCATCGGTTCCCTGTTTGAGCCTTAAATAAATGAGAAGAATGAGAACCATGGGGGAAGCGTAACCCACGTTATAAACCAGGACATAGGCTAGGACAGACCCTAGTCCCAGGTGAAGAGCCGAGTAACGGCTCAGGACGGCGAAATAAGGAAAAGAAACCGGAAAAGAAGTGAGCGTGATGAAAAAGCCTAGTCCGAAGGCGAACCATGCTCCCATGGATTTTAGTCTCGCC
>DATKOC010000063.1:0-5820 GCA_035524855.1 bacterium
GGCCGTGATTTTCTCCCAACCGATTCTTTTGAGGGCCTCCACCGGGTCGAACTTCAGGCCCGTCCCGGCGATGCAGAAGAGGATGATCTCGGGGTCAAATTTGATCATTTCCTCGATCTTGACCGGTCGGCTCAATTCCCGGGACAGCATGGGGAAATAATGCGCGCCCGCCTGGCTCATCAGTTCAAGGTACCAGCCACCGGCGGCGGAGGGAGGTTTGTTCCATTGCTCCACGTAAAGCTTGGGCCGGTAGCCGCCTAGGGGAATCTTGGCTTGCAGGGCCGAAAGCCCGCCGGAGAAGTCCCGGGCCAGTTGCTTGGCGCCCTCCAAGGTCCCCGTGGCTTTCCCCACTTGGATGAAGGAATCTTCCACCTCCCGGAGGGTCCGTGGATCTAGGTGCAGGACCTTAAAACCTTGGTCTTTGAGCCGTTTATGCAGGTCCTGCTGGGCGATGGAAAAGGTCAGGCAGAGGTCCGATTTCAGGCTCCGGACGCGGCCCTCCGCCATGCTGAACCAATATTCCGGTTTGTTGCGGTCCGGCTCCAAAAGCCCTTCCTCGCAATATTCCTTGAGGGTGGTGACTTCATCCGCGAAACCAAGGTAGGAGAGGATTTCAGTGGTGGCGTGGGAGAAGGAAGCGATGCGTTTGGGCGGGTGAAAAACCATGGAAGTGAGTGTAGGGAAAGGGTTGTCTTATTTCCAGCCTTTTCTGGTCGCTTCCACCTGTCCTCTCGCCAATTTATCCGGAAGGAGTATCGGATCAAGATGGTGCTAAGGTCCGTTAACTGGGGGGATTTTTAACGGGATGAAATTTTTTCCCCTATGGGTCCAAAGGCTTGGTTGGGCATGAACTCATAATGCTCCTCATGGGGGGGCCTCCAAAAAAGATTCACTGAGGCGATTGGATACAATCCCTTTTGGAAATCCAGTTCCAACCGGTGCCAACCAACATTGAGGGTGATGGGGAGGGAGGGTGAAAATGTGAAAGTCTTCCCGCCCGAACCATCCACAAAAATCCTGGCTTGCTGTCCCCCCCAAACGGCCACTTGGAATACGTAATCGCCTTTTCGGGGGGCCCGGAACCGCCCGGTCCAGTGGATCTTGAGCGGCGCCGAGGTCTCCGGCAGGTCGCGGAAGGTAAAATTGATCATCGGATCCCATCGTTCCAAAAAGGGTTTTTCCCCCCCTGAAACTTGATAAACACCGTACAGTCCCCTTTGAAGCCTGGGAAAACCCGGTTTCAATGCGCCCAAGGACCCGGCGGCAGCCTGGCAGCGGTAAAGGGCCGTTTGGTTCAGGGTATCCTGGAAAGCGTCCACCTTTCCCCCGGGGTAACATTGGGTTAGGAAATCCAAGGCTCCAATATTGTATTTCTCCTCCCAAAACGCGAAGGATGTCCCCTTCGGATAGCTGGAAGGCTGCGGTGGATGGCTCAAATCCAGCGGGTGCATCTTTTCCCAATGGGGGTAGGTGAGGAATTTTATGGTCGGATGGTCATAAAAGCGCGAGGGCAGGAAAAATTCGGTTTTCGGTTCCGCCCGCGCGATGGCCCTTCCAACCGTGGTTTCGGCCCAGGAAAAGTCTCCACGGCAATGAGGGTCCACGGCCTGCTCTTGGAAATAAAGGTGGAAATTCAGGAAAGCGGCCACCGCTAAAAGGCCCATGCCGGCTCCTTCCAGCGCCCGGAAGAGGAGGGGGTTCTTTTTCAGCAACACCGCTCCCTGTCCCCAGGACTCCGAAACCGGCAAAGCGCAAAGAAGGGCCGTAAAAGGGGTCGTTCCAAGCATCCGCCCGGCGTGGCCGCCGTTGATGGAAAGCAAACTGGGCAGGCTCATCACCCCCAACCCCGCGAGCGCGTAGAAGAAAGCCCGTTCCTTGAATCGTCGAAAAGCCCAACCCGCCCCCAGGACAAAGAATACGCCGCTGACATCATCCAACATCCGGTGGCTTTTGAAATTCGACTGGGAGTTGATGTCGCCCCTCCGGTTGAACATGAAGGCGGCGTCCTTCAGGTTGCGCCACAAGGGCGCGGCGCTTCCCGCCTCTTCCACCCTGGAAAAGACCGAAACCTCCGCTTCCCTCCGTCCGATCTTGCCCTGGTCCATCATCCATCCAAGAAGGGGGCTTGCTCCGAGGAAGAAGACAAGCCAGAAAACCGCCCAGGAACGTTCCTGTCCCTGGAACTCCCGCCGGTCCTTGAGAAATTCATAGGCCATGGCCAAAATCAAGAATAGGGGGAAGGCCTTGAAGGCTTGGTAAGAATAAAGTCCCAAGGAGGCGAAGAGCCCCGCCAGGGCGGCGAAGGGCCAGCGTTTTTTTCTCAACGAATGAAAAAGGAAGCCGAGGGCGGGAGCCATGAAAAAAACGGTCTGGCACTGGTAATAGATCTGGTGGCCGAACTCGAAATTCCATCTCATCACGGCCAGGAAAAACAGGGCCAAGAGGGCCGTCCGGGCGTTGGACCACTGCCGGAAAACCCAATAAAACCCTAGGACTCCCAAGGCGGAAAGAACCGCGTCAAAATAGGAAAAAACCTCGGGGGAACTTCCGAAAAGCTTGATCCACCCGGCGGCCAGGTAATAAATACAGACCTCGGGAACATGCTGGCTGAGTCCCTCCAAAAAAGGCCGCCAATGTTCGTTCAATATCCTCAAGCCTCCCAGGGCCACTTCGGCCCTGTCGGCGAAGATGCCATCGGGGAACTTGTTGGCCCCGTAAACCCTGAAGAAAATCGTGAGGACCGTTAGGAAAAGGAAGAGGGAAATTTCATCTTTCGGGTGAATTTCGGCGTTGGGCGGGTTTCCCCCCCTGGCCTGTTGGAGCGCCTTCGACAACAAGGCCAAACCCAAACCATAAAAGCAGGCCCCAACCCAGAGGGTCCAGGCCTGTCCGGCCTGCGCCAGGAAGAACTGGCCCGCGCCCGCCGCGATTAAGGCCCCTAAAAGGATCTGGAATTTTTTCACGGGTTTATTGTATCGGACAAAAAGCCTAAAAACTTTGTTTACGCCGGGCCCGCTTTGGGCCAGGCCATTCATATAAGGATGGTATTCCCATTAGATAAAGGGTCGTTGGTTGGGCGGGCAACGCCTAGGGCGGATTATCTTTTCTTCAACAAATCCCTGATCTCGGTCAAAAGTTCCTCCTGGTGGGTGGGAGGGGGGGGCGCTTCCGCCGCCTTCTTGTGCATGCGGTTGATCGCCTTGACCATCAGGAACACTGCGAAAGCGATGATCGTGAAATCGACCAGGGATTGGATGAAATTACCCACGTTAATGGTGACTTCCGCCGCCGCCTTGCCCGGCAATTCCGGCGCGTGCAAATGAACCTTGATGTCGGTGAAGTTGATCCCCCCGATCAGGTAGCCCAGGGGTGGCATCAAAATATCCGAGACGATCGAGGAGACCACTTTCCCGAAGGCTCCCCCGATGATGATACCCACCGCCAGGTCCACCATGTTTCCCTTGACCGCGAATTCCTTGAATTCCTTCAGGATGCTCATGACTTCTCCTTTTCGTTTTTAGGCTTATAACAGCGAGTAGGCGAATCCAATTCCCAGCGTTTCCTTGACTTGCCATCCAGGGTAAACCTTGGATTCATAGCGGAAATCCCCTTCCACATTCAGGCTGATGATCTTATTGAGGCTGACGCTCAATAGGTTGTCCCATTCCGCGACCGTGTGGTCCAAGGCGCCGCCCGGCCAAAAGGTGTCCAGCTTGGAGCCGAAGTTGGAGTTGTCCGATAGTTTCAGGTTCAGTTCGGAAACCCAGCTCAATCCCAACTGGGTCAGGACGCTTTGGGGGAGGCCGGTGGAGGGGTCCACCGTATAGGGAACTTGGAATTGGCTGGCCACCGTCTCCTTCACCCCCAGTCCCGCCCGGGTATAGAAAACCTTGCTGGGCGTGTACTTCAAGCCGGCGCTCTCGGTGAAATAACCGGGATCCAGGAAATTCGAGATTTCAACAGCCGGGCTGGAGGCATAGTTGTATCCGGGTCCGAATTGGCTTTGCGCCGAGAGGGAGACGTAGGGGTTGACCTGGGGCCAGGTTTTCCAGGAGTAGGTGCTTTCCAAATCGATCGTGTCGGAGGAAATCTGCGTCCCTTGGTTGGCCAGGTAGGTTAAGCCGTACTGGAGTTTTAGGGTGTTGAGCCAGTTGATGCCTGGATTGTCCTCCTCAAAACGGGCGTTTAAACCCGCCTGCCAGGAAATCATGTCCGTGCCGCCTTGGGCCCAATTATTGAAGGAGGCTTGGTTGAGGTTGAGGTTGGCGATCACCTGCTTTTTCCAGTCCCCCGTGACAGGGGCCGCCGCGCTTGCCGCGGGGCTGTTTCCGGCGGCATCGGGTGTGGCAGCTTCCTCGGCCCAAACCGTCGCCATCGAAAGGGTAAGACATGTCCATGTCAGGATTTTCAAGATAGGGCCACGCATGGTTTCACCTCAATTAGGAAATTTCATCGAAAAGAAAGGGGGCGGTAAAATCCGCCCCCCACGAAAAACTGGATTTACCTGTGGGAGTTGGAGACTTCAGCGGCCTGGTTGACCTCTTTCTCCGCTTGGATCAACAACAATTCCGCCTTGGCGGCATGCCCCCCCAGGTCGTATTCATTGGCCTTTTGGGCGGCCACCAAGTCGACCAGGGCGCCCTTGATTTTATTGTGGGCCATCTTCAAGTTAGGATGTCCCCTCAACGGTCCGGCCATGGCCAAGCCGACCACTAGAACGGCGCCCATCCCGGCGATCCAAGTTTTTTTCATGATGATCCCTCCCCGAGAAATTGAGAAGCGCCGCAATTATAAACCAGTCCTCAGCCTGGATGACCCCTATTTATCTTGGGCATGGGGTGAACCGGAATGAAGGGATTGTTAAGGTTTACTTAGCGATTCAACCGCTTTTTGTGGATCCGTCGTGGGAAGCTGGCACTGGTAATCTCTGCAAACATAAGCGGTGGCTTGACCGCCTTGGCTGGCCCGGTTTTCTACCCAGGGGAGGAGGGAAGCGAGCTCCTTGACCTGGGAATCCTCCGCGAAAGCCAGGACCCTGTTGGGCAGGTAGGCCTTCCAAAACAGCCGGAGCATTTTCTCCGATTCCTTCCGGGAGCCGACGACGAAGATCTCGGCGGGTCCGTCAAAATCGAATTGGAACGCCCGCAACATTTCAGGAAAATTCGGGCCAGCCTTGGCCAGCGCCCCGGCGTAGCATTTTAAAATGGCGTCCGCCCGGCTCCGGTATTCTTTTTTGCCCGTGAACTCGGCCAGCCGGTAATAACTCAGGGCCGCCACCGAGTTCCCGGAAGGGATCACCCCGTCATAGCCTTCCTTCGTGCGGGTAAGCAGCCGGTGCTGGTCCTTCTGGTCGTTTCCGGTGAAATAAAATCCGCCGGCTTTTTCGTCCCCAAAGAAGCGGACCATGTCCTTTTCTAATTCAATCGCTTTCTTTAAATAGGCGGTGTTAAAGGTGCTTTCATAAAGGTCCAATTGGCAGGCTTGGAAAAAAGCGTAATCGTCGATGTAGCCTTGGATGTCCGAAGGACCCTTTCGGTAGGAAGCCAGCAGTCTCCCATCCTTAAAAAGGTTTTTGGCGAGGAAGGACGAGGCTTTTTCGGCGGCCGCCAGGTATTCCACGTTCCCCAAAACCTGATAGCCGAGAGCCAGTGAGGAAATCATCAGGCTATTCCAAGCCGTCAGGATCTTATCGTCCAAGTGGGGCCTCACCCGTTTGGAGCGCTCGGCCAGGACCTTGGCCCGCGCTCCTTCCCACCATTGAACGTCTTTACCGATTTCTTTGAGCGATTGGGACAGGCCCGCCTTCAGGTGAAGGATATT
>DATKOC010000064.1:0-8890 GCA_035524855.1 bacterium
ACCATTGACGGACTGGGTTCCTATTGTGCCCTGGATCCCTTTGAAGGAGCCAAAATCGTCGTGGCGGAATCGGCCCGCAATATCGCCTGTTCAGGGGCGGATCCCATTGGCATGACCGATTGTCTGAACTTTGGGAGTCCCGAAAAGCCCGAGGTTTTTTACTATTTCGACCGGGTCATCGCGGGGCTGGGGGACGCTTGCCGGGCTTTCAACATCCCCATCACGGGCGGCAATGTGTCGCTCTACAACGAAAACCCCACGGGCGCGATCGACCCCACCCCCATCGTTGGGATGATGGGCCTCTTCTCCAATGTGGAGAGGGCCGTTACCCAGTGGTTCAAGGATGAGGGCGACACGGTTTATTTATTGGGGAATATCGGGGATTCTATCGGTGGAAGCCGTTATTTACAGCTCGTCCATGGAAAAAAGACGGGCCCCTGTCCTAAATTGGACTTGGAAGCCGAGCTCAAGCTTCACCAGGCCTTGAGAGCCATGGCCGAGGCGAAAGTTCTCCAAAGCGCCCATGACTGCTCGGACGGTGGATTTGCGGTAGCATTAGCCGAATGTTGTATGACCGGAATGACGCATGAGGCACCGACCCGGGGAGTGAAAGTTTCCTTGCCGGGAAATGGAAGGGTGGATGGCCGGCTTTTTGGCGAGGCTCAGTCCCGGGTAATTGTTTCCTGCAAGCCGGGCTCCACCGCGCAACTCGAGGCCTTGGCCAAGGAATTCGGGGTTCCCTCTGAGAAGATCGGGCAAGTGGAGGGGGACTCCTTGATCGTTGGAGATGCCGTGAAGGCGCCCGTCAGCCGACTGGCGGATTTGTATTTTAATAGTATCGAAAAAATCATGGCCTCCTAGGCCTCAACCATTCGTAAGGAGCGTCAATTGGAACCAGGAGTGAACAATCTCGGCCCGGAAGAGACAGGGAAGGGCTATTGGCTGGAAGACGACAAGCCCCACGATCAATGCGGGGTTTTCGGCATTTATGGTCACTCCGAGGCGGCTAAGATAACCTACTTAGGCCTTCATTCGCTCCAGCACCGCGGCCAGGAATCGGCCGGTATCTGCACCATGGAAAACGGACATCTGTTCAACTACAAACGCATGGGACTCGTGGCCGATATTTTCAATGAGACGGCTTTCAAAGAACTTCCCGGTAAAACGGCCATCGGACATGTCCGATACTCGACGACCGGCTCCTCCCAGCTCCGCAACGCCCAGCCTATCGCGGTGGAATACGCCCAAGGCAACCTCGCCATCGCCCATAACGGCAACTTGGTGAACGCTCGACGCATCCGCGACGAGTTGGAGGCCCGTGGATCCATCTTCGTTTCCACGGTCGATTCCGAGGTCATTGTGCACCTCGTCGCCCGTTCCAGCCAAGGGACGCTGGTGGAGGCCCTGATCAGCTCCCTCCAGAAGGTCCGGGGCGCCTATTCGCTTCTTATTCTTTCCGACGATGGCCTTTTGGGAATGAGGGACCCCTCCGGGTTCCGCCCCCTTTGCTTGGGTAAGCTGGATGATTCCTGGGTTCTAGCCAGCGAAACCTGTGCCTTCGACATCATTGACGCCAAATACGTCCGGGACGTGGAACCGGGCGAAATCGTGATGATCAACGAGAATGGGCTGGTTTCCATCAAGCCTTTCGAGAAGACATCACCTTCCATGTGCATCTTCGAGTACATCTATTTCGCGCGGCCGGATTCCCGTATCTACAACACGAGCGTCCAGAAGGTCCGCAAGCAATTGGGGCGAATTTTGGCCAAGGAGTCCCATGTTTCCGCGGACGTGGTGGTGCCGGTGCCGGATTCCTCCAACATGGCGGCCACGGGTTACGCCGAGGAATCCAAAGTTCCCTATGAGATGGGCCTCATCCGCAACCACTACGTCGGACGCACCTTCATTGAGCCCGACCAGACCATCCGGGACTTCGGGGCGCGATTGAAGTACAACGCGGTAAAGGAGTCCATGGAAGGGAAGAGGGTCATCCTCATTGACGATTCCATCGTCCGCGGGACCACCATGCGGAAGATCATCAAGATGATTCGAAACGCCGGGGCGAAGGAAGTGCACCTTCGCATTACCTCGCCGCCCATCATTTCGCCCTGCTTTTACGGGATGGATTTTCCCAGCCGTAAGGAATTGATCGCCGCCACCCACAGCCTGGAAGAAATCCAGACCTACCTTAGGGTGGACAGCCTGGCCTATTTATCGGTGGAAGGGATGATGAAGGCTGTGGAAGGCACTCCCCAGGGCCATTGCACCGCCTGCTTCACGGCTAAGTATCCGGTGGCATTCGACATGGAAACGGAAAAGTATAGCCTTGAAGTGAATAAATGTTGATCGATAGGAACGGGAAGTCTTAGTCCGAAACCACCCGGTTGCGGCCTTTTTCTTTCGCTTCGTATAGGGCTTTGTCAGCTTTCTTGATGATTTTTTCGTAGCCGTCAGAATTCTTCCCCGCGGAAGCCACTCCTACGCTGATGGTGATAGGAACACCACCTCGGCTCGATGAGGCGCTTTTCTTGGTGAAGAACCCCCCGATTTCCCCTTTTTGCCGTTTGTGCTGGCGCAAGACGAATTTACGTTTTTCCAGGGCGCGACGTGTTTTGTCCATGGCCTCATGGGCGCTCTCTTGGCTTTCACCCTCGAACACCACGCAAAACTCCTCGCCGCCGTAGCGGTAAACCTTGAATCCCAGGTGCTCCTCCAAGTGCTGGGCCACCATCCGCAGGGCGTTGTCGCCCTCGGCGTGCCCGTAGTTATCGTTGAATTTCTTGAAGTGATCGATGTCCACCATGGCCAGGGAATAGTTCTGGGAAAGAGTATGGAGCCTTTCGTCCAGGGCCTGCCGGTTAGGGACTCCGGTCAGAATATCCATATAGACTTTTTTCCAATACATGTGCAAGACCGAATGCAGGAGGATAAGGGTGATGGCGGTAAAGGCCACCACGATGAAGAAACGCCGGTGCTCCTGGTGATAGGTGAAAACCGGAAGGTAGAAGGGAATGAAAGTGACCGCTAGGGATTCAAGGAAGGGCTTGATTTTCAGATCGGGGATGAACGCCACCACCGAGAGGAACACAGCCAGCGTGGACCAGGCAAAAGGAGTGACCCTCTCGTCGATCAGGATGGGGATGTTGTTCCAGTGAAAAAGCAGTTGGTAGGTATCCGGCGTCCAATGCATGATGGCCGTGAAGAGGATAAAGGGAAACCCGGCCAGGAGGAACCGGGCCAGGCTTTTGTCGCTCCAGAGGCGGCATTCCTTTTGCAAGAAGAGGATGCAGAGGGATAGGGGGAAGGCGGCTGTGATGACCTCAATCCTTCGCCCAACTGCGCCCCATTGGAACTCCCTGCTTGCGGCCAGGAACTGGGCCGTGAAGAAAAGAGAGGGATTCAGATAGTAATGGTAAAAACCCAAAAGAAATAAGGCGGCCCAAAAGATTCGTGTCTGGTTGATCTGCCATCCGAGAATGGCGGTGAGGAAAAGGCCGACATAAGGGGCGAAATACAGGTAATAAAGCACGACGCCATTGGTGAGAAGCGGTGATTCCTTACCCAAGGCAAGGAATAGTACAACGGGAACAAGGCCGACGAATAAATAAATGCCAAGCCACTTGGTCTTGTCGGTCAATTTCGATTCCTTGTGGGGATTGAAAACCGGGCTTAATTTAACGGGGCTTCTTGGTTTTGTATAGGGGTATCAGTCCGGCCTGAAAGCAAAAAGCCCTTGGAAGGGTTCCGAGGGCTTTGAAAAAACGAAAAAGAAAAGTTACTGGACGATGACTTGCCCCACCATTCCCGTACAAGTTCCGTTGCAGGAGGTTGTGCCGCAAGGTGAGTGATATTGACAATGGAAGTTGTAAGTGCCGGTGGCGGGGAAAGTGATGGTTTGAGGCCAGGTGATGTAACTTTGGGCGCAAGTGCCGGCGCCGTTGTCAATGTAGAGGGAGTGGGTGACGCCACCACCAAATACGAAGGTTACGTTTCCGCCGGCCGTGATGGTCACGCTGGACGGGCTGAAGACGTTTCCACCGGTGGCGGTTACGGCGGAGGTTGCTGGAACTGTCGCGGTGGGTGTGCAAGTGGCGGTTCCGGGAGTTCCGGCCCAGCAAGTTGTGGCCGTTGTGGTAGGGGTATTGGTGAAGGTCGGGGCGATGGTGTAGGGATAGCTCGGCCCGTCATAAGCGCAGGAAATCGAAAGGAACGCGGCCGTCCCGATGGCGACCAAGAATAACGCGACAACCATGATTTGTTTCATGTCATCCTCGCAGGAATAGATGGAAATATGGGTGAGATTGTACCATTTTTTGGGGGTGCCACAAGGGTAAGACAGTTGTGTTGGATACCTTAAAATCACGTTTAACTGATTTTTTCACCAGCGTTATAGGGTGATGGGGCTGTGTTCTCTCGGGTGATTGAAAGATCCCGGTTACCATCCGAGATTGTACGCTAAGGAGGTGGAATTCGATGCCACTCGGTTATACCGTTCCACCCGAAGACAAGTTTTCCCCGATTAAGCCTGTTCAAGCCGCCCAGCCGGCTTGGCTCCGGGCCGTGAGTTTCCCCTTGCGGCCTTTGCGTCAAGCCACTAGATACCTACGGTACCGAATGATTCTTCAACGACGCAAAAATCGGAAAACCCGTGCGGCGTCAACTGACAATACTTCGTCCGCACAACCACCCGATCGGGATTCCGGAATCGACAAGTTGGTTTGAGGGAAGAGCGTTTTGGCTTGTCCTGACACCTATCTGCCCGTATGATTTCCCACATTCCAGCCACGCCTTTCCCCGCCAACCCCTTTGGAGGCTTTCCCTTGAAGCAAGTCAGTTACGAGGACGCCGGCGTCAGCATCGAAAAAGGCAACGAGTCGGTCCAGCGCATCAAGAAACTGGTCAAAAAAACATTCAACCCATCGGTTCTTTCCGATATCGGCCTCTTTGGGGGGCTGTTCGAGTTCGACACCACCCAATACAAGAAACCCGTCCTGGTTTCCTCCACGGATGGGGTCGGAACGAAAACCCAAATCGGCGTGGCCATGCGCAAGTACAAGGGGCTGGGCACGGACATCGTGGGGCACTCCATCAACGACATCCTGGTCCAAGGCGCGAAACCCCTCTTTTTCCTCGACTACCTGGCAGCGGGCAAATTGGACGTGGAAGTGGTGGAACAAATCATCACCGGCATGACGGACGAATGTGTGAAGGCTGGGCTGGTCCTTATCGGGGGAGAGACCGCCGAAATGCCATCGGTTTACCAAGTGGGGGATTATGACATCGCCGGGACCATCGTGGGGGTCGTGGAAAAGGAGAAGGTGATCCGGGGCCAGAACGTGAAACCGGGTGACATCTGCCTGGGCCTGCCCTCTGTTTCACTCCACACGAACGGCTATTCACTGGCCCGCAAACTCGTGACGGAGGTGGCCGGCCTGAAATACACCGATTACCTGCCTGAACTGGGTGGGACCATTGGGGATACCCTTCTCATTCCCCACAAGAGTTATTACCCCGAGATTTATCCGGTCTTGGACCAGGTGGAAATCAAGGCCATGGCCCATATCACGGGGGGCGGCCTTATCGACAATCCCCCAAGGGTACTGCCGAACGGCTGTAGGATCCGCTTTAAGAAGGGCTCCTGGAAGATCCTTCCTATCTTCGAGTGGATGGTCAAAACCGGGAACATCTCCGAGTTCGAGGCTTTCCGTTCCTTGAATATGGGCGTGGGAATGGTCCTTATCGTGGGAAAACCTGAGGTGGACAGGGCCATCGCCGCTTTGAAGAAAAACGGCGCCGATCCCTCCGTCATTGGTGAGGTCGTGGCTGGTGAAAAAGGCGTGGAGTTCGTGTAAGGACCATCCCCCTTGGAGACAACCCCCAACCGGCCGTTGCCCCATCTCCCGCCAAAATTGGGTTGGCATTTGGCCCTGGAAAGGGCCCCCCTTTTCCTTTCCATCCTCCTTCTTTTTTTCATCCCCACGCTCACCCAAAATGAAAACCAGGACCCTCTTTACGCCAAGCAGGCCCTGACGCAAATCCTGGTTTATCTCATGCTTTGCGCCTGGGTCCTGCGGGGGATAGTCCTGGGGCGGGTCGCCTGGGTCCAAACCAACGCCTTTTGGTTTCTCCTGGCCCTTTTGGGTTGGATTCTTCTCACGATCGCCTTTTCGCCGACTCCCACCTATGGTTGGCGGGCCTTCACCGATTGGGCGGTGTTTCCACTTTGGTATTTTCTTTTGACCCAAACTTGCGTGGAAGTTTGGCGGGCGGAAAATCTTCTCGTGGTTTTCATGGCGGCGGGTTTAGGCGCGAGCGGTTGGGCGGTGGGCCAGGCTTTGGGGCTGGCAGAAAAGATGCCGGGGTCAACCACCAACAGTTTTTGGGGCGTGACGGCGGGCTTTGGGAAAGCGGAACATCTGGCGGGATATCTATTGATGGTTTGGCCGATGGCACTGGCCCTGTTTGTCCGTGCCCAAAGGGCTTTGACCCGCCTGCTTTGGTCGGGCCTTCTTGTCTTGTCCTTGATCGCCATTTTCGTCACGGGAAGCAAATTCGGTTGGCTGGGCTTGGTACTGGGGGCGCTAGTCTACGGATTCAGCTATTTTGCCCGCGGGAAAATTCTGCGGCCGTTCCTGTCGGTCCTCGGGATTGCCGCGATCACCGTGGCACTCTCATTGTTTTTTCCACCCCTTCACGACCGCATGGAAGCTTGGGTCAACACCCAAAATGGTTCCGACTGGGTTAGGACCCAAGTGTGGAAAGGAAGTGTCGAGATGATACGGAACAACCCCCTTATGGGGGCTGGGTTCGGCTGTTTTAAGGCCGCCTTTCCCGCCTATCGCCCCGCCGGCTTGATGATGAGGCAAAACCAGGAGGGGTACGGGGTCGAGCACGCCTCGAATTGGACGCTGGAATGGACCGCTGAAACGGGGATTGTCGGTTTGGGCCTGCTGTTTCTCGTGGGTTGGTCCGTCTTAGCCCAATGGTGGAAGCTTTTTTCGGCGAACGCCATCCCCCGATCGTTGGGTGCCGGTGTTTTCGCGGCCTTTGCCGGTGTGCTGGTGGAGAACCTTTTTGGGATGAACCTGTACCTGCCTTCCACGCTGGTTCCCCTCCTCCTCCTGGCGGCGCTTCCGGTGGCCCTCTCCCAGCGTTTTTACCGGATGGAAAAATTCCCCATCCGGTACCGGGAAGTGGATTTAGGGGAAATGAAGGCTTATCTGTTCCCCCTCCTGCTGGTTGTTGGGCTCATGGCTTTTCAAGAAATCAAAACATCTTTTCAGCGGCAATTGGCGGGGATGGACCTGAAAAAGGCCGCCGACAGTTACCGGGCGGGCAAATGGGACGAGGCTATGGGAAAGTACGAGGCGGCCCTTTTATTGGACCCGGGGAACCTTGAGGCGAAATATTCCCGTGGGTCCCTTTATTTCGACCGTAACAAGCCCGGAGACGCTGAGAAGGCGATGGCGGACTGGAACGCCGTGGGTGAAGTGGCACCCAACTACCTGGTGATCCATTTCAAGAAGTACCAGGCGCTGCGGGAACTCAACCGTTTGGATGAGGCCAAGGTGGAACTGAAGAGGGCCATCCGATTGGATCCCATGCTGATCTACCTCCTCGACGACTTCGGCAAGGCCCGTGACCTGATCGCCGGGGGGGAATATTCCACGGCCTTTGTCATTTATCAAAATTTATTTTTCGATTATCCTACCTGCGTTCCGCTCCTGATTTCCTACGCCAACCTCTACGCCATGACCCGGGATTATTCCTCGGCCATCAACCTCTACCGCCGTATCCTGGACCTCGACCCTGGAAACGCCAAGGCCACGGAAGACCTTCGCAAAGTTTGGGAAATCGATCAAAAAGAAAAGAAGCTCAAGGCCGGTTCGACGGGAATGGGGCTCTGATGCGGATTGGTCAACGCGTGTTGGGAGTTCTCGGTGATTAAAATCGCGGTATTTGCCTCGGGAGGGGGGTCCAACCTCCAGGCCTTGATGGATGCCCAAAACGCGGGGTTGTTTAAGGGCAAAATCGGCCTGGTGTTCTCCAACGTTCCGGACGCGAAGGCCCTGGAGCGGGCCGAGAACGAACGTATCGAGGCGGTTTCGATCGCCAGCAAGGGTTACCCCGGCACCCGGGAGGACTATGACGCTGAGGTCCTGCGGCTCTGTGAGGCCAAAAAAATTGACTTGATCTGCCTGGCCGGTTACATGCGCATTGTGACGCCCGTCATTGTGAGGCCCTACCTTTACAAGATGATGAACATCCATCCCGCCCTGCTTCCGAAATTCGGTGGGGCTGGTATGTACGGCCACCATGTCCACGAGGCGGTCATCAAGGCCAAGGAGCCGGAATCGGGCGCCACGGTTCATTTCGTGACAGAGGGCGTGGACGCGGGACCCATCATTTTGCAGGGAAGCGTGAAAGTGATGATGAGCGACACGCCTGAAACCTTGGCGGAGAAGATTTTGAAAGTCGAGCATCGCATCTATCCGGAGGCGGTAGGCTTGTTTTGCGCGGGGAAAATCAAAGTAGTTGATGACAGGGTTCGAATTTCCAGTTGAGATTTGAGGGGGCAATGCTGGACGAAATAAAATTTCCATGGAAAATGCGACTTGAAGAATCGCGTCGCTTATTTTTATACCTGACGTCCCTATTTTTTGTTTTTTTTCCTGTGATTTTGCAAGTTTTGTGTTTTTTTGTTGAGGGTTATTTTAGAAAAATGGAATTTCACGATTATGCGCTTTTTGAATTGTTTTGTGTCCCCTTGTCAATAGTGGGGTTGGTTCAAACGTTGCAGTATGTTGAATGTACTGAGGAGGGAATAAAAATATTTAATCCTTTTAATGGGTGGTCTCAGAGTGTTTTGTGGGATGAGATTGAAAAAATT
>DATKOC010000065.1:0-7365 GCA_035524855.1 bacterium
GAGGCTTGGGAATTAACCTCCTCCTACTATTACTGGAAGACCGGGGACGTGTGGACCCCCTGCAACAACTCGGCCCCCGGCGCCCTTTGCGCCCTTCCCCTTCTCACCATGGACCTGAAGACCCACTTGGCCCACGAACCCAACTATATGAGGCCCACCCGCTTCCTCTTCATGGACAACCTCAACCGGCTTCAATCCATCACCGCTTGGAGCCGGGGTGTCCAATGGCTCTTGGGACTCCTCATCGGCTTTTTACTTTTTTGGACCGTCCAAGAAAGACCCTTGGTCCAGGGGGTCGCCGTCCTCGTCCTATGGGGCTTCGAGCCCAACCTCCTGGCCTATAGCGGCATCGCCAAGTCCGATATCGCCGTGACCTTTTGGTTTTTCCTTTACGTCCTTAACTACCGACGAGCCCAGGCCACTTCAAGGAATTCAACTTTTGCCTTAGCGGGGCTATTAGCCGGCCTCACCGCCTCGGCCCGTTACAGCGGCATTCTCATCCTTCCCGTTCTCGGCGTCCTGGAACTGGCAGAGGGGGGGATGAGGGGCCCGGGCTGGTCCCGGTTAAAAGGCCGGATTCCCGGACTGGCCCTGTTCACCGCCTTTTTTCTCGGGGCCATCCTGGCTTGTTACCTGCCGGGCACCCTTTTCTTCCCGGGCCACCCTTTGCCCTTTTTGTTTTACGCCCATTCCATCACCGATTACCTCCACCAACAGCCCGCGGTGACCCGCCTGTCCCTCTTTTTCGCGGGAAAATTTTGGGAGAACGGTTCTTACCTTAATTTTCCCTATCACTTTTTCTTCAAGAACACGGTCCCGTTCTTTTTACTGGTTTGCTTGGGCTTGGGTCTGGGCCTCACCCGGAAAATTTCCTTGCCCGCCTGGGTCTGGGTGCCGCCCGCCATTTATCTCGGCTTCTTTTATCTTCTGGTCAAATCCATGACTATCCGCCACGCCCTGCCCGCCTATCCCTTTCTGATATGGATAGCCGGAGCGGCTTTTGAGTGGCTGTGGAAAGAATCGAGAAAGTCCCAAACAAGGATCGTCCGCTATTTCCCGGCGTTGCTTTTGGCCTGGCATCCCGTGAGCGTCCTTTGCAATTTCCCCAACCACATCGCCTATGCCAACGACTTCATGACGACGGGGCAAAAAGCCGCCTGCCTCAACTCCTTCGAGTGGGACCTGGGCCAGGACATGAAACGCCTGGCGGAACTGGGCGGACAAAGGGGGTGGAAGAAGGCCAAATTAATGAGTTACCAAAGGACCGATCCTTACTTCTACGGGCTCCCCTGGGAACCCTGGACCGCCCGGGACCTGGCCCAGCCCCAGCCGGGTTTCGTTTACGTGCTGGACCCCGACATCACCCGGGGCGACTCCTATTACTCGGGCCTCTTTTCCAAATCCCCCTGGGTCGGTCGCCTTCCCGCCACCGGAAACGTGGGTGGCACCCTCTACTATTACGAGATTCCCGGCGATCCCAGCCTCTCCCCTCCCGACCGTTCGGAAATCATCAATTCCTTCCCTTATTACCCCAACGGGGTTCCTCCGTACCATCCCGGCGGATGGGCCCGCGGGCTATAATCCCGGCCATGCTTGATTCCAAACGCGCCCTCCTGGGCGCCTTCATCCTCTGCGCCCTGGCCTTCAGCCTCCAAATCATCCCCCGGTGGTGGGGCGATTCCACCGTCATCGATGAGGAGTGGGATCTGACCGCCGCCTATAACTATTGGAGGAACGGGGACGTTTGGACGGACCTGGGGACCTCCGCCCCCGCCGCGCTTTGCGCCCTCCCCCTCCTGCCGATGGACTTGTTCCCGCCCTCGCCCGAACGCAAGGGTTATCCCGAAAAGTCCTATTGGTTCCTCTTCATGGACAACGGCGCGAAACTGCCCTCCATCACCCTTTGGAGCCGGAGCGTCAACTGGCTGGTGGGACTCGCCGTGGGATTCCTGCTCTACCGCCTCCTCAAGGGAGGAGGCCTCGCGGAGGGAATCGCGGGCCTCCTGCTTTGGGCCTTCGAACCCACCTTGCTGGCTTATGGCGGAACGGCCCAGGCGGATATGCAAGTGGCCTTCTGGTTTTTCCTGGCGGTCCTGGCTTTTGCCCGCGTCCAGGACAGCCCCCGCCCCCTCCCCTTCCTGGCCGCGGGCTTTATCGGCGGCCTGGCGGCCGCCGGACGCTACAACGGCTTGTTCATCCTGCCGGTCGTGGCGGCCTTGGAAGTCCTGGGGTGGAGGCGGCTTGTGGCCCACCGTGGGGACCTGGCCGCGCGGGCCCTGAAAAGCCTCATTTGGCTGGCGGGCTTCGCCCTCGCCATCGCTCTTTGTTATATCCCGGGCACCCTCGCGGGTCCCGGGCATTCGTCCCCCTTTTCCCTGTACGCCCATTACCTTTCCGGCTACCTCGACCAGCAACCCGGCATCACGGGGACGGGAACCTTTTTCGCCGGGAAATTCTGGGAGCGGGGCTCCTACCTGAACTTTCCCTACCACTTCTTCTATAAGACAACCCTGCCCTTCTTCGCCCTTTTACTGGCCGGGGTGGGCGGGGCCCTCACCCGCAAAATAAACCTGCCCAACTGGGTTTGGGTTCCACCCCTGGTTTACCTGGGCTTGTTCATGCTCTCGGTCAAATCCATGACGCTCCGCCACGCCCTTCCCGCTTTTCCTTTCCTGGTCCTGCTGGCGTCCAGGGGATGGTCCTGGCTATGGGTCTCCAGCCGGCGCTGGTTGGGCGCGGCCGGCGGGGCCTGCCTACCCCTTCCCTTGCTGGCGTGGCACGCCCTGAGCGCGCTGTTGAGTTTCCCCGGCCACCTGGCCTACGCCAACGAGCTCATGCCGGCCTGGGATAAACCAACCCACCTCTATAGTTTCGATTGGGACTTTGGGCAGGATATGAAACGCCTGGCGGAGTTGGGAAAGAACCGGGGTTGGGAAAAGGTCAAGCTCATGACCTCCCAAAGGACCGATCCCCATTTCTACGGCCTCGACTGGGACCCTTGGACCGCCAAGGACTTGGAGGCGCCGCAAGCCGGAACGGTTTACATCCTGGATCCCGCCCTCCTTTACGATGACATGATGTACTCCGACCTTTTCAGGTTCCAATCGCGCTGGGTGGGCCGCTTGAAACCCACGGGGATGGTCGGGGACACCCTTTATTATTACGAAATTCCCGGTGACGCCCGGTTGAATCCCAAGGACGATTCCAAACCGCTCAATTCATTCCACTATTTCGTGAATGGCATCCCGCCCTACAAGCCCGGCGGCGCCGCCGCGGCTTCCTCCGCGCCGGATTCCATCTCCAACCTGAGTGATTTCAGGTGAGGAAAGCCCGTTGAAATCCGCCGGTTTACCGGAACCCTTGTCGGCCGCTAAAATAGGCCCACCTTGACCCCCACGCTCATCCAAATCCTTACCCGCGAACTTCGGGAGTCCCTGCTTCAAAGCAGGCTGTCGCACATCTCCCAATCCGCCCCCGAGACGGTGGAATTGGCTTTCTATCACCCGGACCGCCCCACCCTTTACCTCACCCTGGCCCTCCTGCCCCTGAAGCCCCTCCTCTTCGCCGGGACGGAAAAGCGAACCGCCCTTTCCAAACCGCCGAACTTCTGCCGGTCCCTTCGCAAGCACCTGGAATACGCCCAATTGACCGCCGTGGAGTCGGAGCCGGGCGAGCGCCTCATCCATTTCGTCCTCAAGGCCGCCGAAGGCTCCTTCCGGATCGTCTTTGAGGGAATCCCCAAATACCCCAACGTCATCCTGGTCGGCCCCGACAACCTCATCATTAGCGCCCTGCGTTACAAGAGCGAGGTGGAACGGCCCGTCATGCCGCAGGCCCTTTACAATCCTCCGCCCCATGGACCTTCTTACTTAAATTCAATAAACGAACATGGGGCATGGCCCGCTTCGTCATCCAAGCCCGCTTCCCATACTGAAGGCGGGCCGCCCCAATCCATGGAAAAGCCCAATCTCTGGAAGCTGGGCGAACCCGAACTCAAATCCCTTTGGGAAAAGGCCGGGCGACCTCCCTTGGCTTCTTGGCTCAAGAACGACTTGCGGGGGGCCGATACCGAACTGGCCGCCTACCTGGGGCATTTCGGGGACAAGTCCTTCTCCCAATGGGAAAGAGTCAGGAAAGAAATCTTGGAGGAAGGTTGGAAACGCTTCACCCTTTTCCCCGGCCCCCCGCCTTCCATGAAGGTTTTTCCATTGCAACCCGAAACCGAAAACGGACTCCTTCCCTACACCTCCGCTTCCAAGGCCTTAGGCCGGCTCTTTCAGTTGGAAACCCAATACCGCGACCAGCTGTCGGCGAGGACCAAGCTGGAATCCGAAGTGACGAGGGCCATCAAGCACGAGAAGAGAATTATGGAGAAGCTGAAGAAAGACCGGGCCGAGGCGGAGAAATCGGATCAATACCAATGGTGGGGGGAACTCCTGATGGCCCAGCTCCACAAGGTGAAACTTCACCTCTCCGAGGTCACCTTGGAGGACGTGGTCCGGGGCGGTCCCGACCCGAAGTTGATCCCCCTCGATCCCGGCATCACTCCCCTCCAAAACGCCCAGCGCTACTTCAAAAAGGCCCAGAAAGGTTCCCGTGGCCTCGCCTTGGTGGAGCAAAGGGAAAAGGAAATCCAGGATCGGTTGAACCAGCTGAAATCGGCCCAGCGGAGCCTGCCCGCCCTCCGGGACGCGGTGGAAATCCGGAAGGCCTTCCAGGACCTGTTCCCCAAGAAAAAGGAACCCCAGGGAAAACCCAAGAAGGAGGCGGAACCGAAAGTCCCGACGCCCAACATCTTCCGGGAAAAACTGGGGAAGGGGTTCGAGCTTTGCGCGGGCACCTCGGCGGCCGCCAACGAGTACGTCACTTTCCAGTTGGCCCAGCCTGCTGACCTCTGGTTCCACGTCCGGGACTTCCCCGGATCGCACGTCATCCTACGGCGGCTCCAGCGGGACGCGAAAATGACCGAGGAGCTCATCCTGGCGGCGGCCCGGGTGGCGGCCGGACGCAGTAAGGCCCAGCCGGGGGAGAAGGTGAGCGTGAGCTACACGGAGAAAAAGAACGTCAAGCGGATTCCGGGGGCGCCCATGGGAATGGTCAGCCTGACCAACGAGAAAAGCTTGTTGGTGCAGGTTCCCCCGCCAGGGGCGGTTTCTTAGGCGGCTTTTCGGTGCCCGTCGACATAGTAGGCCGCGATGACCACCAGGACCTGGAGCTGGCTCATGAAGGCCACCAGGCTGGTATTGGGCGGTGGGGGGCTGTTGATGCTCCAAATGAAGGTGCCCGCCAGGAACAACGCGAGGCACCAGAGCCCCACGCTGCCGGCGCGGTCGAGCGATTTCGTGGCCTTGAGGTAGATCCAAATCCCCACCCCGAACAGGAGGAACTCCAGGGGTACGGACACGGCGGGATGGTCCCAGAGCTTGAACCCGTATTTGTGGGCGTCCCAGTTGTTTCCTTCGGCGGGCAAAAGGGGAAGATCACGCCGGTGGACGAGGAGATCGAGGACCCAGTGGCTCACGACCAGCCCCGCCAGGATACCCGCGGTCTTCAGGTCGTTCTTGAGGATGAGGTAAACGGCGCCGAACGCCACGCCCCAGGCGGCGGCCATGACAAGGCTATGGCTCAAGGGATAGTCCACGAACTCCAGGGGGGAGACCTTCAGGTTGGGGGAAATGTTGAAATGCTCCCAACCCAGCAGGACGAACACCGGCCAAACCAGGTCCAGCCAAATGGCCGCGCCCACCAGGGTGGCGAGGGACGTCTTCGGGGCCCATTTTTTCGCGGCGAAACCCACGGCATAGTGACCGATGAACATTTTCAACCCCTCCTTAAAAGCAATTATGAATTCCCAATTTTGAATTATGGTCACTTTTGTCTTTGGCAAAAGTTCCAAAATCTTGTGCCTGGCCAAACAAGAATAAACTCATTCGAACATTTCGGCGATCAAACGCCGAAAATTAACCTTCATTCAAAATTCCGTATTATTAATTTCGGTCACTTCCTTGTGACTGAAATAATTAAAGCAGTAACCCCCACCACCAGCGCCCCACCCGCCAGCCACTTGGAACCCAGGAACTCGTCCAAGGGGTTCTGGTTCGACTGGCTGTCCGTCTTGTCCAGCTTGGCCACTTCCTGCTTGAGGATGCTAACATCCTGGCTGTTATCCCTCAAGTCCTTGTGCATGACCTGGAGCTCCTGCTGGAGCTCGGTGTCGGTCATGGTCTTTTCGGCGGCTTTTTTGGCCACCTGCTCGATGTGGTCGTTCGACAACTTCAGGTCGTCCTGCACCCGGTCCAGGAGTTTTTTCACCAGCTTGAGCTGTTCCAGGTTGTCGGCGTTGGAGGCCTTAAGCTCGGCGTCGGAGGTTTTCAGGTCCGTGTTGGCGGCCCGGATCGCCTCATTGGCCGTTTTGACGTCGGCCAGGGCGGTCTTGGAATCCAGGTCGGATTTTTGGAGTGCGTCGATCTTCTTGTCGTAGGCGTCGCGCATGTCGTTGGTCTTGCGCGTCAGGTCCTGGAGGTCGCTTTTCAACTGGGTCCATTCCTCTCGACTGACGGCGGGAACCGGCGTGTCCGCGGGCGCGGGCTTGGCGGTTTCCCCTGGGGGCGCGGGGGTGGAAGCCGGCGCGGCGGCCTTGGCGTCGCCCGCGGGCGCGTTGGCCAGCGCGAGGAGCTTCTCCACCTTTTTCTGGAGTTTCCAAGCGGACACCTTGCGGGCGCGGATATCCTCCGCCTTATCCTTGACCAGCTTCAGGAGCACCTGGAGGTCCCCAGCTTGATAGGGGCTTTTGCCGGGCGGGATCGCTTTGACGTCCACCGTTTCCAGTTGCGCGTTCACTTTGATGAGCGCGTCGGTGACGTCGTCCTCCGCCAAGGACTTCGCGGAAAGGTAGAAATCTTTCTTGTCGCCCAAATACCCGTGCTGGGCCAGTTGCTGGATGGCCGCCACCTCTCCATCTTCCGCCGAATCCTTGTCGTCCTGGGCGAGGGCCCTCGACACAAGCCCGGGGCTCAGGGCCAGGATGAAAACCAACAAAAACACTAAAGAAGCCTTAAAGTTTTTCACCGCCAAGACGCCAAGACGCCAAGAAAGGCAAACTCCATTGGATGCGTCGCGGAAGAGGGTCAAATCTTTTTTGGGTGTCGGCGCCGGATCATATTCAGGTTCCCCTTGGCGTCTTGGCGTCTTGGCGGTAAAGCGGTTCATTTTTTCTCCTCGGAAGCGTTTTGTCCCAAGTACTTGTCATAGAGGTAATCCAGGATGGAGACCAGGGTGAATCCACCGCCCAGGATCAGGAACAGGAACTCCAGGATGCCCTGGAACACCTCGTCCCAAACGGCGCCGCAGGTGAAAAAACTTACG
>DATKOC010000066.1:0-8068 GCA_035524855.1 bacterium
GGTTGCCCAGGGCCCGGAGGGCCCCCTTGACCCGCAGGTTGGGGCCCGGCCCCTGGGGGGAGGCCGCCGGGGAGGCGAAGCGCACCTCCACGCCCGGGTCGATGGTCAGGACCGCGCCGGGGGCGACGGTGACGTCGGAGGCGATGACGTAGGGGCTCCGGTCCTGGGTCCACTCGGCGGAAGCGGCGATGGTATCGGGGGGGTAGGTGGGCCCCGCCGCCCAGAGCGCCTGGGCCCCGGCAAGCAGGATGAACGCGGCGGCAAAAATTTTATACTGGCCTTTCATAAAACGGCTCCTTTCAAAATAACAGCAGAAAGTCATGAAATCCTTGGCCGCTTCCACCCATGGTTTGCCCGAAATATAGGTTTCGATCCGGGAGACGGCTTCGACGATATCCTCAAGGTAAACTTTATAATCCCGGGGCATAGATGGTCTCGGCCAGTATTTTTTCGCGCAGCCTTGGCTTAATGCGGTGGGATAAGACAAGGTCCACGCGCCTATGAAATAAATCCTCCAATCGAAGCTTGACGTCCATATAACCGTCAAATGTGGGGGATTTCATTTCGATGAGGAAGTCGAGATCGCTCTTTTCCCGGTCATTCCCACGGGCGGTGGAACCGAAAAGGCCGATTCGGCTCACCCCGGATTTATTGAGGAAATCGCGTTCTTTCCGGAGCTGGTTGAATATTTGTTCTTTTTTGTACTTCATGTCGACCTTTATTCGCGGCTTAAGACTTTTCGGTTTCTTCCTTAGCGGGTTTGTCGGAGCCGTGCCGATATTTCCCGTAACCGCCAAACCTTCCCACCCCCAAAAAACTGAACTATCCGTCCCATGAAGAGAAACCTCGTCAAACGCGAAAGGAGGGTTTCTCTTCATGGGACGGCTATGGCTCGAGGAAGCAAAGAAATAAGAAAAGGCGTTTCTTATTTCTTTGCTTCTTGTTCGCTATGGGTCTCGGACCCATAGCGATATTTGCCATAGCCGCCATATCCGTATCCATAACCGTAGCCGTAGAGGTTCTTCTTCATCTGCACGAAGTTGAGGACCGTGCCAAGGATGGGCGCGCCGACGTTCCTCAGGTGCGACAGGGCCTTGTGGAGTTCGTGGGAGCGGGTGGCGTTCCAGCGGGCCAGGAGCAGGACGCCGTCCATGTAGGTGGAAAGCACCACCGAGTCGGTGACGGGAAGGACGGGGGCCCCGTCGAGGACCACGTAATCGTAGGTCTTCCTGAAATCCTCGATCAACTTCCTCATGGTTTCGCTCCCCAATAGTTCCGCGGGGTTGGGCGGGGCCACGGTGTTGGGGATGAGGTCCAGGTTCTCCACGCCCGAGGGGCGGGTCAGTTCCTTCCAGGGCCTCTGCCCGGTCAGGGCCAGGGGAAGGCCCGTCTCCATGCCGTTCTCGATGCCGAAGATCTTGCGCACGGACGATTTACGCAGGTCCGCGTCCACCAGCAGGACCTTCTTGCCCGCCTGCGCGAGGGAAATGGCCAGGTTGGCGTTGACGAGCGTCTTGCCCTCCTCGGGGCCGGAGGAGAGGACCGTGACCACCTTGACGGGCTTATCGGCCCGGGCGTAGGTGAGGTTGGTGCGGAAGATCTTGAAGCTTTCCCGGTAATAGGCGTGCTGGAAGACGGGGTTCTGGATGAGCACCTTGGGGGAAAAGCGCTCCTTGGGGTCGGGGGGCGCCATGCCCTCGGGGTATTCCTCCTTGAAGTCGGGGATGACCGCCAGGTTGGCGAGCCCCGTGGTTTTTTTCAGCTGGTCCTCGTGCTTGAGCCGGTCCTGGAAGCGCTCCAGGAGGAAGGCGCCCTGCAGGCCGCCGGCCAGCCCCAACAGGAGGCCCAGGATGAGGGTGAGGAGCTTCTTGGGGGAAACGGGCTTCTCGGGCACCACGCCGGTATCCACCACCACGATGCCCGCGTCGTTGACCTTCTCCTCGATCTGGGCCTGCTGGAGTTCCTGCAAAAGCTGGGCGTAGATGACCTCGTCGGCCTTGGACTCGTCGTTCAGCCGCAGGTGCGGGCTGTTGAGCCGGGTCTTCATTTCCTTGGCCTGGCCCTCGAGGAACTCGCGTTTGGACTGGGCGCCCTTGTGGGAGACGTCGAGGTTGACGGCGATGAAGGCCTGGGCCCAGGTGTTGGCCAGGGAGGCGGCCAACTGGGGGTCGTGGGAGCGGGTGGTGATGGAAAGGACGTTGGAGGTCTTCACGTTGGTGACCTTCACGGTTTTCTTGAGGAGCTTCTCGGTGATCTCCTGGTCGGTAAGGTTGGAATACTCGGCGAGGGAGGACAGCTTGAGGGCCTTGGCCACCGAGGCGGCCACGGTCTGGGACTGGCAGATCTCCACGTAGGTCTGGATGGGGTCCCCCGAGCCGCTCATGGGGACCAGCATGCGCAGCATGCCCTGGGCGGTCTGGGAGATGTCGGGCACCTTGACGGTGGTGGTGGCCTCGTAGGTGGGGGGCCATAGGAAGGCGTAGAGGCCCGCCAGGAGGATCACGATAAGCGTGAAGCTGGTGATGAAGCTGGAGTGGGAGTGGGCCACGCGAAGCAGGTCGCGGAGGTTGAGTTCTTCCTCCTGCCCGTTGCTGGCGGTGAATTGGTCAGTGTTATGGTTTGGGTTACTTTCCATCAAAATTTGCCTCGGGTTAAGTTAGGAGTTAGGAATTGGAAGTTAGGAATGAAATCCAAAATTCTTGACGCTCATTTCTTTAAACTCCTAACTCCTCACTCCTAATTCCTGACTATTTTTTCAAATTACTGAGGTCCACCGTCACCACCGCCAGGCTGGCGAGGATGGAGGCCACGATGGCCCATTCCCCGATCGTCGGCCAGGCGCTGCGCTGGACCATCAGCACGTCGCCCGGGTAAAGGTAGGGGTCCTTCAGCTGGACGCTGGTGTCCCTCAGGTAACGGTCCAGGTTCAGCCTCTGCTTCACCTTGTCGTGGATGAGGATGGTCCCCCCCATGTCGGTGTCGGGAAGCGGGCCCCCCGCCAGGGACAGGGCCGAGAGCAGGGTGGGCTTGCCCAGGATTTGGTACTTGCCGGGCTTGGGCACGTTGCCCATGACCGAGACGTAGTAGGTGTTGGAATCCTTAATCAGCACCGTCACCTTGCGGGGCTTGGAGAGCAGGCGCGCGATTTTCTCGCTGGCCTCGGCGGGCGTGAGGCCCGTCAACTTCACCCGGCCCAGGAAGGGGAAGACGATCAGGCCCTCCGAGTCCACCTGGTACTCGGTGGGAAGCTGGCTGACGACCCCGCTGGTGCCCCCGCCGGAACCCACGAAACCGCTTTCCCCGTAAACCTGGATGTTCAGCACGTCTCCCGGACCGATGCGCAGGGTCGGGTAGTCGTCGGAGAAGGCGCTTTCGGCGGCGGCCGGGTTCTTCTTGGGCTTTTTCTTGTGGCTGGGGGCCCCGCCGGATTTAGCTGTTTTGCCGGAGTGTTTGGCGGGGACAGGCGTTGAGGCGGCGGCACCAGCCCCTTTTTTCTTTTGGGCCGGCACACTCAGGTCTTGATTCTCGGCTTGTGGCCTCGAATCAGAGGCAAATAGGGGCAGGGTTGAGCCGCTTATAAAGAAGAAAGCCGTGACGGCGGCCATGAGGCGGTAGGTGTGGGAGGGCGACTGCATCATTTGTTGGGCAACTCCTTGTGAATCGGTATTTTATCGCCGGTGGGGGTGAAATAACCAAGGGAAATCCGGAAACCCATCCCCCCGTATTAAGTCGGATCCATTCCTGGGGTTACAAAGGCCTATTTTTTATCCACAAAGGGGGGAAAAGGGACCTGAGCCCCCCCTTCTGGATAAGTTTTTGGGGTTTTGGGGTTGGCTTACTTGGCCGTTGGGGTCGGGATGCCGATGGCTTGCTGCCCGGCTTCCTGGCCATTGGCGGCGGTGGCGGGTTTCCGGTGGTGCTTGACCTTCGCCTTTTTGGGCGTGACGGCCCCGTCCTTGGAGACGGAGGCGGCCGCTTGGGCGGCGGGAGCGGCTTTGGAAAGGGGCTTCGCCATGCCCGTCCCCGCGCCCGCGGGACCGGACTGGGCGTTGGCGGTGGTGTGGGTCGCGCCGGCCTCAAAGTCGAAGGGAAGGGACACGCCGGCCCTCATGCCGAAGGTCTGCAGGCTGGCGCCCGAGCCCGGGTTGTTGTCGAAGAAGGCCGTCAAGTCCAGGTCCAGGTCCTTCGCCAGGGGATGGCGCACGCCCAGGGCCAGGGAATTCTGGAAATCGCCCTTCCACCAACGGTGGTTCGAATCCACATCGTAAAACAGGCGCAGGCCCGCGCCGGCGGAAACGTAGGGGGACCAATCCAGGCCCTTCCAGGGGGAATAGCGCAGGTAGAGCTGGGTGCCGTCCGCGTAGACGCGGTCGCCGCTCTTGAAGAGGTCCGTGAAGGCGGTGCTGAGGCCCAGGGCCAGGGTGGGGACGAGGTTGACCTCGCCCGAACCGTAGAAGTTGAAGCCGCTGTCGGCCTTGATGGGCGCGTGGTTGGTGGCGGAGGAGGCGGCGTAGCCCAATTGGAGCCCGAAGGACCCGTCGAGGGCCCGGGCTTGCGGCGCGAGGAGCGCGAGAGGCGCCAGGAAAAACGTAAAAACGATTAACCTTACTTGGCGATAATTCGGCATATAAAAAACCTCCACTGAAATATTTTCAACCGGACGGCCACGCGTGGTGAAGCGAAGGGCACGCTGTGTTGAATTAGCGTGGATTATAGTCCTCCGGTCAAAAAAAATTCAAAGTATAAGTTGCCCCCCCTTTTGGGCAGTCATGAAAGGCGGGGTTCGGCCCGCCTGAAAAGGATTTTGGGCCCCGTCCGCGGGAGGGTTTCAGGTTCAAGCAAGACGGAGTTGGCCTGGAACCGGCTGAACCACGGCGACCCAGGGTTTTCGCCACGGAGTAAGGTTCTTTTGATAAAGGCGGAAGGCAAAGGTATTTCACCACAGAGACTCAAAGTTCTCAGGGACGAATTTTTGGGTCAAGGATTTAGAAAAATCCGAGGCTCTTTTTGTTGAAAGCCCTTGGCCCAAAACCACAAGCTCCTTCCCCGAGGACACAAGCCGAGGGGAAAGATTTGAGCGTGAGGGCCACGCTTTGGGAGTGCCGGGGTTTTTCTTTAAGGCGAACGGGCCGGACTATTTCGCGAGGTCCTTGTCCAACTCATCGGAGACGTAAAAAAAACCCGAGCCGCCGGTGATCGAGTAAGAGCGGTTCATGATCGTCGCCAGGAGGGTATAGGTCCCCGGGCCGTCCTGGTAGGCGGAGGGGGGGATGGCGACGGGCGAGAGCATGTCATAGCCGATGGGCGTGCGGAAGGTGGTGTTGTAGAGCGGCGACTGGACCAGGACGTGATCCCCGTTGCCCTCGTGGGCCCAGGAGGCTTGGGAGCCGTCCGAGGCCAGCGTGATGCCGCCCGGGCCCGTGAGGGTGGCGGCGGCGGTGCCCGCGGAGGTGGCGGTCAAGAGGCTGTAGGAGCCGCCCGGCTGGTAGGTCACGGGCAGGTCGGCCGAATAAATGGCGTAAGTGACCCCGTAGAGGCCGATGGTGCCGGAGTTGGCCACCGGCATGGTCACGCCGGGGCCGGAAACGGTGACCCCGCAGGTGGATTCCGCCGCCCCGTTGACCGTGAGCACCACCTGGCAGGTCAGGCCGTTGTAGAAGGTGGTGGCGCCGTCGTAGGTGAAGTTCACGACATTACCGTAGTACCAGTAAACGCCGGGGGCGGCCCCGTCGGTGGGGGTGGGCGTGGGCGAGAGGGTGGGGAGGCTGTAAAAGGTGGAAGTCGGCGTGGCGGTCGGACTGCCGGGCGTGGAGGTGGGGGTGTTCGTCGGCGTGGAAGTGGGGGTTCCGGGGGAAACGGTCGGCGTGGCCGTGGGGCCGGGCGGCGTCGGCGTGGCGGTGGGCGCTGCGGGGGCGGCGGGGGAGCTTTTGGATCCGCAGGAGATTTGGAGCGTGGCCATTACGGCCAGGAGGCCCAAGGCCGGGAGGATGAAGCCGGACTTGGAACGAAAGAGGTGAAAAAGGACCCGCATTGAACCCCCTGATTATGGAACGGCCGATACGGCACGGATTATATACCGGCGCCGGGCGCCGGGCCTTATGTGAGCCTTCGCAAGCTCAGGCTCTGGGCCCGGCACACCCAAGGCTCAACCCTCGACTGGTGGTCTCGGGTTAGGGGGGTTACCGATTTCCTCAATTCACCCTGATTTGATTTGAGCCGCCACCCCATCTTGGTGAAAATATGGCCCATTCATTCCCGACAAAGGGGGGCGAACGATGAGGAAGACTCTGTTCACTGGTTTATTCTTAGTGTTGGCCCTTGGCCTGGCGCTCCACTCCGGCTGCGGGAGCAATTCGAACCCCTCAGGGCCGGTGACCGTGACCCAGCCCGTCACCATCCTGGTGACGGCCACCAACACCGCCACCTTCCCGCCGGGAACCCTGACCGCCACGGCCACCTCGACCTACACCTCTACCCCCACTTCCAGTTGGACGCCCGTGACCATCGTGGTGACCAACAGCCCCACGAAGACCCCCACTCCGACCGCTACCGGAACCCCTACCTTGACCTTTACCTCCACGGGCACGGCGACCCCCTCCGGCACCCCGACGGACACGGCGACGGATACGGCGACCGCCACGCCCACCAATACCGCCACCTTCACGCCCATCCCGCCCTGCGACTCAGGGTTGGCCTCCACGACTGCCGCCAACTGCGCGATGGCCATGGAACTTTGCCAGGGGGTGGTTTCGGCCAACTTCTCTATTTATTCCAACTCCACGGCCCGGCGTATCATCAGCAATTACGGGCCCAATGTCACGCCCCGGGCGGGTTCCAACATGCTGATGCTTTCCACCGGCATCGCCGCGAGGCCGGGCGACTCCGGTTATGCCGCCGTCACCTTGGGGACGAATTTCGGGGTCAGCGTGGTCAACCCCCTGTCGGTGAGCAGTTGGGCCTATTCCTGCGCGACGAGCATTGCGACCCCGGCCCCGGACTCGACCTATGTTTTCGACCCGAACGAGTTCGACGTGACCGTCACTGTGCCGGCGCAGGCGACCGGCTACAAGATTGACTTCGATTTTTACGACTCGGAGTACCCCAACTGGGTCGGGTCGGCCTTCAACGACCGCTTCGTCGTTCTTGTCAACGATTCCACGCGCACCAACACCCAAGTGGCTTTCGACAGCAATGGCAACCGGGTCAGCACCTATTCGCCTTTCCCGGTGTCCTCCGTGTCCAACGGCTGTTCTTACCTAGGAGGATCCCAATTGACGGGAACGGGTTTCGAGAACTTCGGGGCCACCGGCTGGCTGGAAATGTCGGTTCCCGCCACCGGGGGAGACACGGTTCAACTGAAGTTCATCCTCTTCGACCAGGGGGACGGGAACGACGACTCGGTGGTGTTGCTGGACAATTTCCACTGGATTTTTTGATGCCGGACGGCAGGGACCTAAAAAAAGCCCGGGGGCCTTTGGCCCGCCGGGCTTTTTTGTTTCAAGACCGCTCCCTGAGGGTTGCCATGGAGGTGGCTAGTACTTCTGGCCGACCATTTTCCAATCCGCCCCTCCGAGGGCCGCGGGGTACCCTAGTATTTTTGGCCTATTTTTTTCCAGGGCAAGTACTCGGGGTTGTTGGCGCAGGCACGGCATTTTTTTGGCCACCTCTATTTCTAGCCGGGCAGTTTCGGTGTTAAAGCTTTTAAATATATCCCAGCCCTTCTCTTCGAACGCCCCAGCCGAGTGGCCGCCAGGGGACAAACTCGAGCGAGCGAAAGGGGATCCCCACGGGGGGATGGCCCTTCGAGAGCCTCAGGGCAAAGTTAATAGGCCCCGAGCCTTGTCGAGGGGGTGGAGCGAGACAGCGTCCTCCCGGAATTTCCTAGTCTCCGATGGTGGATAAGGGCGTAAGGGGAGAAGGGCTAAAAAAGAACACTTCTCAACGCTGTATTAGTACTTCTTCCCAACCTTTTTCCAATCCGCGTAATCGGGGCTGTCGGCACGGGCGCGGGCGGCGTCCTTGACCGCGTCGGAGACGTTCTGCGGGATGATCAAGGGCACCCCCGGTT
>DATKOC010000067.1:0-5585 GCA_035524855.1 bacterium
TCCGCCGGCAAGGACCACAGGGTGTGGTTCACGTCATAGGCGCTGACGTAGCCCCTCTTGGGGTCGGTCTTGTAAATGCCCCGGGAACAAAGGGTGCTGGCGGTCTCGCTTCCAAAGAAGGGGGTCTGGGGATGGTTCTTCCTAAAATCCTCGTACTGGTTGATGTTGTAGTTGATCCCTTCCACGTCCACCAGCCTCCGGATTCCCCCCTCAAAGGAGTGGTTCACGGCGGCGGTAATGGGCCGTGTCCGGTCATGCCGCAGGATCGTTTTCTTGATGGTGAACCCCCGCCGGTACCCTTCCGGAGTTCCCTGCTTGGGTTCCTCATTGCACATGGACCAAAGGATGACGCTGGGGTGGTTGCGGTCCCTCAGGACCATGGCCTTAACCTGTTCCAAGACCTCAGGGGAATCCCCCAGGCGGCGGTTCTCATCCACCACCAACATCCCCATCCGGTCACAAGCGTCCAAAAGCTCGGTGGCGTGGGGATGGTGGGCGCAGCGGTAGGCGTTGGAACCCATGGCCTTGAGTTTTTCGAGACGGTAGGAAAAAAGCCGGGCGGGCAGGGCCACGCCCAATCCCGCGTGGTCCTGGTGGTTGCAGGTGCCCTTCAGCTTGACGGGCTTTCCATTGAGGAAAAACCCCTTGTCCTTGTCGAACCGGATGGACCGGATGCCGAAGGTGGTCTCGACCCGGTCCAATTCACGGCCGCCCCGCTCAATGCGCGTGGTTGCCTTGTAAAGATGGGGATTTTCCAAATTCCAAAGCCGGGCCCGCTTTAAACTGCCATTTTGTCGGAGGATCTTTTCCCCGTTGGCGCCGGGTGTGAATACGGAAGCCAGTTTCAGGACCAACCGCCCCTTCGGGTCTTTGATTTCATTTATCAGCCGCAATTTCCCGGACTCAGGTTTGGCGGACCGAAGGGTTGTTTCAATGTTGACCAAAGCCCCTTTCCCCACGGGCTTGGAAACCACGTAGACGCCCCAGGGGGCCACGTGAATCGGTTCCGCCTTGGTCAACCAAACATGCCGGTAAATGCCGCCCCCCTCATACCACCAGCCCTCGGCCCCACGGGCATCCACCCGGACGGAAAGAATATTCCTGCCCCCATGGCGGACCAGGCCGGTAAGGTCGTAGCGGCAGGGGGTATAACCGCTGTTGTGGCGGCCCAAAAAGCGGCCGTTGAGCCAAACCCGGCTGTTGCGGAAAACCCCGTCGAAATCGAGCCATAGCCTACGGCCCCGGTCGGAAGCCGGAATATCCAATTCCTTCCGGTACCAGCCGATGCCCGGGATCAAGTAGCCGTTGTAATCATTACCCTTGGGGTTGAATTTACCTTCCACGACGAAGTCATGGGGTAGGTTTAAAAGTCTCCACTTTCGGTCGTCGAAATCTTGGAGCGCCGGGCCTTGGGGGCTCGCCGCAGCCGTTTCCAAATCAGCCTCACCTATATAAACCGGGCCATAGGTATTCTCAACCAAAAGCACCAGGTGGTTGGGCCCTCCCTCCTTCCAGGCGGAGTCCAAGGACACGTCGAAAGCGTCAATCCAGCGCTCGTGTTCCAGGAGTTTTTTGCCGTTGAGGTAAACCACGCAGTCGTCGCCCACGGAGGTGAAATGGACAAAACGGCCGGGTCCAGGGAATTCCGGCAGGGCAACCCGGAACCAGGCCCGGCCGGGTTTTTCACCATAGACTCCCTGTCGTGGTGACGCGGTTTTCCAACCGGTGGAAGAGACAAGGGATTTCAGAACGCCGGGACTGTCGGTTGGTTTCTTCTTTCCGGCGGGTTTCCAATGCCACCGGGTAATGGGATAACGGTTTTCGGAAAAAGGCAAGTCGCCTCGGTGAAAGCGCCACCCCAGATCCAACTTCAGGCGCTCTCGGCCCTTAGGGGTTTTTCTGGAATGGGGGGAAGTCATAGCGGCCTATTTTATTCGAAGATACCTTCGGGCTTTTTAAAAGTTTTCGGTCTTAAACCAGCGCCACAAATTGAAACAAACTGCAATAAGTTTCACCCTTTTACGCCAAGGATGACAATCCGAAATCGAAGGAACGGACCCTGCGGATAAAGTGGACGGGGATTGCCTTCTTCGTTATGCTTTCTTTTCCAGCTTTTTCACCGGCTTTAACGGGTGCCTGACAGCTTGGATTTCCCGGAGGACTATATGAATAAGATCTTCCTGAGCCTCATCCTGAGCCTCGCCTTTTGGACTTCTTCCATCCCAAGGGTTGGGGCGGCGGAGGAGCCCATCCGGGTGGCCGTGTTCACCACCGACCCCTATATCATCAAAATCCTCAATGACGCCATTAAGTCCATCGAGACCACCCACCCCGGGTTGAAGGTCCGGCTGGACAGCATCCCTTACAACAGCTTCCTGGACAAGATCACCACCCAAATGGTGGCGGGCAACGCCCCCGACATCATCAGCGTGGAGGCCAGCCAGTTCGTGGACCTTTACCTGCGCGGCGCCTTCGCGGACCTGACCCCCTATTTCGAGCGGGACAAAATGAACGCAAAGGACTATTACGACTCCATCATGAACCGCTTCAGCCCCGGTGGGAAAATCTTCGCCCTTCCCACCGATATCGCCCCCGTGGGCCTGGTGTATTACAACAAAAAGTTTTTTAAGGAGGCCGGGCTGCCCTACCCCACGGACAATTGGAGCTGGCCCGAGCCCTTCCTTTCCATTTGCAAAAAGCTTGTTAAAAAAGACGCGACGGGGCGCATCACCCGCTGGGCCTACGCCGATCCCTATGGCCCCAACGCCGTGGATTTCCTCTTGAGCGCGGGGGGTGACTACGTGGACAACGAGGAGCATCCCACACGCCTAACCCTGGACACCCCGGAAGCCTTGCAGGCCTTCCGCTTCCGTTGGGACATGATGTACGACTCTCACGTTTCCCCCACCTATAGTGAGTTGCAGGGCTTCAGCTTCGGCGCCGGCGTGGAGGACATGTTCATGAACGGCCAGGTGGCCATGATGGCCTCGGGCATTTGGCATACGCCCCGTTTCCTGCAGAAGGAAGGCCTGGATTTCGACGTGGTGGAGTTCCCCAAAGGCCCCAAGGGCGGCCGCGGGTGGCAGAGCGGCGGCACGGGCTACGCCATCTGGAAGGGCTCGAAGAACAAGGACAGGGCTTGGGAAGTCCTCAAGGAAATTGTGGGTGAGGATCTGGTGAAAAAAGTGGTTTTCTCTGGGATGATCCAACCCGCGCTCATCAAAGTGGCCAAGTCGGACGCTTTTCTGAAGAGCCCCGGCCCCGCCCACAAAAAGATCCTCCTCAGCATGCCCAAATACTCCCATTTCGCCCCATTCGTGAAGAATTGGAGCGAGATTTGGAACGGACAGGTGGGTCCGGCTTTGGATCCGGCCTGGATTGGGAAGAAAAAGCCCGAGGAAGTCTTGCCGAAGCTGACCGCTGATATCAACAAGAAGTATTTCGGAATAAAATAAAAGGAGTAGCCCATGCGTCGCATTTTCATTCTGCTGTCCGCCTTGATCCTTTCCCTGGCCTCCATGGCCCGGGCGGAAGATGCCCCCCACTTCTACCCGGCTTCCTGGGTTGATTCCTCGGGAAAGGACGGGAAAGGTGGCGTGAGCATCGTCGTTTCGGGAAATATGCGGCAATTACTGGTCAGGCCTGACCCTTGCAAGGAAAAAATCGACAACCAAACCCGGACCGATTCCCCCCAATGGGTGGTTTATGACAGTGAATCCACCGACAATTGCCTCTCTTACGAGTTCACCTGGGTCACCACCGCCAATGACAAGTTTTGGGGCATGAAATGGTCCGGCGGCGGCTTGGCCTTCAACAATTCCTGGTCAACCCTCAATATCACCGACGCCAAATACCTGGTTTTTTACGCGAAAACGAATGCTCCTGGCGTGGATTTTAACATGTCCCTCACCGGGGATAAGGACAGCGTGGCCACGGGATCGGTGAAGATGAACGACTTCGCGGAAGGACACAAGGTGGGGGAGAAATGGACACGGGTGGTCATTCCCTTCTCGGCCCTGCCCGACCGCTCCAAAATGGATTTCGCCAACTGCAAGACGATCCGCTTCGACCTGGCGGGTGACTACCCGGAAAATAAGAAAGTCTATATACACATCGACAAGGTTTATTTCACCGCCGCCAAGCTGGTGACCCCCGTGTCCAACGTGGGGTGGCTCCGCCTGCCCGACGCGGTTTACCTCGTATGGGATAAATCGAAAGAAGAGGAAGTCGACCATTTCCTCATTTCGGTGGACGGCAAGCCCGCCGGCCAGGTGGATGGCGCCGAGCGGAGCGTGAATCTTCCCCTCTCCCTCTTCGGTGGGACGGGGTCGCACGCCGTGGGAGTGGCCGCGGCCAACTTAAAGCAGACTTCTTCCTACCAAACAGTGAACGTTGACCTGAAAACCGTTCCAGCCCAGACCGCCACGGTGAAGCTCTCGGCCAAGCCGGACCACCCTATCTCGCCCTACATCTATGGTTTCAATTACATGTCGACCGAGGCCCTCGAGAAAACCGGAGGCGCGCTGAACCGTTGGGGCGGCAACGACACCACCGGCTACAACTGGAAGGACGACGCCGATAACCACGGTTCGGATTGGTTCTTCCTCAATACGGGTGGCCCGGTGGGTATCGCCGAGAAGGACAAGCGTTACTACAAGTTCATCCAAGAGACCCTCGCGGCGGGTTCCGACGCCATCATCACCATCCCTATCACGGGTTGGGTGGCGAAAGTGCCCCCGAATCCAAACGTGAAATTCGGCTCCTTCCCCACCTCTCTCTTCCCCACCGAGGCGCCCGGCGGCGAGCCTGGTCTTGGCAAAGGAGAAACGGCGGATGGAAAGAAGCTCTGGGGTAACGACCCGAACTACAACTACCTCCCCAATTCCCCGGAGTTCGAGGCGGAATGGGTGAAAACCATTGTCAAAAATTTCGGCCCCTCCTCCAAGGGCGGCGTCAAGTTCTACCAAATGGACAATGAACCGGGCCTTTGGAACGAGTCGCACCGGGATGCGGTCCCGAAGGGATACGGCTACGACGAGTTGGTTGATTTAAACGAAAAATACGCGGCTGCCGTCAAGGCGGTGGATCCGAACGCCAAGGTGGATGGAATGGTGGCGTGGGGCGTCATGGAACTGGCCGGTTCTCCCTGGGATTACATGCCCGGCGGGGTAAAGGGTTACAAAAAGGAAGGGGACGGCGAGAAATGGACCGACCGAAAGGCCCACGGCGACGTGCCCCAAGTGGTCTGGTTCCTCAAGGAAATGAGCAAGAGGTCCCAAAAAGCCGGTAAACGTCTCATTGATTATATCGACACCCACGGTTTCCCGGAGGTCTGGGGCAAGGACCAAAACGGCAAGGGCATTAAACTGATCACCGACGACCTCCCCTACGATCCCGTGATCGCCCAGAAGCAGTTCGACGCCCTGCGTATCTTCTGGGACCCCACCTTCGAGAACCCCGACAGCTGGTGCGCCAATCCGGGCAACAAGCCCTACCTTTGGGACCCCTTTGTGGGTCTCATCCCCAAGATGAAGAAGATCATCGCGGAGAATTACCCCGGCACCAAGCTGGCCATGACGGAGTAC
>DATKOC010000068.1:0-20572 GCA_035524855.1 bacterium
TAGCTGGTGGCCATACAACCCAGGATGCCGATCACCCGGCCGTCCTTCTCGCGCTTCCAGTCGGCCAGTTGGCCCAAGCGGGAGAACACCTTGTGCTCGGCGTGGCTTCGGATGGAGCAGGTGTTGAAAAGCACCACATCCGCCTCCCCCACTTCCCGGGTGAGGGCGTAGTTGTTCTGGAGGAGCAGGCCCAACAAGTGGTCCGATTCCAGCACGTTCGACTGGCACCCGAAGGTCTCCAGAAAGACCTTCTTTTCTTTGGTTTCAACCGGCGAAGTTGGCATGTTTTCCCGTTTTCAAAGGATAAGGAACCTTGGATTTTACAGGAGTGTTCGGAAGTCTTAAAGGTCGACTTTGCCTCAGGGAACCCGCCGGGCGTAATGCCGGGGATAGATTCGGCTGGAATATTCGGTCCCGGGCAAATCCAGGGCTATATCCAAGTTGCGAAGGCGGTCAAAGGAAGCGACGTTCCAAAAACCAAGGGAGGTCGCTTGTCCGCCTGAATCGCCCGCTTCCAGCCGGTCGGTCAGCCCCCAAGGCTTGAACCTCGCGGCCAGATCAGCCAACCCCGACCTTTCCAGGATGGGCTTGTCGTGGGTGTAAAAAACCTGAGAGTCCTTGAAGCGTGTGGGGTCGGTCAGGAAAGCCATCGCGCTTTGGAAGCTGTTGACCGAACCCGAGAAGGCCATCCGGTCCCCGTATTCCCGGTTTACCTGTTCCCAACCCCAAGGCGCGTAGAGCTTGAACAAGGGCACGAAAGCCACGTCCGGGCGGAGCCCCCGGACGTATTTCAGGTAGAACTCGGGCATCACCACGATATCCGTATCGGCCAACAGGAGGGCGTTATGGGGCAACTCCTTCAAGGTGTTTACCCCGTAGTCCTCGGCCAAGGTGAACCGGGATTTGTCCTGGAGCTGGAAAACATGGGTGCCCCAACCAACGGCGGCTGACAGTAAAAAGCCCAGGAAGGCGGCCGTGACCCATTGCCCAAATCGCCTGAGCCTTTCCACCAATACCATTATTCCCAGGAAACCCAAGAGGGCCGGGAAAACCTGGGTGGAAACCAAAAAATCGGCCTCAAGGTAAATCTCGTCCGGCTGGAAGTGCGCGGTTTGGAGGATCATCAACACCAAGACACCATAAGCCACGGCCCAAGCCATGGCTAGGGGCCGATTCCGGCGGAGCAGGAACCAAAAACCCAGAATCACCAACAGGACAAATCCCGGCCACCAGTGCCCCAGCATGACTTGGACGTATTTTAGAAAATTGGCCGCATAAGCGGAAAAGTCCCGGAGTGCGAACTCCTCGCCCGTGTAATTGCGGCGGAGCACCATGTCCAGGAAGGCGTTCAGGGTCCTGGGATTTTCGGGATTGAGCGCGGGATTGAGGGCCGCCCGCAGTGGAAGGTAGAGATAAACCGAAAATCCAGCCAGGACAAGAGAAAGGGCGGTCAGGATTTTTTTCGCCGTCCACCACCCGCCGGACTGGTAAAAACGTATTCCCAAAAGCACTAGCCAAAGAACCTGCGTCTGCCAATGGCTGCCTATGCCGACCGACCAAAAGTACAAGACCCAGAGAGGCTTTGATCCCGTCAGCCTCCCCATCGTGACCCAAACCAGGACGGAGAGATTAAGGAGCGTAAGGGTGTAAACACCACCCTTGGCGGTAAGGCATTGGGCGAAAAGGCTTTGGCAGGAGAGGAAGGAGAAGGCGGTCACTACTAGCGCCCCTTCCACCCGCCACCTCTCATAGCTGGCGTCCTTCAAGAGAAGCCGGCCCGTTCGGAGGATGAAAAAGAGGGCCGCCAGGGCGAAAAAGGCGGCCATCAGGTTCAGTCGGAGGGCGGGAGTCCCCACAGGTGGGAAGAGGGCCAATCGCCCGAGCATGCTGTAAAGGGGATAACCCGGAGGATGCATGATCCCTAAGGTTTGGGCGCAAGCCGTCACTTCCCCGCTGTCGTCGGTCATTAACCCAGGATTTTCGGCTCGCAGCAGGACGGTCCAAGCCGAGAGGAAAAAAAAAGGCCAGAGGAGCCTTTTCATCGGCGGCGGGTCAGGATCACGAGGGCCATGAGAATGGCGAAAAGGATCAGCCCAAGCCGTAAGAGCCAGCCTATGGCCATGGGCGACATTTTCCTTTGGGGCCCCTGGCTCAACAGTTCCGCGAAATGGGCGTTGTCCCGCCAGCTGAAAACCTTCCCTTCCTCGTCGTAGACCAGGGGGAGGCTGGCCCCGCATTTCCCGCAGATGTGGTTCTCGGGAATGTTCATGGCGCCGCAGCGCAGGCACTCGACGTCGGTGTTTTTGGGGTGGTTCGGGATGAGGGGTTCAACCATATCGGACCCTTAGGGGCAGCCGTTTTTACTTCAGGCCGGCGAGCTTGGTTAAAATTAGGGCGACTTTCTTGGCTTCCTCGGGCAGTTTCTTGTTGGTGTAGATGACCTGGAGTTTCTTGTAGATGTCGATGACTTCCTGCTTCTTTCCCAGCTTGAGGAACAGCTCGGCCTTTTTCTTCATCACGTCGGTGTTTTCCGGCTCAAGGGCGAGGATGTTGTCGAAATAATTGAAGGCCGCCTCGAGGCGGTTTTCCTTCACCGCGTCACCCGCCAGGCTCAGGTAGATCTGCAGGGCCTCCGGCCGCTTGCCGATTTGCAGGAGAATGCGGGCGAGGCGGGGCATCAGCTTGACCTCCCCCGGCCTGCGGTTGATGAGCGTCTCGATGTGCTTATGGGCGCTGGGCCAATCCTTCATTTCCTCCGCCAAGCCCAGCAACTGCTCCAACACCACCTCATCCTCGGGGTTGGCCTGGTAAAGAAGGTCGAACTGCTGTTTGGCCTCCTTGTATTGCTTCATACCCATCAGGGTCTTGGCGGAAAGGGGCCTCAAGCCCTGGTTCCCCGCCTGCTCGGCGACCTCGATGGCGCTCTTGGCTTCCTCATAATTACCCGCGTCGTAGGCCAGTTGGGCCAGCTTGCCGTAGTACTTGGAGACCCCCTCCTGATCCCCCTTCTGGCGGGCGAGGATGGCCAGGAGCCGTAGGGCCGGTACCCCATCGGGGTCCATCTCGGTGACCCGGGTGGCGAACTCCTGCGCCTGTTCCAGCCTTCCTTCCCGCAGGTGGATCTCGGCGATGCCCCGAAGCGCGTCCGCCGCCTCCGATACCCGCGCGTGCTCCAGCAGGAGGTTGGCCAGCTTTTCCCGGTAGGAAAAATTGATGGGTTCGGCGGCGATGAACTGGTGGTAAAGGGCCACCGCCTCGTCGATCTTCCCCTCGGCGGCCAGGCTCTCGGCCTCATTGACCTTGGTGATGGCCTGGAAAAAGTGGCGGTCCTTGGTTTCCATGCGGGCAGGGTCGAGCTTGGCGATTTTCTTGTCGATGGACTGGATCTTCAGGGCCTGGCCCAATTTTTGGTACAGCTCCTTGGAGCGGATATAGGAGCGGAGGGCCTCCACGTCGTCATTCTTCTTGGCGTAGGCGTCCCCGATCATGTTGTGCACGTGCGCGTCCTCCGGGTCGAGGGCGAGCAATTTCTTGTACTCCTCGATGGCCTTGTACCAGTCCTGGCTTTGGACGTAGAGGAAGGCCATCTTGACGATCATGGCTTTTTCGTCGGACATAATTCTCCGGTTTTAAGAGGCTTTCACAAGAATCGTAATAGAACCACAGAGTACACAGAGTTCACAGAGTAAGGCATAATATTTTCTTGTTGATACCAATCATTCCGCCCTATGCCCTCTGTGCGCCGCCGACCTTTCTGGCGTAGCCTAGGCGAAGCCGGAAGGCGGCCTGGGGTGAAAAGCTTTTCGGGAAATTCTTAATCACCGGGATAAGCGGGAAAGGGTCAGGCTTTCAGGCCCTCGACGCTGTAGGCGATGACCTTCTCGACCTTCCCCTTGACCTTGATGGGATCCAGCATGGTGGCCGCGACCTTGTCCTTGACCCTCTCGTAGGTGGAGCCGGAAATGAGGATTTGGCCCTTCTCCGCCACCGATTCCAGCCGCTGGGTCAGGTTCACGTTGTCGCCGATGGCCGTGTACTCCATCCTCTCGTTGGAGCCGATGTTCCCCACGACCACTTCACCGGTATTGATCCCGATGCCGATGTTGACCTCCCGCTTGCCCTCCATGCGCCACTTGGCCTGCAGTTCCTTCATTTTACGCCCCATCTCGATGGCGGACATCACCGCCCGCTCCGCGTGGTCCGCCTGCTCGATGGGCGCCCCGTAAACGGCCATGATGGCGTCCCCCATGAACTTATCGAGGGTCCCCTCGTACTTGAAGATGATGGCCGTCATGGCCGTGAAATACTCGTTGAGGATATGGACGACTTCCTCGGCGGAAAGGGCCTCGGACATGGGGGTGAAGCCGCGGATGTCGGAGAAAAAGACCGTGACGACCTTCTTCTCACCCCCAAGCTTCAGGCCGTCCTGGTGCTGGAGGATGCGGTCCACGACGGACTTGGTCACGTACTTGGAGAAGGCGCCCTTGATGACCTCCTTCTCGCGCAGGGACTTGGCCATGTTGTTGAAGGCGTCGGTCAGGTCGCCCAGCTCGTCGGAGCGTTTGATGTTGATGTTCTGGTCGAAATTACCGGCCGCGATGGCCGACACGCCGTTGACCAGCAGGCGGATGGGCTTGATGAGGATGGTGATGAAGATGGTCAGGACCAGGATGCCCAGGAGGAGGATGGCGACGGTCGTGAGGATGATGGCCACCGCCACGTACCTTACCACCCGCGTGATGGTGTTCTGGTTCATGCCGACATGGACCTCGCCGATCTTGTCCTTGTGGCCCTCGGCGGTGTTGAGGATGGGCGCCGCGATGTCATAGAGGGCGCGGCCGCCGTCCGTGTAGGCCTGGGTCAGGACTTCCTCGTTGGAGAGCAGCTTGCGGCCGGCGGGAGGCGCGTAGGTTTCCTGGGAGACCACCTTTTTAATGTTCTCCTCGGGGTTCTTCTGGTTCTGGATGTTGTTGTAGCCCACATACTTGAGGTTCTTGTCCAGGATGAAGCAATACTCCATGTCCCCGTTTTTGATCTGTTTCTCGCCGGGCCAGAGGAAGTCCTGGACGATGTCGTTGAGGTTGTTGCTTAGCTGGAGGATCTGCGCCTGCCAGGGTTGCAGCCCGGAGGGGATGTCGCGCACGGAGCCCCCCGAACCCTGTTTCATGGCCTCCAGGGTGGCCTGCATGAAGGTGGTGTTGATGTCAAAGCCCAGCCCAGCCCCCTGGGTGGCGGGGGACAGCTGCTTGATCATCTCATCCACGCTGTTGGTGGCCAGGCTCTTGGCCTGGGCCTCCGCGCGGTTGATGATCTGTTCCATGAGGGTCTGGCGCACTTGGTAGAGCACCAGCAGGGTCACGACGCCCATGACTACGCAGATGAGGAAGGTCAGCACGAGGATGAATTTGACGCGAAGGGAGAAAAGGTGGCGTTTTTGGGCGGGTTGGTCGCCCGGGGAGGCTGGTTTTGTGTCGGACTGGCTCAATCAGGGCTCCCGTTCAGTGGCTCAACGAAGGTGGGGTCGATGGGGCTACTATAAACAAGCGGTTTTGGCCTGTCAAATGGGGCGGGAGCGTCAGGAGGCGGGTTCGGGAACGGCATCCCCGGCCGGGGGGTCCTCGGGTTGGGCGGGTGGAACCGCCTCGTCGGGGGCGGGTGCCAACCCCAGTTTGGCCTCCCGGCGGCGAAGCTCCCCCTCCATCTCCTTGAGGAACTCGGGCGAGGGTTTGTCCCCCGCCAGTTCCTGGATCTCGGAGACCTTGGGCATCTCGGAGAGGTCCTTCAAGCCGAAGTGGATGAGGAACTCGTGGGTCGTGCCGTAAAGGAGCGGGCGGCCCGCCGTCTCGGCGCGGCCCAGGATTCGGATCATCTTTTTTTCCAGCAGGACCTGGATCATGTTGCTCACGTCCACGCCGCGGATGGCCTCGATCTCCGCCCGGGTAACCGGCTGTTTGTAGGCGATGATGGCCAGGGCCTCCAGGGCGGCCTTGGACAAGCGGGTGCGGGAGATGATCTTGTAGAGGTCCTTGGCCCAGCGGTGGTACTCGGGCCGGGTGACCAACTGCCAACCCTCGGCGATCTGCACCAGCTGGAAACTGCGGTCGAGGCCGTTGATCTCCTCCTGGAGGGCGGCGAAGGCCTTTTGGATCTCCTCCAGCGGGGTTTCCTTGACGATATGGGCGGCCCGCTTCACGGAGACCGGGGTCTCGCTCACGAACAGGAGGCTCTCCAGGACCTTCTTGAGTTTATCTATTTCCATTTAATTAAAACCCCTCAATGAAATATTTACCACAGGGCACTCAGAGTTGAATCATACATCATAAAAAAGTTTAGTCTTTTCCCTGAGGACTCTGAGTCTCTGTGGTTCATCTAAATCTTCAAGCAGGACCGGCCTCGGGCACCTCGGTCTGCTTCAGGTAAACCTCGATCTCCCCGAAGATCTTGTCCTGAACCACCCGTACCAGCTTGAGCCTGATCAATTCCAGCAGGGCCAGCAAGGCGATGATCTTCTCGATCTTCGTGCGGCAGGCGGTCAGCAAGGGCCGGAACACGACCTTCTCCTGCGCGTGGAGAAGGTCCATCAGGTCGTTGATCTTCTGGGACACCGTGATCTCCGGGTGCAGGAGTTCCCCCGTCACGTCATCCTGCGAGTGGATCAGCACGTCCTTAAAGGCGGCCAGGAGCCCGAAAAGGGTGATTTCCTCCAGGTGCTCCTCCTCCCCCATTTCCTTGACGTCCGAGGGCACTTTCCGGGCCAGCAGGTGGCCCCGTAGTTTTTCCAGGTCCAGCAACTGGTCGGCGGCGTCCTTGAATTTCTTGTACTCGATGAGCCGCCGCATGAGTTCCAGCCGCGGGTCCTCCTCAGGCTGGTCGGGAGTGGGGTCCACGGGTAAAAGCATGCGGCTCTTGATGTGCATGAGGGTGGCGGCCATGACCAGGAAATCCCCCGCGATCTCCAGGTTCAGGCTCTTCATGATTTCCAGGTAGGCCAGGTACTCCTTGGTGATCTTGGAGATGGGGATATCGTAGATATCCAGCTCATGCTCCTTGATGAGGTGAAGGAGAAGGTCCATCGGCCCGTCGAAGGCCGGGAGAGTGATCTGGTAGGTGGGGCGGGAATCCTCCTCCCGGAGGATTTCCTTGATGGTGACGGTGGTGGCCGAGTTGGAAAGGGTGATCTCCACCGGCTCCGGATTTGGGTTTTCAACGTTCGATTCGGACAAAACAAACCTTTCGTAACGGTCAGGGTGCCTTCACGTCAAGAGTGGGAGTTGGATCAGAATGGCGTGTTTAAGATGGCCTTTTTGGCCTTCGACAGGGGAAGCCCCGTGGCGTCATAGGCCTTTTCCAGCGTTTCCGAGGCGGTTTTCCGGGCCTTGCGGGCCCCGGCCAACAACACATCTTCCACCAGATCGGGGTTTTCATCCATCTTTTTTCGCTTCGCGCGGGTCTCCCCGCCGAAGATTTCCTCCAGCTTCGCCAGCAGGATTTTCTTGGCGTCCCCGTAACCCATCCCGCCCTGGCGGAAACCCTTTTCCATCGCCGCGGTTTCCTCCGGGCTGGCCATGAGCTTGTAAAGGAGATAAATAACGTTGGTGTCCGGGTCCTTGGGCTCGCTCACGCCCTTGGAATCGGTCACGATGTTCATGACCTTTTTTTTGATCTCGGCCGGCTCCCCGAAGATGGGGATGACGCTGGCCTCGTCGCTCTTGCTCATCTTTCCGCCGGTCAGGCCCGCCACCTTCGGCGCCTCGCTTAAAACCCCTTCCGGCAGCTTGAAGACATCCTTCTTGAAGGTGTTGTTGAAATAGCCCGCCATGTCCCGGCACATCTCGATGTGTTGGATCTGGTCCTGGCCCACCGGCACCTTGTCGCTTTGGTAGAGGAGGATATCGGCCGCCATCAGCGCGGGATAGAAAAACAGCCCCAGGTTGGGGGCGATGCCCTTGGCCACCTTGTCCTTATAGGAATGGGCCCGTTCCATGAGCCCCATGCCGGTGACCGTGGAGAGGATCCAGGCCAGTTCGTTGACTTCCGGGACATCGCTTTGCCGGAAAAGGCAGGCTTTGGCCGGATCGAGCCCCAAGGCCAGGTAATCGGCCGCCACCGCGAAGGTGTACTTACGAAGAAGTTCCGCGTCCTGCACCGTGGTCAGGGCGTGATAATTGGCGATGAAGTAGAAGCACTCTCCCTGCTCCTGGAGGCGGATATGGTTTCGGATGGCGCCGAAGTAGTTTCCCAAGTGGAGGCGCCCGCTGGACTGGACGCCGGACAGGTAGCGGGTTTTGGAGGCTGTGGATTCGGTTTTCAACGGGACCTCGCGGGTGAATGAACCTCGAAAATCATAGGCAATGTAATGGATTCAAGCGGTCCGCACAACTACGACGCGAAGGATTTCCTCACCCATTCCAGGGCCTGTGCGCGGTTTTGGAACTTCCCGTCCAGCTGGCCGTTGAGGGCTTCCAAAAGGATGAAGGAATAGCGGAATCCCGGGGGGATTCCCATGTTTTGCAAATCCTTTCCCCTCACCCAAGGCACGGCCTTCTGGATCTTAAGGAAATAAGCGGCCAGTTTCTTGCGCAAGGCGGGGTTCGCGGCCGCCATGAGGAAGCATTGGACCTCCGGCCGAAGGGGGCAAAGGATTCGGTAAATACGGCTGGTGGCCAGGTCCTTCTTGCCCAGCTCCTTCAAGAGGGCCGGGTACGCCTTGGCGGATTGCTGGACGATCTTTTGTTCCACCCGGGAGAGCGTGAGCCTTTTGGAAAGCGACTCCACTTGCTTCTCGTTCGGGTGGGAAAGAAGGGCTTGGAACCAGACCATCTTTTCCTCCTCCAGCCCCAGCTTGTGCCTACGGAAAAAAGCGATGGCCGCGGCCAATTGGGGGAGTATCTTCTTGGCTGAATTGGGGACCCCGAGGGAAGGATGGATATGGGGCAGGACACCCAACTCATCCAGGCGCCAAACGGCCCTCTCGGGATGGGGTTCCTGGAAAATCAACCGCAGCTCGTTGCGGAGCCTCTCCCCGGAAACACGGTTGATGTATTCCCCCCGGACCGATTCCAGGAGCCATTTTTGGGTCCTCGGCTCGATCCGCTCCCGGAAGCGCTGCTCGAAACGGACCGCCCGGAAGATGCGGGTCGGGTCATCGACGAAGCTCTTGGAGTGAAGGGCCCGTACGCGCCCTTTCTTGAGGTCCTCCAGCCCCCCGAAGGGGTCGAGCAATTTGAGGAAAAAGCCGGGGCTCAGGCTCAAGGCCATGGCGTTGATGGTGAAGTCCCGGCGGTAAAGGTCCTGGACAATCCCGCTTTTCTTGACGGAGGGCAGGGCCCCGGGCGCCTCGTAGCTTTCCGTGCGCGCGGTGGCCACATCCACCTTGCCGAAGCCGGGAATGATGACGATGGAAGTTCCGAAGCTGGTGAAGGTTTCCACCTCCGAACCCGTCATCTTGGCGAGCTTCTCGGCGAAGGTGACCCCGTCCCCCTCCACCGTGATGTCGATGTCCACGCCGGGCCGCTTGAGGAACAGGTCGCGCACGAAGCCGCCCACCGCGTAGGCCGCCTCGCCCCTCTCGTCGGCCAACCGGCCAACCTTTTTGAGCAGGGAAAGGGTTTTGAGTGGAATTTGAAATCGTGAAGGTTTCATGGTTCAGCGCTCAATCCTAGAACTTTCATACCGCCTCAAATATTAAACCCTCCCTCGACGGAAAAAGCATTCTCATAATGGCGTATTTTCGCCAGACCCAGCCAGTTCTTATCGGGGCCGAGGGTCACCACGTCAAAACGGCAGGAAGCCGGTACTTGGGGGTGTTGCGCCAGGTAAAAGGCCGCGGCGTTGGAAAGCCGTTTAACCTTGTGGGGAGTCACCGCCTCCAGGGGGCTTCCCTGGGATTTTCCCCGCCTCGTCTTGACCTCCACGAACACCAATGTTTGCCCCCTTTGGGCGATGAGGTCAATCTCACCTTGCCCAACCCGGTAATTCCGCTCCAATATCTTGTAGCCTTTCAGCCTCAAGAAAGCCGCGGCCTTATCCTCGCCGCTTTTTCCCTTTTGATAGGTGCTTTCCAGATTTTTCCTTTTCATGATAATCTTTCGTTGCCTCGAAAAATCTGAGTTTGAAGTTCTAGGTTCGAATTTTTTTTACTGAGAACTGCGGCCTGCGCGCTGATTAAAATTGGCCTCTCTTGGCCTTAAACAGCTCCCGCAAGTCCCGCGCCTGTTTCTCGGTGATTTGACCCAAGCCCACACGCTTGATCTGGAGGCCAACCTGCTGGAGCTCAGTAATGCTCTTGGCGTTGGTTAACTTGTCCCGCCAGTAACCGAAGGGCCCTTCGGGGGATTTCTTGGCCAGGGTTTCCATCACCGGCCCGAAGCTCAAGCGGTGTTCCGGGCAGGGCCCATGCTCATCCAGGGCCATCATATGTTCCTCCGTACCATAGCCCTTGTGTCCCTCGAAACCGTAGTGGGGATACCGGCTATGAAGCTCCCCCATGAGCCGGTCCCGGGTAACTTTGGCGATGATGGAGGCCGAGGCGATGCTCAAGGAGAGGGCGTCCCCGTGCACCAGCGGCTTTTGGGGAATGGCGGAAAGCTTGGGAAGCGGCATGGCGTCGGTGAGGAGGTAATCGGGTTTGAGTCCTAGGGCCGTGATGGCCCTTTCCATGGCCAACTGGGCCGCGCGGTAAATGTTGAGTTCGTCGATCTCGGCCACGCTGGCCTGGCCCACCCCCACGCTGGCCGCCGCGCGATGGATTTGGGTGAAAAGCTCCTCCCGCTTGGCGGCAGTGAGCTTCTTGGAATCGTCCACGCCCGCCACGGCTTGCTCGGGGGAAAGGATGACCGCAGCCGCCACCACCGGGCCCGCCAGGGGGCCCCGCCCCGCCTCGTCCACCCCGGCGATCAGCCGGTAACCCTTGGAGAACCCTTCTCTCTCATGGTGGAGGAGTTTTTCCAGGCGTTGTTGTTCCTTTTCGGCCAGGAGGACGCGCTTCTCGAACTTGGCCAACAGGCGCTTGGCCCCGGCTCGGGTGTCTTCCTGAAGCATTTCGCGGGCGGCTTCCAGGGCCTTCTGGGGCGACCCGGCCTTTAAGGCCTGCGCCTCAATTTCCGGGAGTGCCGGCGGGTTTGGCATTGGCGGGCGGTTTTTCGTTGGATAATTCCCCGCCCGAGGCGGCGGGGGTCGTGGCGGGCCCCGATTGGGCCGGCGTTGGATCCTTGCCGGCGGGAGCGGCGGCGGCTGGCGCGGCGACGGCGGGGTTCCCCGCCTTGGGGGCTTTAATTCCCGTTTTTTTGGGCTCCGTGGAGGGTTCCACCGGCTCGGCGGGCGGTTCACTGGCCATCACCGTCACGGGAGCGGCCTCCGCTAGGTCCCGGTCCAGCGCCCTGAGGACGGCCTTGAGAACCACGGGAAATTCCTTTTTCTCGCCTTTCTTGCTCTGGAGCTGGAGGGTGATGCTTTTCATCTCGGAGGCGGCCACGGTGCCGATATCCCAGATGATGTTGTTGTCCTTGACTTTCCAATTTCCACTCACCGGAGCGGCCATTTTTGCCGCCTGGCTGGTGGGCGCGCCCGGGGCGGCCCCCGGCGTGGTGGTTCCAGCGGGAAGCGGCCTTGCCGCGGAGGGGGTGGAAGAAGCCGGCGTGGGGCTGGCCACGGGGCTGGGAATTCCCATAGCGACAGGGGCGCCGGTTCCACCCGGCGCGGTTTGGCCGGTTTGGGGCGTCCCCGTCGGCTTGGGTTGGTAGGGTTCCATGCCCTTGGGGATAGGCACCTCATAAGTCAGGAAGGGGGAGGTCTTGGGGCTTTGGTTCAAAAGGGTATAGGTCACGGACCAATAGGGGTTGGCCTTGGTGGGCTTCTTGGGGGCGTCGCCCTTGAAAAGAAAGGAAAACTTGGTCATTTCCCCATTGGGCTGGAATTTCAAGATCGTCCCGTTGGCACCGACCGCGAAACCGAGGTCCTTGTAAAAGGCGAGGGAGTTCATGGAGGGTTTGGCGAGGGGCTTCTGGTGGGAGATCCAACGGCTGCCGTCGTAATAAAGGAGGGTCCCATCCTGCCCCGCCACCCAACCGTCGCTCTCGTCCTTCATGAAAATGTCGTAGAGATCGACCCCGGAGAAGGCGTTGCCTTGCTTGTTCCAGACCGTCCCGTTGAAGCTGAGGATTGTCCCGAAGGCCCCCACGATCCAGGCTTGCACGTTGCTGATGCAGGAAACCGAGTTAAGCCGCTCGGTGGAGGGGCTGCCCGGGTAGGGCGCCCATTTGGTGCCGTCGTAGCGCAGGATGGTCCCCCGGTTCCCCACCGCCCACCCGTTGTTCTGGTCGGAGAAATTCACCCCATAGAGGTCGTCCGCCACGGTGACGGGGCTTTGGGTCGTCCCTTCGGAAGAGGTAGTCATCTTTCCCCAGGAGACCCCATTGAAGGTGAGGATCGTCGCGTTGGAGCCCACCACCCAGACCGTCTTGGCGCGGGTGACCGCCAGGCTGTAGAGGCTTTCCTGGGTTTGGGCATCCTCCTGCGTCCAGGTGCCGTTGTTGTAGTGGAGGATGATCCCATGGGAGCCCGTGAACCAGCCCTCGTTCTCGTTTGCGAAGGCGACAGCCAGCAGGTTCTCGTTCTTGGCGTAGCCGGTTTCCACCCGGCTCCAGGTCTCCCCGTCCCACTTGAGGACCGTCCCGTTATTCCCGCAGGCCCATCCCAACTTCTTGTCAATCAGGGCCACGCCATTAAGCGCGTCCGTCAAATTGAAGGTCACCGGGAAGGCCGTCCAATAGATGACGTCGGAATCCGCCGGGGCCGAGTTGGCGTCGGCCTTGGTCTGGTTGGACGGCTGGAGGGGGGTCACCGCCCCGCTGCCCGAGCAGCCGGCCAAGCCCGCGAGAAGAAGGGGAAGGGTTGCCAGGGCCAAGAGAAGGTGGGGTTGGTTTTTTTTCATGAAAAAAGGCGGCCCTTTGGTGTTAGATCGTTGAAGCGGTCCACGGACTTTGGACGATGGACGAACCGTTATCCTACCGTCGAATCAGGAGGCGCGCAAGCCGGGCTCCGGGCATAAAAAAAGCCGCTCCGCCTTCGCGGAACGGCTTTTCAACGCTTTCGGGGTGGGACCTCGCGGATCCCCGGTACTGGACCGCGTCAGCTTTCGTCAGGCCTTTTCCTTCTTCTCGGCCTTGGTCTCCGGGACCTTCGCCTCGGGGGCTTTGGCCTCCGGAGCCGGGGCGGCCGGCGCTTCCGCGGCCACCGTGGCCGTTTGGGCCGTCTCGGCGGCTCCCTCGCTGGGAACCTGGATGCCCTTCTTGCTTTCTTGGATGCGGGCGTCTTTCTTGTTCAACTTTCCCCTCAGGTAGAACAACTTGGCCCGGCGGACCTTGCCCGCCCGGACGGTCTTAACATCCTTGATCATGGGGGATTGGTAGTAGAAGGTCTTTTCCACGCCCACGCCATAGGAGATCTTGCGGACCGTAAAGCGCATCTTCGCGCCCGAGTTCTGGATGCCGGTGACCACGCCCTCGTAAACCTGGATGCGCTCTTTCTCGCCTTCCTTGATACGGAGGGACACCTTGACCGTGTCGCCCACCTTGAAGGGCACGCTCTTGCGGATGATTTGGGTCTTCTCGAATTTTTGGATCGTCGCGTTCATGGTCTTTCTCCCAGCTCCTTCTTCACTTCGTTTAAGATTTTTTGTTCCTCCGCGGAGAGTTTGGCGCTTTCCAGGAGGTCCGGCCTCTTTTGAAGGGTGTTCCGGAGGGATTCCTTCATCCTCCACCGCTCGATCCGGGCGTGATTGCCCGAGAGCAGGGGTTCCGGCACCGTCATTCCCTTAAAGAGGCGGGGACGAGTATAGTGCGGATAGTCCAATAATCCATTAAAAAAACTATCCTTTTCCACCGACCTTTGGTCGCCCACCACACCCGGTAGGAGGCGCGCCAGGCAGTCCACCACAACGGCGGCGGCGGGCTCTCCCCCCGTCAGGACGAAGTCACCCAGGCTCACTTCCCCGTCGATCCACCTCATGACCCGCTCATCCAGGCCCTCGTAATGGCCGCAAACCAGGATGAGGGATTTTTCCTTCGCCAGCTCCAGCGCCAGCCCATGGTCGAACTTCCTCCCCTGGGGCGACAACAGCAGGGTCTTCACTTTCTTGCGGCCTTTCTTCAAGGCCGTCAAGGCCCGCGCGAGGGGCTCCGGCTTCATCACCATCCCGGCACCGCCCCCATAAGGGACATCGTCGGCCTTGTGGTGCTTGTCGGGCGCCCAGCGGCGCAGGTCGTGAACGCGGATATCCAGCGCCTTCTTGGCCACCGCCCGTTTGACCATGCTCTCGGTCAGGGGGCCCTCGAAATAGGCGGGGAACAGGGTGAGGATGTCAATCCGCAGTTTCGGCATCGATTTCTTCCGGTAATTCCACCGTCATGCGCCGGGCCTTCAAGTCCACCCGTTTGATGACCGATTTCAGGGCAGGGATCAGGGTTTCCCTCTCCCCTTTTTTGACCACGCAAACCCCGTTGGCCAAGCCCTCCATGACCTCGACGATTTCACCGAGGTCCAGGCCTTGTTCGGTAAGCACTTGGAGGCCCACGAGGTCGTCGAAGTAAAAGCTGTCCTCGGGAAGCTTTTCCCGATCGGCGGAAGGCACCGCCAAATAGGCACCCCTCAAGGCTTCGGCCTCTTCAGGTCCCACAACCTCTTTCAAGCGGAGGACGGCGTCCCCGTCCGGGTGCATAAAAGACCGGATCACCGAGACCTTCTTGATCTCCACCCCGTCCCTCACCAGCCTCAAGGACTCGCAGCCCACCAGCCGTTCGATGCCCGAACAGGCCATGGAAACCTTTACCTCGCCTTTGAGCCCATGGGGCCTAACAATAGTCCCCAGAACGATAAATTCCGGAGATGAATGGTCTGTGCTTTTCAAGGATTAGGACCGTTTCAAGGTTTTAAGTTCGCAGTTTGCAGTTCGTAGTTATGGAATGTTTTTGAACCAGAGGTTCAAAAACTTCATCAACTGCGGACTTCGAACTTCAAACTTAAAACTTGTTTTCGAGGTTTATTCAACGACTTCGAGGGAGTACTTCAATCCGTGCTTGGCGCAGGAAGCGGAAATGAGGGTCCGCAGGGCCTTGATGGTGCGCCCCTGCTTCCCGATGATCTTGCCGTAGTCGTCCTTGGACACGCGCAGTTCCAGGACCGTCAGGTTGCCTTCCAGCCTTTGTTGGATCGCCACGTTCTCCGGCTTGTCCACCAGCGACTTCGCCACGAATTCAATGAGTTCTTTCATTTTGACACCTTTCCCGAATAGGCGGTTTGAGCTTCGTTTGCCGGTTTCGGTGTTTATAATTTTTGGATTTAGGCGTTGGGTTTGCTGCCGACTGTCGACTGCGAACTGCCAACTGCTTTTAGACCTTGACCCCGGCCTTTTTCAAAAGTCCCAGGACGGTGCCGGACGCCACGGCGCCCTTTTTGATCCACTCCACCGCGGCTTCCTTCTTGAAGTTCAGGACTTGGTTTTCCTTGGCCTTGGGGTTGAAGGTGCCCAGGTCCTCGACCCGGCGGCCCTTCCCCGAATCGCGGGAATCCAGGACGATGATGCGGTAATAGGGCTTCTTGCTGCTTCCCATGCGCTTTAAGCGGATCTTGACGGACACGATGCCTCCCGAAAACTTCTTTAATTTACCCTGAGCGGCCAACGGGAGCCGAATGGGCTCCGAAGTGGACACCGGCCGATGGAGCATCCACCGGGGCAAGGGAAGGAGGATTCTAAAAACCCCCTCCTCCAATGTCAAGTTAATAGCCCCGCTCCTGGCTGGTTGGAAATACCCGGAAAAATGAAGTTAGGCTTAAAAATAAAAAGCCCACCCCCAAGGGGGCGGGCTTTTCGCTGGTAAACGGCTGGTTTAAAGTCTTAAAAGCCGATGTTCACCCCGGCGTTGAAGTTCTGGAGGTCGTAGTTCGTGACCGCCAGTTTGCCCTGGTATTGGGCGAAGGCCGAGACGTCCTTCGAGAACTTCAAGTCCGCACCCAAACCGACCTTGGCGCCGTCGGTGCCTAAGGCCGGGCCGTTGACGGTAAAGCTGGCCGTCCCGAAGGAGGCGCTCATCGAATCCAGGTTGCCGGAGTAGATGTGCTGCCAGGCCACACTGACATTCGGCGTCAGGGAGGCGCTTCCGCCCAGTTCGAAGCTCTTGCCCGCCTTCACGCCCAAGTCGGTGGTGAAGCAGCCTTCTCCTTGGGAAGCGAAGCTCAGGGGAACGGACGGACCCGACTCATTGAAGGCGTTCACCTGGACGTAGGTATATCGGCCGTCCACGAAGGGCCCGATGTTCAGGCCGTTCGAGCCGAAGTCGTACCCGCCGCCGACTTGGAAGCCGAATTGCGCTCCCGCGTTGGTGTTCGCGGCGTTGCCGCCGTACGAGGTGTGGATGGTGTTGTAGCTGTTCAAGCCGCCGTCGATCAAGGCCTCGGCGTGCAGTTTGTCCTGGTGCCAGCCGCCGTAGAGGCCGACCTGCTCACCGGTGACCTTGATGGCGCTGTTGCCGGTGCTGGTGCTGGTAAAGGCCAGCATCAATCCGGCGGCCCAGTTCTTGTTGATCTTCATGTCGCCGCCCAGGAACCCGCCGAAGGTGTTATAGGTATACCCGGCGGCGTTGGCCGTCCCATTCACGCTGCCGAGGTTCCCGATACCGCCGCCGTACAGGCTGAATTCCTGCTTGTCCGAATCCTCGGACGCGGCGGGAGCCGGGGCCTCCGCGGCGGCCTTCTTCTTGGACTTCACGCTGTCTGCGATGGCCTTTTCCTTCTTGGCGGACATCTTGCCCGCGAAGAGGGGCGTATCCCCGAAGTTCCAGGCCATTCCGGCGGAGTTCCCGCCCGCGCCCATGATGGCTTCCAGGCGCCCGGCGATGAGTTCCGCCTCGCTTTCCGCGGTGGCGAACCCGATCTGGTACACCGGCGTGTAAACCGCCGGGTCGATCAGGCTGAGGGTGTGCTGCAATTCGCTGGTGCTCTGCGCGCCCAAGGCCAGCATCAGGTTGTAGTAAGTCGAGTTGCTGAAGACGCCGTCCAGCGCCCCACCAACCGCCGATTGGTTGGAATTCGCGCCCAAGGCGGCGAAGGAACCCGGCAGGGTCTCCAAGTCAACCTCATAGGGCTGGTAAATGGGGAGCAGGCGCACCCCGGAAACGTAGCTGTTATACGTGCCGAAGGTCCCGTTCACTCCCCCGATCGCGGTGATGGCCATGAAGGTATCCCCGATCGTTGGGGCATAGCCCCCGATGGAATTCACGTTCAGGGTTCCGGCCAAATTAGCGCTGCCCGCCACGTTCAGGCTGTCGTTGCTCCCGGCGCCCGCCAAACCGAGGTTCAGGGAACCGGTGGAGCTTTGGGTATAGTTCCCACCCACGTTGAGGGCCAAGGGTGTGCCGCTGGTCGCGCTGTTGGTCGACAGCGTGCCGCCATTGACGTTCACGTCACCCGTGCCCAGGGCGTCGGAATCTCCCGCCGCCACGGTGCCGCCCAGGATGTTCGTGCCGCCCGTGTAGTCATTGGACCAAGGCAGGTTCAGGACGCCGCCGGTGGACGAATCGGTCACCGTCAAGGCGCCCGACCCGGTCAAACCGCCGTCCCAGGTCACGGAGAAGCTGTTCACGTCCACCGTGCTGGAAGCCAGCAGGGTCGCGTCCTGGTTGAGGTCCATATCGGCCCCCGCTTGCAGGGTGCCGCCGTTCAAGTAGAGCGTGTAGCTGGTGCCCAGGCTGGAGTCGCCCTGGATGTTCAGCGTGCCGCCCGTCAGGGTTGTGGCCCCGCTGTAGGTGTTGGTACCCGTCAGCGTCAGGGTGCCGACACCCACTTTTTCCAGGGTCTCATCGCCCGCGATGACGCCGCTGAAATTGCCGCTTCCTACCTGCAGGGTGCTGTTGTTCTCACCCCAAACATACAGGTAGCCGGCCCCGTTTAAGGCTCCCAGGGTGACCACGGCGTTGCCGCCGTAGGTGTTGTCTTCGCTTTCGGCGTAGAAGCTGCTGTCGGAATCCACCAGGTTCAAGCTTCCGATGGAGACCATGGCGCTTCCGTCCATGCCGTCGGTATCACCGTAAGCCGCGTAGCCGCCATCGACCTCGATTTCCGAGCCGTTGTTCAGGGTCACCGCGGCCGCCGTCAGGGTGGCGTTGCCGCCGTTCCCCGCCACATTGTCGTAGGAACTGCCGCCGTCACCGCCAGCGATTCCCAGGTAGGAATCGTCCAGGGAAACAGCGCCAGTGACGTTGACCATCGCGTCCCCGCCGTTTCCGCCATTGCCGGCGATATTGTCGTATCCGCCGTCGCCACCGTTGACGTCGATTTCACTGTCCACGGAGGTGAGGCTTCCCGCGGACAAGGTGGCGTTTCCGCCAGGGCCATCGTTGGGGAAGTCAACACCATCTCCATAGCCCAAGCTGCCGCTGCCGGCGGCCACATCGATGTAACCACCCGAGACGCTGACCGCCCCGGCGACCGTCAAGTCGGCGTTGCCGCCATTCCCTGACTCGCCGTAATAATCGTCGCCATTGTTCCCACCCGCGTCCCCGCCCAAAACGTACAACACAGGTTCCTCGTAGGTGTAGGTCATGGTCAAATCGCCGCCGATGGAAACCAAGGCGCTTCCGCCATTACCGCCGTTGCCTGAATCCCCGTAGCCACCGTTTCCGCCTAGGACCGAGACGCTGGCCGAGTCGATCGAAACGGCCCCGGACACCAACAGGCCGGCGTTGCCGCCGTCACCGCCGTCGCCATAGCCGTCTTCATAGCCGTAAGGATCATCGTTCCCGCCGTCGCCGCCGATAACTTCCAGGTAGGAACCATCCACCAACGACAGGCTTCCGAGGTTAGCCGTGGCGTTCCCGCCCGCGGCTTCCTGCTGGCCAAAAGGAAGGGCCCCATAGCCCGCGTCACCGCCGTCAACGTAAAGATCCCCATAGTCCATCGAAACCGCGCCGGTCACGGTCAAGGAGGCGTCACCGCCCTTGCCCCCCATTCCTTGATAGTCTTCGTAGGTATAATCCACACTACCGCCGTCGCCGCCGATCACGTCAATCCAGGTATCGTAATCGCCCAAAACCGTCAGGCTGGTGGCCGTGAAGGACGCGTTGCCGCCGTCGCCCCCGTTTCCGCCGGCATAGTCATTGCCGTTGTTCCCGCCGTTACCGCCATAATCCTCAATGTAAGACTCCCCGTCATAGCCAATCAGGCTGACCGCGCCCGCGCTGAACGAGGCGTTCCCCCCGTTGCCGCCGTTGCCGGAATCCGCGTAGCCGCCCTCGCCGCCTTGGATGGACACGCTCGAGGAGTCAATGGAGACCGCCCCGGCCGACGTCAGGCTGGCGTTCCCGCCGTTGCCGCCGTTGCCGTAGCCGACCCCATCGCCATCACCGTCGTCCGAGCCGCCGTCACCGCCGATGACTTCCATATAGGAGTCGTCCACCAGCGCCAAGCTTCCAACGTTGGCCGTGGCGTTCCCGCCAGCGGCTTCCTGGTCGTCCGCGGCCAGGGCGCCGTCGCCCGCGTCACCGCCGTCGACGTCAATATAACCATAGTCCATCGAGACCGCGCCGGTCACGGTCAAGGAGGCGTCACCGCCCTTGCCCGCCATGCCCTGGTCCTCGTCATTCCAGTAATCAACACTTCCACCATCGCCGCCGGTTATTTCGATCCCAGTCTCGTAATCACCCAAGACCGTCAGGCTGTTCGCGGTGAGGGACGCGTTTCCGCCGTCGCCACCGTTGCCGCCGGCATAGTCGTTGCCGTTGTCCCCGCCGTCGCCGCCGAAGACATCGATGTAGGAATACCAGTTATAGCCGATCAGCGACATGTCGCCGGAGGAGAGCGAGGCGTTCCCGCCGTTGCCGCCGTTGCCGGAATCGGCATAGCCGCCCTCGCCGCCTTGAATGGACACACTCGAGGAATCAATCGAAACCGCCCCGGTCGACGTCAGGCTGGCGTTCCCGCCATCACCGCCGTTGCCGTAGCCATCTCCCCCTCCGTAAGGATCATCATTCCCGCCATCGCCGCCGATCACATTCAACTCGGCGTAGGTGCCCTCTTCGGTCCCGTGGAAATAGTTTTCGGATGTCAAGGAAAGGCTGCCCAAGGACGCCGTGGCGTCGCCGCCCCGGCCCTGGGTCATACCGACATCACCAAAACTCTCATAAGCCGCATCCCCACCCAAGATGGTTACAACGCTGGAATCCACGTTGGCCGCGCCGGCCACCGCGAGGCTGGCGTTTCCGCCATTGCCGCTCACACCCGGATAGGTGTCGTAATAAGCACCGCCACCGGTGCCGCCGTAAATATTCAATTCGGTTTCGTAATCAAGGGAAGTAATGTCCAGGTTCCCGCCGATGGAAACCGACGCGTTACCGCCGTTGCCGCCGTTGCCGGAATACGAGGAACCGCCGTCCCCGCCCGAAACCTCAAGGTAGCTGGAATCCATCGAGACCGCGCCGGCGGAGGTCAAGCTGGCTTCGCCGCCGTTGCCACCGTTGCCACCGATTCCGTCGGAGCCATCAGTCCCAACTCCGTCGGTGCCACTGCCCGAAAGATCGTCTCC
>DATKOC010000069.1:0-8582 GCA_035524855.1 bacterium
TCCTGTTCGCCCTCGTAGGTGATCTTCGTCTCCAGGTAGGCGGCTTCCGACAGGCGGGGAACGGCCACCAGGTTGAGCTTCACGGGATAGGTGTTTTGCGTGATTCCCACCCTTTGCTCGGAACCGTCCGAGGGAATGTCCTGGCGCGTGGGGATGCTGAAGGACATGGCGAACTCGGAGCGCACGGTCTTGGCCTCTTCCGGCTCCGCCGGGGCCGGGGTGTTGGCTAAATCCACGTCCTCATCCTTATCCTCGGCCGACTGCATGGAACCGGCAACCACACCCAAATTTGCGCTGACGCTATTCTTAGCCTTGGCCATATAACCCATGGCCCTTTCCTGGAACCTCGCGACCGGCCGCACGAAGGTGTCCAACCACCAGTCGGTGGGGTCGGGTACCTGGGTTCCTTCAGTGGGGCGGGAGGTAGACAACACCAGGGCCACATCCTTCCAGTCCTCTCCCGTGTTTTGGCGGACGCCCGCGTTAAAGGCCAGGTCCAGGGAGGGTTTGACCCCCTCGGTCGCCAGGTGAAGGTCGTAAAGGGGGGCCCAGGAGGCCCCGGAGACCTGGTAAGTGAGGGTAAAACGCGTGGTCCCGGCCTGGGGCAGTTCCAGGTCGGCCTCGGCGGTGCGCTTTTCCCGGGCCGAGGAGGACCCTTCCGCCAACTGGCTGTTCAGGGCGGCGATCTTCAAGTCCAGGCCCCGGATGACCCGCTCATCCCGGCGGGAGGCGGCCAAAAGCTTGCCGATGCGGACCCCGACGGAACCGGCGGCGTGGGTGAAGTCCGGGATGGTCCCGGGGTTCTTATGGGCGGTATCGGCGCTTTCCTTGGCTAAACCCTTCAATATCTCGATTTCGGTCTTCCGGGCCTCCATCCGGTCGGCTAGGTCGGCTTTTTGGTCCTCCAGGACCTGCAGGCGCTCCTTAAGGCGCTGGGTCCGGGCCTCGGCCACCTCGGGGGTGAATTTCTTCTTGAGCCCTACCCCGTAAAACTTGGTGCCCTCGGGACCCTCCACCGCCAGGCGGAGGGAGGATTCGACGATGGAAGCCGGTAAATCGGGGAAAAGGACGTGCTGGGTCCCCGCCGAGAGCCTCAGGCTTCCCTCCCGGGTTATCCGGGCGCTGTCCGGGAAGACCGTCACCTGCCGGGGGGTAGTAGGGGCGGTCACCGCCCCGAACCCCTTGCTGACCAGGGCTAAAAGCCCCAGGAGCAGCCAAACCCATTCGACTCGCTTCGCTCGCTCAGGGTGCAAGCCTCCCATGGCATACTTTGTCCCAATCGTTATCGCCCTCATTTCCCCACCTCCTGATGGATTAACCGTCCTTCCATCAGACCCCGGAAGCGGGAAATGGTTCCAAAGGAGAGCAAAAAAGGGAGGGGGGGATAATGTTTAGTCTGAGTGTAAGCCGTCATTGCGAGGAGGCGCCCCAATCGGGGCGGTTGCCCACGTCGCAATTCAAGCCTATTGGCTTTGCTCCTCGGAATGACGTCAAACGGATCTAATGTTGTCCGAAAACAAAAAAGCCCCCGTTCCGTTAGGACGGGGGCTTATCGGCGCGCAAGCCGAACCTTTTAAAACCCTTTATTCCAGCTCGCCGAACTTGTTCTGGAACAACTGCTGGATGGCGGCGGAGGCCGCTTTGGCGTCCTCCCCCTGGAAAATGATGGTCAACTCCGAACCGTAACTGGCCGCCAAGGTCAGGAGGTTTATCAGGCTTTTTCCGTCCACGTGGCCGTCGTGGCTGCGCACTAGGACGCGGCACTTAAACTTACTGCTGGTCTTCACTAGTTGGGCCGCGGCCCTCAAATGAAGGCCCAATCGGTTCAGTATCTTTACCTTCTCAACAACTTCCATGGAGCACCTCCGCGACACGAATGAATTAAGAAAGTTCATTAACCAAGCGCGATAGATAAGGAATAATAAAAATTGTTTGGTGGTTATGCCGGTTTTCCGATCCCGGCGGGAGAAACAAGAGGCGAGGAGAGGAATCCAACGTTGGAACTATTTTAGGCGGGGGCGAGAAAGGGAACCAAGAATTTTCAGGGCCGGTATTTTAACGCTTTCCACATGGTTAAACGCAACGCCCCTGAACTGGCCCGCTTTATGCGTTTGTAACAATGGGAAAAAGCTTGAATGGGATTTCGGGAACCGGGGCCGAGACTGCCTATAATAAAAAAATCCACGGAAGGACCTATCATGACCCGGCGACTCTCCAGTTACATCCTCATGGCGGCGGCGACCGTTCTTTTTATTTCTTCCTTCGCACTCTTGGGGGCGGGGTTGTGGGGAAAGGAATGCGAGGTCTCCCAAGTCATGGAGCGGTCCCATTCCTTTGCCATGCCGGGGAAGCTCTACGCGAACCTTTACCGGGCGGCCGTCACTCCTTTGGCTCCCAATCAGATGGCACAGGTTTGCCCGGCGTTGGTGGTGACGCCCGACGAGAGGTTCAACCTATTGGATCGGAAAATCCGGCTCTTGCCCTTGGAGGAACTTCAATTCGCCTACTATGAGAGCCCAGGATCCAAAGCTTGCCTCTATTTACTGCTGGGATTTGGCGTGACGCTGATAGGGGCAGCCTTCCTTTTGTTTCAAGACAAGGATTAAAAAGCTATTTTTCCTGGATCGTATATTTCACCCGGCCGCTCGACGGGGCCGATGGAAGTTTCCACGCGCCCCTTTCGCGGACCAATTGGATCGGGCGAAGGACCTTGTCCTTCGGGAAGCAAATGAGGCCCTGGGCCTCGGAGTGGGAGCTGAAGACCCGAAGCTCAATCTTGGACCAGTCGATTTTGGACGTGGATTGCGCCAAGGCCACGTGGGGAATGACCGAGCCTTCCCGGACCAGGATGACGCAGGGAACGGCTCCCGCCTTGATCCGGTACCACTGCCCCCCCCGGTAGGCGTGATGGGTCTGGTAATCCACCCATTGGCCGGGCGGCAAGTAAACGTTCCTTTCGTTCACTTCCTCCATCAGCGGCGCCACCAGCAGGTTGGACCCGAACATATACTCATCCTCGACCAGCCAGGAGGTGGGGTCCTCCGGGAACTCGAAGAAGAGGGTCCGGAGCATCGGGAATCCCCGCTTGGAGCTGTCCACGGCCTGCGCGTAAACATAGGGCATGAGCTTGTACTTCATTTCCACGATCTGGCGGAAATTGTCCTCAAAGGCCTTCCCGAAAACCCAGGGCTCGCGGGGGTTCATGCCGTGGCAACGGCTATGGGAGGTAAGCAGGCCGAAAGCGGCCCAGCGGCGGTATAGCTCCATGGTCGGGGCGTTGACGAAGCCGCCGATGTCGTGGCTCCAGAAGGAAAAGCCGGAGAGCCCCAGTGAAAGGCCGCCCCTCAAGCTGCATTGCATGCCCCCGTAGGTGCATTCGGCGTCCCCGCCCCAGTGGAGGGGGTAGCGCTGGCTTCCCGCCCAGGCGCTGCGGGCCCAGATGATGTTCTCGCCGGTCACGGCCTTGGTCACCTCGGCCGCGGCCTTGTTGTAGCGCAAGGGATAGAGGTTGTGCTCGGCGAAGCCGGTCTTGCCGTTGTGGAAGACTCCCTTTAGGGGGGCCGCCTCGCCAAAATCCACCTTGATGGCCCCCACGCCCATCTTGAGGAGCCCGGCCAGGTTGCGCTGGTACCACTTGACCGTCTTGGGATTAGTGAAATCCAGCGTCGCGTCCTCGGTGGGCAAGTTGCCCTTGCCGTCGGTCACCGCCATGCCGCCGTCCAAAATCTCCTTAAAGAGGCGGTTTTTGGGATTGAAGTAGGAAAGCTGCCAGAGGCTGATCTTGAAGCCCTGTTTGGCCAGGTCCTTGATCATCTTGAGTGGGTTCTGGAAGCGGCTGGTGGAGAATCGGTAGTCACAGCGCCAATCCTCCTCAAACCAGCCCGTGTCCAGGTGGACGACGTCCGAGGGTATTTTGTGCCCCCGCAGTTTACCCGCTACGTCCCGGGCCTCCTTTTCCGACTTGTAGGTGCACTTGCTCATCCAAAGCCCGAAGGACCAGAGGGGCGGGACGGGGCTGCGGCCCGTCAGGGTGGTGTATTCCGAAAGCACTTCCTTGGGGCCGCCCAGGAAAATGAAGAGGTCCAGGTTCTCGTCGCCGGTGAAGAGGGTGGTGGTTTCACCGTAGGAATGGCCGAAATCGAAGGTGGCGGGGGCGGTGGTGTGCAGGAACATACCGTAACCCCGGCTGCTCATGAAGAAGGGCACGGGCTTATACATGCCGTCGTGCTGGACGCCGTGGGCGTCGTAGCTCCAAAGCACCACCTTCTGGCCCCGCTTGTTGAGGCGGGTGAAGGACTCCCCGCAGCCGTAGATTTTCTCGTCGTTGGCCAGGGCAAAAGTGGCGGCGAACTGGCGCCCATACTCGGGGGTGGGGCGCTGGAAACAGAAGGGCAGTGGGTCGGTGTTGCGCAGGCTCCGGTTATCCTTCAAGTGCTGGGTCTTAGTCAGGAGCTTGCCCGAGGCGTCGCGGATCTCCAGCGCCCAGGGGTTTTCCACCACCGTGACGGATCCCGCGGGGCCCTGGTAGGTAATGCGGCCTTTTTTGCGGGTGATTTTCCAAGGCTTCGAGGCTTTCGGCTCTTTGGCGAGCATCAAGGAAGGTTCGGTTTTCCGGGCGGGCAGTTTACGGCCCTGGAAGCGCAAGCGGAGGGTGCGGTTCCCGTAAAAGGTGATGGAGAAGGGGTAGGGCTCCTTTTCCCCGCCGTATTCCGAGGGGAATTCCCAAGGCTGGTTGGGGATGAGGTTGATGCCTTCCTGGTTGAAGGCCATGCGCACCTTATAGGCGTAACGGCCCCATAAAATATCGCCCGAAGCCTTCCGGGCGTCAAAGCGGTCCAGTTTCTCCGGCAGGAACATCGTGTTCTCGAGGTTGGAGAAGGAACGGCTTACGTCCACCGGATGGTTCAACAGGGGATAAGGATGCTCTTTCATTCATTCCTCCGGGAGGGATGGGGTTGGACAAGGCGCACATCATATCGAAAAGCCGTAGCTTTTAAAATCTTTACCCCGTCCGCCCGGCCTTTAGGTCTTGTGGGAGCCGTCATAAAGGGGATAATTCTTGAAACCTCCTTAAAAAGGGGAACTATGAAAAAAACCTTTTCCATCATCGCGCTTATCCTCCTCGCTTTTTCAGCCGCAAGGGCTGACGAGTTTTTGGAAAAAGTTTCACCAGGTTTCCAAACGGACGATGACAAGAAAGCGTTTGAATCCTGCCGCAAGGACGCCCAAAAGGGTGATGCCAAAGCCATGGGAGCCCTGGGACTCATGTACCAGCGCGGCCGGGGAGTCCTGGCCGATGACGCGAAGGCCTACCTTTGGCTGCGGCGCGGCGCGATGAAGGGTGACCCTTCCGCCCAAAACAACCTGGGCTACCTTTATTTGCACGGTAAGGGAGTGAAGGAGGACAAGGCCCAGGCCCTCTACTGGTTCGAGAAGGCCGCCCTGCAAGGTTTGGCCGCCGCCCAGGAAAACATGGGGCTCCTCTATGGCCGGGGCATGGGGGTGAAGAAGGATTACGTGAAGGCTCTTGAATGGTTCCGCAAGGCCGCCGAGCAGGGCGACGACGAGGCTGAGGTCAACCTGGGGATCATGTATTCCCTGGGGGAAGGGGGGCCCAAAGATTATATTGAATCCTACAAGTGGTTCTGCCTGGCCCTCCGGAATGGCGACCGGGAAAACGCCAAGGTCGACGAACTACGGGGAGACATCGAGTGGCTGGAGAAGCGCATGTCCGGGAAGGAAGTCGCGGAAGCGAAGAAAAGGGCCAGGGACTGGAAGGCAACCGTTGGGGTTAAAGACTGAAAAACGTTTTCAAACCACCCCAAATTCTTCCTTAATATAACCCCGGATGTATTAAACTACGCGGCCTTATAAGGTATATTTGAGCCGTTGCCACGCTCCCCAATCCTGTATTGAAAGGCCCATCACCCCATGATGATCGGACTCTCCTCCTTCGAGCAAAACGCCCTTTGGGGCATCTGCCTGGTCTCCCTCGCGGCGGTGGCCTACGCCTTTTACTTGCGGGGGCTAGTGCTCAGGGAGCCGGTGGGCGACAGCAAGATGCAGGAAATCTGGCTGGCCATCAGTGACGGCGCCAAGGCCTATTTGAGCCAGCAGTTGAAACGCATCTTCCCGATCATGGGTCTCCTGGCGGTGGCGCTCTTCCTTTCCGTTTACGTCATTCCCCCCTCCCCGGAGGCTCAGGCGCGCTTCGCCGGAAATACATCCGACGGCGTCAAGTTGCTCGCGGGCCTGGCCCGGGTGGCCGCCTTCGCCATGGGTTCTTTCTTCTCCCTCATGGTCGGCCAAGTGGGCATGCGCATCGCGGTGAAGGCCAATGTGCGCGTCACGCAGGCGGCCCGCACCGGGTTCCCTGAGGCCTTTCATACCGCCCACCGCGCGGGGGCCGTCACGGGCATGCTGACCATCGGCCTGGGACTCCTGGGCCCCACCCTCATCTTCATGATTATGGGCACCGCCGCCCCGGATGCCCTGCTGGGCTTCGCTTTCGGGGGGACCGTCGTGGCCCTCTTCATGCGCGTGGGAGGCGGCATTTATACGAAGGCGGCGGACGTGGGCGCGGACCTGGTGGGCAAGGTCGAGGCGGGCATCCCCGAGGATGACCCCCGGAACCCCGCCGTCATCGCGGACCTCGTCGGGGACAACGTGGGCGACTGCGCGGGCATGGCGGCGGACATCTTTGAATCCTACGGCGTCACCATCATTTCGGTGCTGATGTTGGGCATCGCCCTTTTTCAAATGACTCACCAGATGCAATGGGTTCTCTACCCCTTGATGGTGCTGGCCGGGGGGGTGCTGACTTCCGTCATCGGCGGCATCATGGTGCGGGCCAAAAACCGGAAGGAAATCAAGGAAAACGCCTTGATCCCCGTGGTCAAGGGGTTCGTCATTTCAGCGTTGGGTTCGGTGTTCATCTCGGGAGTGGTGGCGTCCTATTACCTGGGCGGTTCCCCCGGCGGCTGGTGGCGGCCCTTCTTCTGCGTGGCCCTGGGCATCCTTTTGGTGGTCGTTCTTTTCGTCCTGACCCGTTATTTCACGGAGGTCTCGGCGCACCCGGTGAACGACATCAAGGAATCCACCCGCACCGGCCCAGCCACCGTCATCATCACGGGCCTCTCCGTGGGGTTCGAGTCGGCGGCCTGGTCGCTCCTCCTGGTGGCCTCCATCCTGGTCATTTCCTACGGCATCTTCGGGACCCTTGGGTCGCTTCCCATCGCCGACCGGCTTTTCTACACCCTCTATGGCATCGCCCTGACCGGCGTGGGCATGATGACCCTCACGGGGGACAACCTGGCCATGGATTCCTTCGGGCCCATTTCCGACAACGCCAACGGTATCGGGGAAATGGCCTGGCACGGCCGCAAGGACGAGGTCACCGTTAAGGCCCGGCGCATCATGAACAGCCTGGATGAGGCCGGGAACACCACCAAGGCCATCACCAAGGGCGTCGCCATCGGCTCGGCGGTTGTGGCAGCGGTCTCGCTCTTTGGAACCTATATCGTGGATGTCAGCAACGTGCAGAAGTCGCTGAACATCCCCTTGGCCGAGCAATTGATCACCCTGGGCATCCGCATTTCCATCCCCAAGGTATTGGTGGGCATGCTCATGGGGGGATTGCTTCCCTTTATTTTCTCCTCCTTCGCCCTAAAGGCCGTGGGGCGCGCCGCCGCCAAGATCGTGGATGAAGTGCGCAACCAGTTCCACGCCGGGGCCCTGAGCGGCAAGGTGAAGCCGGATTACTACAAAGTCGTGCATCTTTGTACCATCGCGGCCCAAAGGGAACTGCTCCCCATGGCCATCCTGGTCGTGCTGACCCCCGTCCTGGTGGGAATTCTCCTGCAGGTGGAAGCCTTGGGCGGGTTCCTCGCCGGGGCGATCCTTTCCGGGCAACTGATGGCGGTCTTCATGGCCAACGCCGGCGGGGCCTGGGACAACGCCAAGAAAGCCATCGAGGACGAGGTGAGCGACCCCAAGCACAACACCGGCAAGGGCTCGGAGCGGCACAAGGCCAGCGTGGTGGGCGACACCGTGGGCGATCCCCTGAAGGACACGGCGGGTCCGGCCCTCAACCCCATGATTAAGGTCGTCAACCTGGTGTCGGTCATCATCGCGCCCATCCTGGCCCGCTATACCGAATGGACCGCGGGAAGCTGGTTCATCGTGGTGGGCATCCTCGTGGTGCTGGCCTTCTGCTACCACCAGAGCACCAAGTCAGTTTCCGGCCAGTGGCGGGGCCTTCTCAAGCAAGGCCTCAAGGGCATTATGCAGAACCGTAAAAAGCGGAAGGATCAGGAAAGCCAGCACGATTATTGAACCATGGGCCTTTGCTAACCGATTGAGTTTTTAAGACTGGGATACTTCAGGAAAAATACTGGGAAAACTTATAGGCCCTTAGGGTTGTCCTTGGTGGTGATGACGATCTCGTAACCGCCGGTCTTGCGGCTGACCCGCGAGAGGATCATGAGGGGATGACCGCCCTTCCATCTTTTCCGCAGTTCCTCCGATTCCTTCATCATGCCTTTCACGTACAGGTCCAATTGCTCCTGGGCGTACTTGCGGAC
>DATKOC010000070.1:0-10949 GCA_035524855.1 bacterium
TGGGAATGCTGCCATCCGCCTCTCTGGGAGGAAAAGCTGGCTGGGCCGCGGCTACAAGCCGAGGCCCGGGGATTGCCGGTGCCGATGCCCAAACAGGCATCGGTTTTGGCCTTTATGAGCCTTCCCATGGCTCCGCGCCCGATATCGCGGGCACGGGTAAGGCCAACCCCCTGGCCATGATTTTGTCGGTGGCCATGATGCTTCAATACAGCTTCAAGCGTCTAAAAGAAGCTGAAGCCATCGAGAAAGCGGTCGAGAAGGTCCTCAATGACGGACTGCGAACCGCCGACTTGGCCAAGAAAGGCGATAAAACCGTCTCTTGCCAACAGATGGGAGACGCCGTCGTAAAGGCGATTTGAACCACCAAGGTCACCAAGTAAGGCAAAGAGATGATTAGGGTTCTATTTAAAACGTTTGAGGTGTTTGTTTGGTCAGCGCTGATCTGGGTAACTGGTTTCACGCCCCTCTTGGCCCAAAATCCCACGCCTACCTCGACCCCGAAGACCACCCCCATCTTGACACCGACCGCCACCGCCACTTTTTCCCCGACCGCGACTCCGACCCAGACTTCCACCTCATCCCCCACTAAAACCCCCAGCGGCACGCTTTCACCCACGCATACCTTTACTCCCACCTTAACGGCCACTTCCACGCCCACCGTGACCAGCACTTTCAGCGCTACCATGACATTTACGAATACGCCCACCGGCACCCTGACGCCCAGCAACACTTTCACGCCGACCCCCACCGCCACCTCCACGCCCACCAAGACGCCTACCGTTACGGCCACCTTCACGCCCACCAACACCTCGACACCGGGTGTTTTCAAGTTCACCGTCTCGCCCAAGCCCGGGGACGATGGACAGGTCAAGTTCAACTGGGGAACGACCATCCCCGCCGACGAGGTTTTCCTGAAGGTCTATACCAGCGGGTTCCGCATCGTCCGGGAATTCCATTTCGGGAAGGATGAGAAACCGGAATACCTGGATCCTGGTTCGCATGATTATTTTTGGGACGGGAAGGATGAGGAAAAGAGGGCTATGCCCCCGGGGAACTATCTTTGCTTCATCGAGGTCAGCGTGGGGAAGAAACGCTACGAGGCCAGCGGCAAGACGGAGATTCCTTAAGCTTCAATTTAGAATCTAAAAGCTTGCCCCTCGCCCGACCCTGTTTCTTAATTGATAATTGGACCTTGGCCCAAGCGGACAACTAGGCATCCTCATTTCATTAAATAGTCTTGGGCCGATTTTTAAAAGTTAATGAGGGTATCCCTCTCCCGCTAGGGGAGAGGGGGACACGGAAAACGGCATAAATCTAATCACCTTCGCCCCTTGAGGGAGGGATGAGGGTGGAAATAACGTGTCTGACCCAGACACCACCGTGGGCTCTGGAGCATTGAAAGTCCCCTCAAATATGTTATTCTTTCACTTCTTTTAAGCCTGATTTCGAGGAATTTGAGATGAAAAAGAAAAAAGTCGCCGTCATCGGCGCCACCGGTGTGGCGGGCCAGCAGTTCCTGGCCTCCCTGCCTGGACACCCTTACTTTGAAGTCACGGCCTTGGCCGCTTCCGAGCGCTCGGCCGGCAAGCTTTTCAAGGACGCCATCACCGACGCCCACGGGGCTTTCCGCTGGTATTGCCAGGAGCCCCTGGACCCCGCATTCGCCAAGATCACGGTGGAGGACGCCTCCAAGTTCGACCCGACCAAGGTGGACTTGATCTTCACGGCCGTCGAGTCCGACGCCGCGAAGGAACTCGAACCCCGCTACGCGAAAACCACTCCCGTGGTCTCGACCGCCTCGGCTTTCCGTTACGAGCCGGATGTCCCCATTTTCATCCCGGGCGTGAACCTGGACCATGACAAGCTTATTCCCGTCCAGCAGAAGAAGAGGGGCTGGAAGGGCTTCGTGACTCCCGTGCCCAACTGCACCACGATGGGATTGGCCATGACCCTCAAGCCGATCCACGAGGCCTTCGGCGTGCTTCAGGTCCTGATGACTTCCATGCAGGCTTGTTCCGGCGCGGGCCGTTCGCCCGGCGTCATCGCCTTGGACATCATCGACAACGTCGTTCCTTATATCCCGAAGGAAGAGGAGAAGGTCGAAAAAGAGACCCAGAAGATCCTGGGTTCCATCGTGGGGGACACGGTTTCGCCCGCGCCTTTCCCGGTCTCGGCCACCTGTACCCGCGTCCCGGTCTTGGAAGGCCATACCGAGGCGGTTTACGTCTCCCTCGGCAAGCACGCCACGGCCGAGGATGTGAAGGATGTCTTGAGGAAATTCGGGAAGGATTTCTGCGGGTTGAAATTCCCCTCCTGCCCGCCCCATTTGATTGATGTGACCGACGACCCCTTCCGGCCCCAGCCGCGTCTGGACAGGGATAGGGAAGGCGGCATGCTGACATCCGTTGGCCGGGTGCGCGCGGATCACGCCCTGCCCAACGGCATCAAATACATGCTGGTGTCGCACAATACGAAGATGGGCGCCGCCAAGGGCGGCATGTTGGTGGCGGAGTATTTGGCGCACAAGGGACACATTTAACAACAGTCGACTGTCGACAGCTCACGGTTCGCGGTTAAGATTTAAACCCGCCGACTGTCGACTGCCAACCGTCGACTGACTTTCAAGGAGGATGTATGCAAGAGCGCAAGGGAGTCCAGACATTCAAAGGCGGGCCGTTGACCCTTCTGGGGCCCGAAATCAAAGTCGGGGACCAGGCCCCGAATTTCAAGGTTTTGACGAATGGGCTCCAGGAAGTCACCTTGGACAACTATAAGGGAAAAACCCTTATCCTTTCGGTGGCCCCGTCATTGGATACGAGCGTTTGCTCGGCGCAGACCCACCGGTTTAACACGGAAGTGGCCAATTTACCCGCGGGCGTCGAAGTGCTGACGATCACGGCGGACCTGCCCTTCGCCCAAGGCCGTTTTTGCGGGGCCGAGAACATCAAGATCCAAACCCTCTCGGACCACCGGGCCATGTCCTTTGGGGACGCCTACGGAACCCATATCAAGGAACTTCGCCTCGAGGCCCGTTCCATCTTCGTGGTCGGGAAAGACGGAAAGGTCAAATACGTGGAATACGTCAAGGAAATGACCACCCATCCTGATTATGACAAGGCGCTGGCGGCCGCGAAGGCGAACGCTTAAACCAGTTAACAGTCGACGGTCCACAGTTGGCGGCCGGGATCGAATCCTCGGAAAAGCTGTCGACTGTCGACCGCGGACTGACTTAAAAGGAATTTAAGTAATGTTCATACCGGTCTTTCTATTCTTCTTCGTCTTCTTTTTCTACCTGCGCACCCATTGCGCCACCTTCAACATCAACGACTCGGGCGAGACCATCATGGTCTGCGACCTATTGACCATCAGCCATTCACCCGGCTACCCCTTGCACACCCTTTGGGGAAGGGTCAATTGCCTGCTTCCATTGGGCAAACCCATGTTGCGGGTGACCCTCTGCTCCATGTGGACCGGCACGGTGTCGGTCGTGATGGCTTATTGGGTGTTGAAAATGATGATCAAGGGCGTTTTAGACACCCCCGCAACGGGTTCCAGCTCCGTCGTGGAGGCGCCGGCCCCCAAACAATGGCTTTGGGAAGTCCCAGCGCTGTTCGGCGCCTTGACCTTCGCCTTTTCCTACCAACATTGGTTCCAGGCGGGGGGGGCCAAAGGCGGCATTTATACCCTCAATACCCTCTTATCCGTCTCCATGCTGTTCCTTTTCTTCAAGATGCGGGAGAGCGGCTGGTTCATCAAATCCTTCCTTATGATGGGCTTCCTTTACGGCCTCAGCCTGGCCCACCACTGGCCCAACCAAATCGTGATGGCTCCGGCCTATCTTTGGTTTTTTGTGGCCAGCCAAAAGCGGGTTCCCCTCTCTAATTTCCTCAAGAACATCGTCAGTTTGCGTCCCTTTGACTTTTTTGAGAACGTCCTGGGGGTCATCTCGGCCTTCGGAGCCCTGAATTTCATCCGGGCCTTAACCTGCCTCCTGCTTTCAGTCTCCATCTATTCTTATCTTCCCATCCGGGCTACCCAGAACCCCCTCGTCAATTGGTGGAACCCCCAAACCGCCGATAGGTTATGGGGAACCGTGATGCGGGAAGGCTACAAGGGCGTCGGGGACATGCGGGGCTGGACGACCATTGACCGCGACTTGAAGCGCTTTTGGGTGCACGCCCACCACCAGTTCGGGGATGTTTTCACCTACATTATTTACGCCCTGGCCGTTTGGGGCTTTATTTGGCTTATGCGCAAGAAGCAATGGCCCACGGCCATCGGCCTCGCGCTTTTCGGCGGCGGGGTCTTCACCGGCATTATCCTGTTCAACAACCCCCTGGAAGGCTACCAATGGACCATTGACAACTTCTTCTCGCCCGTCTTCCTCACGTGCTCGATGTTCGCCGCGGCCGGAATCGCGGGGCTTTGCGAATGGCTTTACCGCGAGTGGCCCGTCCGGATCACGCCCCTTTACGCCTCGTCCTTTTTCCTGGGGTTGTCCCTTATTCCCCTGATGGTCAATTATTCCGCCCGGGAAACGGTGGATAACGGCCAAATCACCTACAAGGGTTGCGACCAGAGCCGCTATATCAGCTCCTATGATGAGGGCATCAATATGCTCAAGACCGTCAATGATGACGGGGTCATCCTTTGCAATGGGGATATCGACATCCTTCCCCTGTGGTACCTGCAGTGGGTTGAGGGGAAAAGACCCAAGGTGGTCAGCTTTACCATGCAGCTCATCCCCTACGAGTGGTACCGGGACCCGCTTTTTGAGCGGTGGCCTTTCCTTAGGGTGCCCATGCGGCACGACGCCATCGGCCGGGAGGACATCCGTCCTGAGACCGTCGTGCAGGACATGATTGACCAGCACGCCAACGACCGCTCCTTTTATTTCACCAACATCTTCACCGCCCCCTGGATGCGGGACAAGAACGAGTCCCTTCCCGACGGCTTCCTATGGCGCATGATCAAGACCAAGAACCTCGGCTATCCCTTCTCGTCGGCCCGGAGCAATTGGCTCTGGTCCACCTACCGCCTTCGGTGCCTGGACGCCCCGGAGCGGGGTTATTGGGACGAATACACCGACGTCATGAAGGATTCCTACGGGATCGGGCATGATTTCTCGGGGTACTACTGCTTCATGCAGAAGATGCCCCAGTTGGCCCTGTGGTACTTCAACAACGCCTTGAAATATCGCCAGCCCCAGACCCTAGTCCGTATTTACATGATGCTGGGCGAGGTTTATTTGGCCTTGGGACAGGGGCAGGGAGCCATCGCCAATTACCAGGAGACCCTCCGGCGTGACCCCAAAAACCCTTACGTCTACGCCAAGCTGGGATACGCCTTTCTGTTGTTGAACGACCTGGCCAACGCCGAATCCGCCTTCCGCGCCTCCCTCTCCATTAACCCCCAACAGAAGGAGGGCCTGGACGGCCTGCAGCAGCTTGACCGGATCCGCAAAATCCAAGAGTCGTCGGCGAAAAAGACGAAATAACCGGGCAAACGCCTGGGATTAGTTCCATCCAACCCTTTCCCCAAAAAAATTTTCCGGTGCCCCGACCATGACCACTCGCAATATCCGTCTCACCCTGGAGTACGACGGAACCCACTATTCCGGCTGGCAGAAACAGCCCCAAGCCCCCACAATCCAGGGGGTCTTGGAGGACCGGTTATCCAAGATCAGCGGGCATCCCGTGGACCTGTTGGTAGCCGGCCGCACCGATGCCGGGGTACACGCCCTGGGTCAGACCGCCAATTTCCATACCGCCTCGAAACTCTCCGTCGCCAAGATCAAGGAAGTCGTCAACCAGCTCCTGCCCCACGACATCCGGATCGTCCAGGCGTCGGAAGTGCCCGCCACCTTTCACGCCACTTACCACGCCCTGTCGAAACATTACCGTTACGTCATCCGTAACCAGGGTGAGCACACGGTTTTCGACCGGCACACCCACCATCACTTACGTTACAAGTTGGATCTGGCCGCCATGAGGAAGGCGGTGAAGTATCTTCTCGGTACCCATGATTTCACGGCCTTCCGTGGCACCCTGGGGAAGCGGGCCAACCCGAAGCGGACTTTGACGAAGATCAACGTCAGCCGAAAGGGATCCGACGTGTTCCTGGATTATTTCGGGGTGTCTTTTTTGCACCAAATGATCCGCATCTTGAGCGGCACTTTGGTTTACGTGGGGACGGGCAAATTCAAACCGGAGGACATGAAGATGATCCTCAAGTCCAGGGACCGTAAAAAAGCCGGGCCGACCCTCCCCCCCGGGGGTTTGTTCCTCGTGAAGGTTTTTTACCCCAAGGTTTTCCCGCCGGTGAAGCGCCGGAAGAAACCTGGGGCGGAGGAAGAATGAAGGCCGGGTTTTTACTATACCGCTTGGGATGCCTGGGCCTTGTCCTGACGGCGGGGATCGCCTGGGAAGAGCCCCTGGCGGATTCCTTGCGGCAAAATCCCACCACGTGGTTCAGCGTCGCCATCCTCTACGGGTTCACCTCACTAGCAGGTTTGTTGATTCTTTTCGTCCAACCGACTTGGCTTGAACGGGACGATAACGGTTTGTTTTTCTTTTCCCATGGGGCCGCGCTTCTGGCCACGCTCTGGCTGGTTCTGTGGTGCTTCGTCTGGCTGGCCATGTTGGCGAATATGGGTGACAAAGCCGTCATGCTCATCAAACACACGGCCTACCTTCACCTTTTCGGCGTGGGTTTTTCCATGGCCGGTTACGCCACGGGTTGGATGGCTTCCCGGAAGGGCGAAAAATCGGCCCGCTTCCTCATGACCGTGGGCTGGGCGGTCAGCTACATGGCCTGGTTCAATTTGTATCTCCAGCCCACCCTTCAGGCCCTGTGGGCCCCCGCCGTGGGTGGTTTGCTTGTCGTTTTAGGGGCTTTTCTCATTGAGCGCCAACTCAAGGGCAAGGTTGAGGCTCCTTCCCAACTATCGTAGAATGTCGCTCTTTCCATAATCCCAAGGAAACCTATGCCTTATTCCTCACTAAATGATTTCGTCGAATTCCTCGAGAAGAAGGGCGAGCTGGTCCGTGTCAAGGACGAGGTAGATCCGGTCCTCGAGGTGACGGCTATTGCCGACAAGGTTTCCAAGTCGCCCAACGGCGGCAAGGCACTTCTGTTCGAAAAGCCCAAAGGCAGTTCCTATCCCCTTCTCATTAACGCCTTCGGGTCACGCCAACGGGTGAGTTGGGCCTTGGGTGTGGAGGACCTGGAGGAACACGCCGCCGCCATCCGGGAATTGATGGAATTGAAGCCCCCCAAGGGGTTCGTGGACAAGCTGAAATTTTTGCCCAAGTTGGCCGACATCGCCAAGTTTCCCCCGGCGGAAGTCTCCAAGGGGGCCTGCCAGGAAGTGGTCGAGAAGGACCCGGATTTAACGACCCTGCCCGTCTTGAAGTGCTGGCCCCAGGACGGGGGCCGGTTCATCACCTTCCCGTTGGTTTACACCCAAGACCCGGAGACGGGTATCCGCAACATCGGAATGTACCGGATGCAGGTTTACGACGGTAAAACGACCGGGATGCACTGGCAGGTCCACCATGGCGGGGCGGGACACCATCGCAAGGCCGAACAGGCGGGCAAGCGCCTGGAAGTGGCGGTGGCCCTCGGCGGTGATCCGGCCTTGACCTACGCGGCCACGGCGCCACTGCCGGAGGGCATTGACGAGCTCTTGTTCGCCGGCTTCCTGCGCAAGAAACCCGTGGAGCTGGTGAAGTGCAAGACGGTGGACTTGATGGTGAACGCCGACGCCGATTTCGTCCTGGAAGGCTACGTGGAGGCGGGGGAGCGGCGCCTGGAGGGGCCCTTCGGGGACCATACGGGCTATTACAGCCTGGCGGACCAGTATCCGGTCTTCCACGTGACCTGCATCACTCACCGGAAGAACCCGATTTATCCGACCACCATCGTGGGCAAGCCGCCCATGGAGGATGGGTGGCTAGGCAAGGCCACCGAGCGGCTGTTCCTCCCCCTGATGCAAAAAGTCCTGCCGGAGGTGGTGGACATGGACCTGCCGGTGGAGGGCATCTTCCATAACCTGGCCATCGTCTCCATTGACAAGCAATATCCCATGCATGCCCGCAAGGTCATGTTCGCCCTTTGGGGGCTGGGCCAGATGATGCTCAATAAGGTGCTGGTGATTGTGGACAAGGACACCAACGTGCACGACTACGGCCAAGTCATCTGGCGGGTGGGGAACTGCATGGACGCCAAACGCGACGTGGTCATTACCGAGGGGCCGCTGGACGTGCTGGACCACACCTCGCCTATGTGGGCTTGGGGCGGGAAGATGGGCATCGACGCCACCAAGAAATGGAAAGAAGAGGGTTTCGGCCGGGAATGGCCCGAGGAGTTGGTGATGGATGCTTCCGTCTTGGAAAAAGTACAGCCACTTTTAAGAAAATACGGCTTGGTCAAATAAACCGATTGGTGAAAAATGTGAAGGTGAAAAGGTTAGAAAGTTGAAAGGTTTTAAAATCGAATGCCTCCCTTGGCGCCTTGGCGTCTTGGCGGTGAAATGAGGAATTGAAGTGAGCCAACAAATACAGACCATGTTCTCCAATATCGCGCCGACCTACGACGAGGCGAACCACGCCTTGTCGTTCAACAAGGACATCCAATGGCGCAAGGACGCCGTGAAACAACTTTTGGCCGGGGGCTTTGAGCCCAAGAAAGTCCTCGACCTTTGCGCGGGCACGGGCGATTTCGCCTTGGCGGTCAAGGAGCAGGCCCCGAAGGCCGAGGTGACGCTGGTTGATTTCTCCAAGCCCATGTTGAAATTGGCCCAGGGTAAGGTGGGGAGCCAATCCGGCGTGGCTTTCATCGGGGCGGACGCCTTGAAACTGCCGTTCCAGGATTTCTCGTTTGACGCGGTGGTTTGCGGGTTCGGAGTAAGGAACCTGGATAACCTGGAGGCTGGGCTCAAGGAAATCGCCAGGGTCTTGAAGCCGGGCGGCCGGGCGGCCATCCTGGAGTTCTTCAAACCCACCGGGTTCCTGACCAAGCTGGCCTACGGTTTTTACATCAGCACTGTCCTTCCCTTGAGGGGCGGGGCTATTTCCAGGGATAAGGACGCTTATGACTATCTCCAAAAATCCGCCAGGGGGTTTGTTTCCCTCGGGGAATTCAAGCAATTGATGGAGAAGTGCAATTTCAAGGATGTTACCTCCGACAGCAAGACCATGGGTATCGCGGTCAGTGTGATGGGTACCAGAAAATAGTTGGAAATTAGGAGTTAGAAGTTTTATGAAGAAGCTATTTGTCGCGGTTAGTGGCGCTTCGGGAACCATCTACGCCCGGCGGTTTTTCCAGCACCTGCCCTATGACGACTGGGAAGTTCACGCGGCCGTGTCCAACGCGGCCAAGATCGTGGCGTCCCATGAGGGGGGGCTCAACCCGCCGCCCCACGTGAAGGAATGGGATGAGCGGGATTTGACGGCTCCCGTCGCGAGCGGATCCAACAAGTTCGAGGCCATGGTAGTCGTTCCTTGTTCCACCGGCACCCTGGGTAAGTTAGCCCACGGCATCTCCGATAACCTCATTACCCGGTCCGGAGAAGTGTTCCTGAAGGAACGGCGGAAGCTCATCCTGGTGCCCCGGGAAACGCCCCTCTCCCTCATCCAGATCAAGAACATGGAACTTCTGACCTTAGCGGGAGCCCATGTGATCCCCGCCACCCCCAGCTTTTATGGCAATCCCAAGTCTATTGAGGATTTGGTGGATACGGTCATCGCCCGGGTTTATGACCATGTTGGGATACAGGCGGAGATCTCCAAACGCTGGCGTGAAAGCGAAATTCGGCCAGAATCTAAAAAAGATCAAGGATTGTAAACATTTTGTGAAGGGTTTTAATTTGATGATTAAAGGAATTCTAATCTGCTTGTTGTTTTTTCCATTTTCAACAAGTGCATTGGCAAAAGATTCAGTCGTTCCGGAGGCTTTTAAACAAGAAGTGGGAGAGTATCAAAATTTTTGGAAGCACGAGATCGATAGTTCTAACAATCATGTGATTTGGAAACTTTTTGTTTATTCTTCGGTTTTGATTGACAATCCGATGGCTAGAAATAAATGGCAGTTTATTTTTGCACAGTTCAGCCCGCAGGGTTATCAATTCAATCCACAGATTAACTTTCCTACCTTGCGACCCAATCAAATTGAGAAATTGATTACGGGACTGACTTCTAAACCGGATTATTTTGTGCTTTTAGACCCCAGCGTATTTATTGAATATCCTTTTCCTGTTCCGAAAAAGGGGGATGTTCTTGCAATAGATGGTGAAATTTCAAAAGCCGTGACTTCTACTTATCGAAATATAGATGATGACCACAATGGCAGTCCCCAAACCATTAAAGCGCTGATGATGTCCATAGATAATGCTGTTAAATTGCTCCCGGAATCTACCGGATCAACTTTAACAGCAATTTCATCGCCGACGGCTATTCCTGCCAAATACCAGAAAATTACTCCAACTCCAAGTGGGAAAAATAATCGACTTGATGAAGAAGAAATTTAGTGTCCAATGATGCGATCTGTAAGTTGATTTATTGTGAAAAGGTGAAATTTGATTTTTAAAAAATTAAAAGTTTTTTCAAATTTGGTGGTTTTGCCACATTCCGTTTTCGCGCTGCCTTTCGCCCTGGCCAGCCTCCTGACGGCTACCCATGGAAGACCCTCCCTGCACATCCTCTTTTGGGTCATCGTCTGCATGGTTTTGGCCCGGACGACCGCCATGGCTTACAACCGGCTGGCCGACGCCGATATCGACGCCAAGAATCCCCGGACTATGAACCGGGACATTCCGGCGGGACGCATCAAACCATGGCAGGTGAAAGTCATCATCTGGGTTTGCGCCATGGGGTTCGTGTTGGCCACCACGCGGTTGAACCCACTCGCGGCGAAATTGTCCCCCATCGCTCTGGCCATTATCCTTTTCT
>DATKOC010000071.1:0-5378 GCA_035524855.1 bacterium
GTAGATGTCCCCCATTTTGAGAAAATAGACCGGCTCACGCGGGTCACGTTGGATACCCTTCCGGTACCAATTGAGTGCCTCTTCCCGCTTTCCCTCCCACAGGCAGATGGTGGCGAGGTTCACGAGATATTCTGAATTTTCTGGCTCGAGTTCATGGGCTTTTCGGAACGCCTCCCGGGCCTCGGGATATTTTTTCAAGGCCCCATAACTCACGCCCAAGTCGTTATAGAAAACCGGTGACTTGGGCTCCAGTCGGAGGGCTTCCTTCATTTGGGCAATGGCTTCCTCGTGCTTTCCAAGACGCTCATAAACGTTCCATAAATTGACGTGCGGGGCGTTAAAGGTGGGATCCAGTTTCAGGGCGTACTCAAACGCGTCGATGGCTTGGGGAATGTGGTCCTTGAAGACAAGGGCCGTGCCCAGGCCATGGAAGGTGTGCGCATCGTAGGGCGGAATGGAGGCCGCCCGGCTGAAGGCCGCGAGGGCCTCGTCATAGCGGTGAGCCTTTAAGTAAGCCGCGCCCAACCGGTCATAGTTGTCGGCGTTTTCGTCGGGATAAATTTTGACGACTCTTTCCCAAAGGGCCTGCGTGTTCCTCCAGGTGCCGATCTGCCGGACCGTCATGAAGCCCATGCCAGCCGCCAGCATGAACGTGAGAAGGCCATAAATGATACGGTCGGGGGCGATGCGGTTTACCAGAACCCCCGCCAACGGGAGGAAAAACCCCAAGCAGGGGAGGTAGGTATAGCGGTCCGCCGCGGCCTGGCTCCCCGTCTGGATAATACCCAGGGCCGGAGCCAGGGTGAGGATGTAATAAAGCCAACCGAACAGAAGATAGGGCGCCTGGACCCGGTAACGGATGAAAACCGCCGATTGGATGATCACCAAAACGGCCACCGCGGCGTTCTGGGCCACATAACCCGCGGTAAATTGGGGGAAAGGGTAAAAACCGGACAGGCCGTAGGGACAAGCCATTTTGAGCAGATAAAAATCCAGGGAACGCAAGGCGTTCAGCACCCAGTAAAACTCCAGCCCGTTTCGGGCGTAGGACATGGTCTGCACATGGGAAACGATCGTGATCACCGTGGATCCTGCGGCCAGTATGAAAAAGAACGTCTTTTCCTTCAGCAATTCCAATAACCCTTTTTGAAGCCTTTGAAGGGGCCAAATATCCAGGAGAAGGAACACCGCCGGCAAGGTCACGGCCATGGGTTTGGACATGAGGGACAGGGCGTAAAACAAAAGGCTCCAAGTTAATTTTGAATTATGAATTTTGAATTGTGAATTGGGGTCGTTTTTGAGCCGGGGGCTCAAAAAACCTAATAACTTCGAACCGCGAACTTCGGACTTCGAACTTTCACTTTGACTGGCGTAGTCGAGATAACAAAGCAGGCTCCACAGGTAAAAAAACGAGTAGAGAACGTCTTTTCTCTCGATAGCCCAAGCCACCGACTCAACATGGATGGGATGCAAGCCGAAGAAAAGAGCCGCCAGGAAGGCGGCGGGAAGAGCGAGGGCCTTAGCCCCTTCCCCGGGGCCTGAAGGGAGGGACCTCAACAGTTTCCGGCAAACCAGGAAAACCAGGATGCTGTTGGCCGCGTGCAAGAAAACGTTGGTAAAGTGGAAAACGAGGGGATTTAACCCGCCCATTTGGTAATTCAAGGCGAAGGAAAGCCAGGTCAACGGCATCCAATTTCCGGTGTCAAAAGTGGTGAACATCCATTTGATGAAAGTCCAATCCAAAGAACGGATGTGGAAGTTTTCGACGATCCCGTCCTTGTCGTCCCAATTAACGAAGTCGTTCTGGAAAACCGGCAGGTAGGCGCAAATCACGAGCAAGGCCGGAAGCGAGGCATAGGTCCAAAAGGCGGCCCTCCCTCCCCAAGGGAACCGTGAAGGAGAGGGCGGGAGGGCCGGCGATTGGACGCCTCCCAAAATCCGGGCGACCTCCTTTTCGCTCAAACCGGTCAAGGCGGCCAGCTCCCGCGCGGGCAGGTGGCGTTTTCGAAGAATGAAATGGGTTTTATCGTTCTCGGCCAATGACGGGTCTCTCCTTCGGTAAAATGGAAAACCGGTGTTCTAAAAAAACCATCTCATTATATGCTAGGGGGATGAAAGCTCCTTGGCCGAGTGACAAAGGTGGGGTGAATGGGCGAGCCCATTAAACCGAACGCTCCAGATCGGTCCCGTGATCCTTTCTACTCTTTAGGGGACCCCGGCCGATGGTTCACCTTTCCCGCATCTTCCTTGAAAACCTGGGCCGCCATCCTACTGGCCATCCCCGTCCTGGTCTTCTTCGGGCCCATTTTATTGACAAAGGACGCGCTGGTCTCCATTCCCAACGGCGATCTGGCCAACCAATTTTACGCCTGGAGGGATTTCGGGTTTTCGGAATTGCGCCAGGGCCGCCTCTCCCTTTGGAATCCCTACACTTACGGAGGCGCACCCTTCTTCGCCGGATTCCAATCCGCCCTTCTTTATCCCCCGAATGTGATCTTCCTTATTCTTCCCTTGGTCCCCGCCTTGAACCTCTCCATCGCGCTCCACGTTTTCCTGGCGGGTTATTTCACTTTCCTTTGGCTGGCCGGAAACCGTTTGGGGTTCCTGCCCGCTCTTCTCGGGGCCTTCGTCTTCATGTTCGGCGGGGCCTACATCGCCCATTTATATCCAGGCCACCTCCCCAACCTTTGCGCCGCGGCCTGGATTCCCCTGGTTTTCGGGTCCGTCGAGAAACTCTTGGATAAACCCTCCGCAAAAACCCTTCTCAAGGGGTCAGCCATCTTCGCGTTCCAACTCCTTTCGGGCCATATCCAGTACTTCGCCTATACCCTGCTCCTGGCCGGCCTTTACGGGCTGGTTCTTTTGGTTCAATACCCTGGAAACCGTGCCCCCAAAATCCTCTTGAGCTTGGGACTTCTCGTAACCGCGCTTGGGCTGACGGCCGTCCAATGGTTGCCCGGCCTGGAGGCCGCCTCCGGAAACTTGCGGGAGGCCCTCTCCACGCCGCAGGCGGGAAAATATTTTTCCTTCCATCCCTCGGGTCTCTGGAGCCTCTTCTCCAGCGGGCAGGATGGCCAAGAAAGTCACCTTTGGTGGGAATCGAACCTTTACCTTGGTTTTTTTCCTTTTTTGCTCGCCCTATATGGGTTCTACCAGGCGCCCACCCCAAGGAAATGGCTGCTGGGCGGCCTGGCCCTTCTTTCCCTTTTATTGGCCATGGGCTATTACTTGCCCTTTTATCCTTTCTTGAGCCGATGGATTCCCCTTCTGGGGTTCTTCCGGGGCGTTTCAAAGTTCGTGATCTTCACCCAATTGGCCTTAGCTTTCCTGGCGGGATTGGGATTGCAATCCTTGCTGGCGGAAAAGGGGCCCCGAAGCTGGCCTCGCTATCTCGGCCTCAGTTTGGGGGCCTTGGGAATTGCCCAACTCTGGTATTTCGCCTCTTCCTGCGCTCCTTCTTTCAACTCCGCCCGGCTCCAAGAAGAGGCGGAATACCTGAAAGCCAATCTGTCCCCGCGTTTGGGGGAAGGCCGTGTTTTCTGGTCGTCGCATGACGACCAAGCGCTGGCCCTCCGGGTCCCCGATATTTGGGGGGATGATCCCTTCCGCCCCAAGCGTTATTCCGCCCTCCTGCGTTACCGGGACGCCTCGATTCCCGAATCGCTTCCCCCCCAAGGCGTGGACCCTGAAACCTACGAGCCCCTTTACCTGACCGGTCCCAAGATGCGGCTGATCCGCCTAGCCTACCTGCTGGAAAGCCGGGACCATCAGTTGGCCATCACGCCCGCGCCAGTGCCCCCCCTACCGCGGGGTTTTTTAGTGGGAAAATGGAGGAAAGTCTCGGCCGGGGAGGATACCTTGAGGGCCGTTAATTCGCCGGATTTTGATCCCGGGACGGAGGTTTTGTTGGAAAACTCTCCCGTCCCTCCTCCGGAGCCCTCCTCCCAGGGCGGCTCCGTCTCCTTGCGGGACATCACCACCGACCGCGTGGAGGTTTGGGCCAAGACGCCAAAGCCCCAAATCCTGGTCATCACCGATAATATGGACCGGGGTTGGAAGAGCCTTGCTCTCCCTGACAGTTCCCAGCGGGAATATGCCCTCCAGGTAGGCGATGGCTTCGCCCGGGCTATTCCCCTTTCCGCGGGGGTCCATCATTTCGAGCTGAGGTATGAACCCTTGGGCTTCACGATAGGTAAATGGGTCAGTCTGATCTTCCTTCTTATCTATATCGGAGCTTGGGTGTGGGTCTTGCGCCTTCAACCGGAGGAGGCCGCGCTTGCTTCCTGAGTCAAAGACATCCGAAAAGAGGAACTCCCAGGACCTTTTGGCAAGTTGCTTCTTGTTCCTGGCGGCCTTTGGACTTGCGCTCAAGGGGTTGAACCCTTCCTTTTATATGGATGATAGCCCGGAGATCATCACCTCGGCCGCCACTTTAGGTTTGGCCCACCCCCCCGGCTACCCTCTCTATACCCTCCTGGGGCGGCTGGCCTCCCTGCTCCCCCTGGGGCCCGTTTGCCTCAGGGTTAATTTGCTCGCGGGGCTCATGGGGGCCGCCACCTGCTGCCTGCTTTATTTCACCTTGAGCCGCCGCTTTCAATTGGGTTTAACCCTCGCCTGGCCCTTCGCCCTGCTTTGGATGGCGGGCGCCAGCGCTTATCCGGCCTGCTTAAGCGCCAAGAACGGCCTCTACCAGTTGACCGCGGCCCTCTTGTTGGGAATTTGGGCTTCCCTTTTCCGGGGACGCCACCGTTTCGTGTTCTTCCTTATCGGGCTCTCGCTCTGCAACCATTGGATGAGCATGGTGGTTTACGGGGTGGGCGTCGCCTATTTCCTTTGGTTCCATTTCCAAGAGCGGAATCTCGGCGCGAAGGAGTGGATAAGAAATGCCGCCTTCCTTACCCTCGGACTCTCCCTCTACCTCTACCTGCCCCTGCGCTCCAACCTGGAACCCCTGGTCAATTGGGGCCACCCAGCCGGCGCGAAAAGCTTCCTCATGGATATCACGCGCCACGCTTACCAAGGCCGGGATTTTTCCACCGATCCCCTGCTTTGGGGAAAACAAGGCCTTTACTATTTTCGCTCGGCCTTCCTGGAGTTCGCGGGCGTGGCTCTTCTTTCCCTCCTGGGGTTTTACGCCCTTTGGAAAACCCGGCCTCGCCAAGCTTGGGGGCTCCTGCTTTCCTGGTCTGGACTATTGTTCGCGGTCTGCGTCTTCTCGAAATATTCCAGTGAGCGCCCCTATTTGATGGAAAATTACTCCATCTCCTCCTTTGTCCTGCTTCCCCTGCTCGCCGGCGTGGGCTTCCAATATCTGCTTTCCCTGCTGGCGCCCCGGAACCCTTCCTTTGCCAAGACCGGCCCTTTCCTAGCCCTGGGCC
>DATKOC010000072.1:0-7011 GCA_035524855.1 bacterium
GCAAGGGTCGCGGCCCCCAGGAGAAGGGATGAAGAGGCCGCGTGCAGGGCCAGCAAAACCGGCGTTTCCTTTCCAACCCACGGGAAATAAGCAATGGCCCCTAAGCCGCTTAAAACGGCTAATCCGAAACAGGCCCATAAAAACCATCGCACCCTCACCCGCAATGCGACGGAGAAACATAGGGTAAAGAACAAGGATAAACCCAGCGCCCAAGCCGCTTGCCGGTAAAGCACATCAAACTCCGGTCCCATGAGCAGGATCAGTCCTACGGCCAATGTCTGCAGGGCCACACAGGTAAACCCGAAAAAGCGGTAGAAACCTTGCCCCACTTCCTGCAGTTTCACCACCGGCAGGAGAACCAAGCAACCCCAGGCGAAATAGGACAGGTACAGAAACGCGATTTTCGAAATCATGGGGCCTCTAAAACAAAAGGGTACGGTCACCCGTACCCTTTTGTTGGATTTTCAGATTTTCGCTGTTGCCTAACCGCGAACTGCTAACTGTCGACTGTGAACTGTCTTTAATGTTCGTATCCGTCGAACCTCGGCATCATCACGAACTTGCGCCAGTCTCCGCCGTGGGCGTGGACCGCGTACATTTCCTTCGCGTTGAACTTTTCCTTGGGCTGGAGGTAAACCATGGCTTTGACCTTCTCCCCACTGGGGATCAGGGTCACTTCCCGCACTTCCCGAACCAACCGGCTTTGTTGGGGGGCGTCGGCACGGTAGCCCTCCTGGCGGTCAATGAGGTCCATCACTTCATCCATGGCCTGAAAGGTCATCACTTCCCCGAAAACCTTACCGGCGGGCTCCTCCTCCACCACGATCGGAAGACCCGTGGGCAGTTGGTAAAGCTTGCCCGGCATCTCGGCCCGGGACCAGGTTTTGATGTAAGGAACAATCTGGACGTGCTTAACGGCGTCCTTGAGGAATACGTCGTAGACGAAAATATAGGGGGTGGGATATTCGGCCATTTTCCGCCTCCAAAATCGGATTGAGAGGTGGGTATGGTACTAAAAAGGCCTATAAAAGGAAACCATTGAAAAGCGTCCAGTGATAGGGCTTGCGGCTATTTCTTTGCCGTTTCTTTTGAGGAAGAGATGGCCTTCGCGCCACGCTCGCCGGTGCGGATCCGGATAGCGTCCTTCACCTCGGAGATGAAGATCTTACCGTCACCCATTTCTCCGGTTCGGGCCGCGGAGACAATGGCTTTCAGGACTTTATTCTTATCCTTATTTTCCACCACGATTTCCATTTTGGTTTTGGGCAGGAAATTGACCCTCATGCCCTCCGGCCAATCGGAATGGAGGCCTTTTTGGCGGCCATGGCCCTCCATTTCGGTCACCATCATGCCGGGATAACCGATGCGGCGGAGCTTGGCCTGGACGGTCTCCAGCTTTTCGGGACGGATGATCGCTTCGATTTTCCACATGAAAGACCCCTGTCCACAGTCGGTAGTCCACGGTCGACAGTTAGACAAAAGGCTTAAAAGTCTAGCTGTCAGCTGTGGACTGTCGACTGTCAACTGATTCCAGAAACGACAAGGGGGCTAACCTTGGCCGGGTTAGCCCCCTTTGTCGACTACCCTGAGGAGAAGAGAGAGAAGAGAACCCTGATCCCCCATCGCCTCATTCACGTCTCAAATCGGGGATCCCCTCAGACCTTAACCCTGAGGGGATCCCCCCATCCAACCATCAACTTAGAAGCTGAAAACCGTGCTGGCCGTGACGGTGGCTTGCGTCCCGCCCGCGTCGGCGAAAGGCCCGACATTGTTCGGAGCGGTGGTCGAATACTGGGTGGAACCGGAGGAGGCCATATCCATCCGGCCCTCCAAACGAAGGAGCATATTGCTGCTGAAATTATGCTCGACCGTCAAGGTGGCTTCTTGCTCACTCACCCCATTGGCGGGCGTCCCGCTGGTGGGAATGATCGGATTCAAGCCCAGGATGGAATCGTCCCCATCCGACAGGTACTCCAGGCGCAGGGCGATGGCCCAGTCGCTGGCCACCTGGTAGCGGCCGTACAGATCCACGCCCCAGAAGCTGAGGCTGCTGGCGGTGCTGGTGCCGTCAAACAAGGTCACGGGAGTCGAACCGGTATCAGTGGCCCCGTATTCCCCGTCCAAAGCGAAGGACCAAGTTGAGTTGGGAGCGAAACTGATGATGGCTTCCCCAACGTAACGGGCCGTGGCCGGATCGATGGCAGCGTAAGGAGCGTAAGTCGAGGCGCCAAACTGTCCGTTGTTCGGCCCCGCGATGCCGTTCAAGATCACGCTGAAGGTGGAATCCGGCTTGATGGAAACCTGCAACCCACCAGTCTTGCCCATTTCAGCTCCACTAACCGATGAAAAAACGAGCCCGGTGTTATTCCACCCATTGGTGATGTAACCCGTAATCCCAAGTTTGGAATCGGAGGTCGTGTAATTAATGCTTAAACCCTGGTGCCAGAGGGGGATGGTGTACCAGAAAAGCAAGGAACGGCTGTAGTTCATATTGCTTTTGCTTTGGATCACCTCGTTGCCCATCCAAGTGGCAAAACGGCCGCCATTGAAGGTCCAACCGTCGGTGGTGTATGAGGCATAAGCTTGGAGGACATCAATTCCAGGGGCCCCACCAATTCCCAAGGCTCCCTCTTGCCCGTAATCCAAAGAAATGTGACCACTCGTATTGCCCATGGTGGCGTTGACATCCACTTCGGCCAAACCCAAGCTGAAGGTTGAATCCGCCGTATTGAAAAAGGTACCGACGTTTCCAAAACCGACTTTGGAATTCGATCCATTGGTGAAATTGTACGTGTAGTACGTGTCCACCAATCCGTTCACCGCAACCGACACCGTCGGCGCGGGCGTGGCAGCCGGAGTAGCGGCCGCATCAGCCCAAACCGACCGGCTCATCATCGCCAGGGCGATGATGGCCAACAGACTGAACATCTTGCTCGTCTTTCTCATCTCATCCTCCTGAGTTTTTTCAAGCTATGCGGCTCACTATCAGGGATAGGAAGCCGGCTTAAAACATCAGCTGATAAAGCAAACCTCATGCCATCCAAAACCTCAAAAAACAGTTAAAATTCAGTCTTTTTCAGATACATTTATCAACTATTAACCGATATTTGTATATTTAGACGTTTTTGTCGCTACATCTTAAAGATCTTAACCCTAAAAAGAAAAACAACTCTTAGGAAAATCGTAGGGGAAAAAATGGATAGGCGTTTTACGCGCCGGAAAAACTGGAATTTTTTTATGACGGATCGCATCACAACATGAACCCTGAAATTCTAGTATTCAAGGGAAGGATATAATAAATGAGGAGGAACGTACCATGCGTTGGAGACCACGACTTTACAACGGCCCGCGGATCGATGACGTGCGGATAAAAAGGGCCTTCGCTCTTTTTCCCGAAAAAGTCGGCGTCTTTAAGATTTGGCTGGAGTCTTATTACAAGGTCGAAAAATGCTGGCACGTCCACGGGGGTTTTGTCGGACCCCGGTGGCACTGCGAATACACGGCCTTTGACCCCCAATCAGCGGCGGAATACGTGGCCACTAATTATGAAAATTATACTTACCTGAAAACCAAAAACCTTTACCGCAACCTCAAAGAACCTATCGGCAATAGTCCCTGGCAGAATCAATCACCAGGATGATTTTTTTGAATTAGAAAAAAATAAAAGTCATCAATAGAAAAACCGGTATCAAAATCGCTCCCGACCAAAGCATATAACCCCCAAAGGAGGGCATCTTCACTCGGGCTTGCTCGGCGATGGCGCGAACCATGAAATTCGGCCCGTTGCCGATGTAGCTGTTGGCCCCCATGAGAACCGATCCACAGGAAACGGCCATTAACAGTTGGGGGGCGCGGTTGGCCAGCGCACCTAAATGGTCCGTGGAAAGTCCCACCTGCCCCGCCGCCAAGGCCGCGTAGCTTAAATAGGTCGGGGCGTTGTCCAGGAAGCTACTCAAAATTCCCGAAAGCCAGAAATACTGCCAGGGATGGGTCACCGCAAGGGTCTGGCCTTTGGCTTCCAGCAAGGTCAAAGCCGGGATCATGGAACCGAAAATGCCAAAGAAAAGGACCATCACTTCCACAAATGGGGCGAATGAAAATTGGTTAGCCTCGTGGATTTCTTTGGGCGTGCGGAAATAAGAAAGCAGTCCCAGCGAAACCATCACGACGACCTGAAACAACTTGGAAGCCGCCACCGCGTGGGCGCCCCAACGCCCCTCCAACCATGGGTTAAGCCAATAACCCGCCAATAGAATCGTAGCGAGGATGCCCAAGAGGCAAAAGACGCTGAACCGGCCTCTCACTTGGATTGGCTGCTCGGCTTCCTGAATAGCCTGTATCAGGGAACCCCGAACATTGATTTCTTCCCCATCGAAAATTTTGTCATCCACCAAGTGAAATACAAAAAGAAGGATGAGTAAAGTAAGGGCCCAGATAGGAATCAAGCGGAAGGTCCAGAAGAAAGGCACACCCCTCAAAAAGCCAAGGTAAAGAGGAGGGTCGCCCAGGGGGGTCAGAAGTCCCCCGCAGTTGGAAACAATGAAGATGAAGAAGACAACCACATGGGTTTTATGACGCCTCATCAAGTTGGCTCGAAGCAGGGGCCGAATAAGCACCATACTGGCGCCGGTAGTTCCCAGTAGGCTGGCCAGGATGGCGCCTAACCCCAGGAATAGGGTGTTAACGTAGGGCAACCCGGCAAAGGCCCCGGAGATGTAAATACCACCGCTCACGGTAAAAAGCGAACCCACCAAGGCCAGAAAGGCAAGGTAGTCCAAGTAAGTTTCGAGAACCTTGGGAACGTCTCCGGTCGGCCGTAAAAAAAGGAGAACCCCGGCCGCGGCGCAAACCGCGCAGAACAAAAGCTTGTTGCCCATGCTTTCCCACCATCGGGAGATGAAGGGGATAAATGGAAAAGCCGCTGTGGAAAACAACAATACTATGAAAGGAAGGAAATTCAAGGCGGTCATCGTCCCGCTCATTTGTTGCCAATAAACTGAGGAATCCATCTGCCGCCTTTCAAACAACCGCTTGATCACCCTTTTCGCCGCTGCTGATCCGCAGGGCCTGTTCTACATTCTTGACGAAAATTTTCCCGTCACCCGTCTTTCCCGTTCGTGCCGTGTCCAGGATCGCCCTGACTATCCGGTCAGCCTCATCGTCCACTGCCACGATTTCCAACTTGATTTTGGGCAGGACGTCGACCTTGATGACCCGTCCCAGCCAATTTTGCGTCAAACCCTTCTGTTTCCCATGTCCCTTGACTTCCGAGACCGTAATGCCCGGGTAGCCGATCCCCTCCAAGGCCGCCTTCACTTCGTCGAATTTCGCCGGCTGAATAATGGCTTCGATTTTTTTCATGTCTAACCCCAGTCGACAACTCACAGCTAGGCGAAAAAGCAAAAATCCTTACTTCGAATAAGTCTTGGCGAATTTTATTGTCGTTTAAACAATTTGACTAGGAACTGCTGACTGCGGACCGCTCTTACGAAACCGCCTTGTCCCCATCTTCCCCGCTGCTGATGCGGTAGGCCTCATCGATGGAATAGACGAAGATTTTGCCGTCCCCCACTTGGCCCGTGGAGGCGCTGGCCTTGATGGCAGCTACCAGTTTCGGAATATCGGCGTCAGGCGCCACGATTTCCAATTTCAGCTTGGGCAGGAATTCCACCTTGAATTTGTAGCCCCTAAACTGCTGGGAAAGGCCCTTTTGTTTGCCGTGGCCCTCGACTTCGGTCAGGGTCACGCCGGTATAACCCGCCTGTTCTAGGGCGGCTTTCACCTGGTCAAACTTGTCAGGCCGGATGATGGCTTCGATTTTTTTCACGGAATCTCCTTCAAAACCTGTGATAAAGAAAAGGCCCCCGAATTGGGGGCCTTTCTTAACCTCATTTTAGAGCGAAATTTTCAATGGGCGGTAATGTTCTCCGAGGCGGGATCCATCTTGACTCCCACGTAACCCAGGACGCCCATTTCGGGGATATCCAAGCCGTCGATCTCCACCTTGGGATCGACGCGGTTCCCCACGGTTTTCTCGATCACCATGAACACGACCCAGGCGATGACCGCCAAGGTGACGAAACAGGTGACCACACCGATGATCTGGGCGATGAATTGGGAGGAATCACCATAGAACAACCCGGTCACTCCCTTGCCCGCCACGCCTAAATACTTATCGGCTCCCACTCCGTTGAAACCGGCACCGTAGGTGCCGTCCGCCAAAAGGCCCAGCGACAGGCAACCCCAGGCTCCATTGGTCCCATGGACCGAGATGGCCCCGACGGGATCGTCAATCTTGAGCACCCTTTCAATGAAGAAGCAGCTCTCGACGACCAAGACGCCGGAGACCAGCCCGATGATGGTGGCGCCGGTGGCGCTGACGAAGGCCGAGGGGCCGGTGATGGCCACCAAGCCGGCCAACATACCGTTCACCATCATGCCCGGGTCCGGCTTGTTGCCGCGCACGAACCAGATCCAAACCATGGCGGCCATGGTGCCCCAGGCCGAAGCCAGCATGGTATTGACCGCCACGACCGAGATGCGCAGGTCCGCGCCGGCCAGGGTGGAACCGGGGTTGAACCCGAACCATCCGAAGGCCAGGACGAAACAGCCGGCGATGGCCATGGGGATGTTATGGGCCGGGATGGTGTTGGCTGAGCCGTTCTTGTTGAACTTGCCGATGCGGGGCCCGATGATCATGGCGCCGATCAAAGCGATCACGCCGCCCTGCATGTGCACCACCGTGGAACCCGCGAAATCGCAGTAACCGTGGCCCAGGCCGAAATTGGCCCCGAGTTGGGCCAGCCATCCGCCGCCCCAGACCCAGTTGCCGAACACGGGATACATGATCGTCCCGATGGCGCAGCCGTAGAGCATGAACGAGGAGAACTTCCAGCGTTCCGCCAGGGCGCCCGTTGGAATCGTCGCCGTGGTGTCCATGAACACCATCTGGAACAGGAACAGCGTGAAGACGGCTGTGTCATACACGCCCCCTGGTTCTTTCCCCATGAG
>DATKOC010000073.1:0-14533 GCA_035524855.1 bacterium
TTCTCGATCCAGCCCGTTTTTTCACCCATGGGTAATCCCCTGTGTTAATTGAGGAATTTAAGATACCCAAAAGGGGTGGGAGGGTCACGCAAAAATAGGAACCTTACGGGCCGGAAATGAGGCGGGGGGCATGGAAATTCAGGTCAAATCAACGCAGTACCAGCAATTTCCCGATGGAGCGGCCCTGCGGGGTATCGACCACTACGAAGTAAAGCCCGTTGGCTATAGCGGTTCCCCAGTTGTCGGTCAAGTCTACCTTCAAATCCACCCCCACCGGCTCTTGTGAAAAGTCTTTCTCCAATATCTTCCTCAAAGCGGTAGTAAAGATTCGAACCTTGATATCCGACGTTGAAGTGAGGTTCGGGTAAAGATGGATTGTCCCGCCCCCGCAGGGGTTGGGCAAAATCAGCGGCGGAACCGGAGTTGAGGTGGGAGAGGAAGTGGAGAGGATGGTTGAGGTTGACGAAACTGTTGCTTTGGATGAGGCGGTTGAGGTCGGAGAGGCTGTCGCGCTAGCGGTGTTGGTAGCCGTACTCGTGGAAGTGGTTGTGGGTGTTTGAGTTGGACTATTGGTGAACGTACTAGTCGCGGTGGCGGTACGGGTTAGTGTAGCTGTGGCTATGCTTGTATTAATGGGAGTGTTGGTCCCGCTCGACGTGGCCGTATTAGTGGCGGTGTTGGTCGCCGTGTTGGCCATGGTGTTAGTAGGCGTTGAGGTGAACCAAGTTCCGGTGGGTGTGGGGGTCGGGTCAGGCGTTGGAGTCGAGGTGGGGGTGAGAGTGGGGGGCGGTGTGGAAGGCGTCACTGTTGGCTGGGGCATGCAGCCCTGGAGGACGCTCACAGCCCCGCCTTGGGTGACAAATTGGTTCTGGGCTACATAAACATTTCCTGACGGATCAATCCCCAATCCCCAGGCATAGGGTATCGGGCAAGAATGCTGAAGGGCAAAACCAGGATTCACCACGCTCATATTGCTGTTATTCGTCAGATAGAAGTTGCCCGCCAGATCCTTCCGGATACCAATCGCGCCTGCCGCACCCGGCCCGGAATAAGTCACCACTGCCGCATAGCCGCTACTAACGTCAAAACCAACCACCCGGTTGTCCGCCACGTAAACCAAGCTCCCCGATTTCACCAGTCCCGTCGGTTGCACGGAAAGCCCCGCACCGAAGGTAGCTACCGCAGAATAAGAAGTTTCACTCCCGTCGTATCGGTAGACTTTCCCGCCCTGAGTCGTGAAATAAACTGATTGGGACGTGCCTTGGTCATCCACCCACACACCCCGGGGTTGGGCCCCCAATCCCACTCCGATGGTCGCCACTAAGGTACAAGGTAAAGTATTGCTGAACTTATCCACTTCGCCCCGACCGTAATCCGCGACGTAAATATTTCCTGACTGGTCAAGCGCCACATCATCGGGAAAATTAAAGGTTTGGCCTGAGCCGAAAGTCGAAAAGACGGTAACCGCGGTGCCAGCCGAGGTATAAATCCTTAGTGCCGCTGGACTGAGATCCGCTACACAGACCGTTGTCCCAGTCGAGTTCACCCCCACGTTCTGAGGATAAGCCACACCCGGAAATGTCACAGATACCCCCTGGCAACAATTCGGCGTCGGCGTAAAAGTGGCGGTAAAGGTCGCGCTTATCGTCACGTCGGGCGTGGGCGTAAAGGTAGGGCTAAAAGACGGAGTGGTCGTCACGTCAGACGTAGGGGTCAAGGTCGCGCTGGGAGTCACGGGAATTGGGTTGAAATAAACCAGAACCCGGGCCCGATCAAGGTCTGTGGTGTATAAATTGTCTTGGTCGTCAAACACTCCGGAAAACATTACCGAATAAAAATCGTTCAAATGTGTCCAAGGGGCTGACGAATTGCCGGGGTCAAAATTACTGTGGGGGCCCGGAACAACGACAGGCCACTCCTCAAACTCCCCGACGACCATGGCACGGTCGTCCGATGGAAAAGCCACTTGCATCGGCAGGCAAATATCGACGGTGGGATCGCTAACGGGGTCACAATTCGGGCTATTCATTCCATTAACGGCCCTTTGGTAAACATGAGTCGCTGATAAATATTGAACCATCGTCGTGCTTGTGGCCGCCTGGATCGATTCAACGCTATATTCCAAAAGCCGGTGGTTTCCTTGAGCCTCAAATGAGGTGTCGGAAACATAAAGGTTTCCGGCGTGGTCCAGGACTGCGGCGCCCGGTTGGGACAAGGTGGAGGAATCGATAGTATTTCCGGGATTGCAGGTACGGTTAGCGTCCAGCGTTCCTTTGTTGTCGCAGTTATCGTTGATATTAGGCAGATTTTGGTTTTGCCCGATGATGATATCTACCGCCGGCCCCCCTAAATTCAATTGGTTCAAGGGATCACGGATCCGGAAAACGCGGCTGTGGGTCCTGTCGGTCACCCAAAGGTATGAGACGGGTCCACTGGCATAAGGCTTATCCATCTGAGAGCAAGGCATCAGGTCGATTAGTCCCGGTTGGCCCTGAAACCCATTGTTCCAATCGATGGAGGCCGGCATGCCCAGAACGGAAATAGGACTGCTGAAGGTGACCGCGGCAGAGGCAAATGGCGTCAATGGGAGGTTGAAAATTTGTGCCTGGTTGTTGACCACCGCCCAAAGATGCTGTTGGCCTCCCGGTAAATGATCAACCTTTATTCGACCGAAGTTCAAATACGGGCTCTTGTTGTAAGCCGTGGTCCCATCCACTCCCGCAAAGCCGTCGGGGGCTCTATTGTTGGTTAGGTCCAGCGCCGGATCGTTTTGGGGCATGTTCCAAAAATCCAAGCGGAAGTCATCCGCAACGATCAATTGGGGAGTGGTGAGGGCCTGGGCAACAGCCACCCCTAATCCTTGCCGGATCCCGTTGGGCCCGATATGGTTGAACATACCCGCCTGGCTTTGCTTGAATATCTCAACGTCGGCCGAGTAATCAGATCCCGGAGTGGGAAATGGGATGGGAGCGAGAAACCGAAACACATTACCGCTGTCTCCCTCAGTCGTAATATAAACGTTACTTTTCCCGTCGATAGCCACACCGTTGGGACCTCTAATCATGGCTGAAGACTGAGGACCCCCGTAAGGAAACGAAAAGTCAGGTCCCGAGGTAAAGGGAAAGGTTGGTGCGTTCGGCGGGAAAACATCCTGGTTCAGGACTTTGAGGGGTTGCAGGGTGGGCGTCGAGGGTGATGTTGGGAAAACCGGCTGGTACATGACTACCGGACCCGGGGCGGTGTGGACGCCAGTAGGATCATGCCACGGATTATCGCCGTCGACTACCCAAAGATAGTCCTTGGTTGGGTCCGGGTCAGTCATGTCCAGGTCGATGCCGAGGGGCGTCTGGATGCCCATCGTATATACCCCATCGGCTGTTAGGACATGGTCGCCCATGAGGGATGAGGATTTAAAAATCAATATCCTGCCAGGGGAATTGCCGGGGGCGCCAAAATCAAATACGTAAACATTCCCTTGCCTGTCCACCCGGACGCCTTCCGGCGCGAGCATATTGACGGTGTTCGCTGAGGCAAAATCAGCTTGTCCCAAAACCAGATCGGCGTTCGCCTGTGGCACACCAGTGGGAAATGTGGGGTTGGGAAACCTCAACACACGGTTGTTTGAAGTGTCGGCCACCCAAAGATTACCATGGCTATCCACCGCAACCCCGCCTGCGTTACTCCCTAATCGGTCGCTGCATGCTCCAACAAGCGAGGGGGTAACAGCCCCTCCAAAAAATAAGGTTGATTGGTCGGGCAAGGCATTGCCCTTGTTGCCCAGAAAGCTTATGAAATCCTGCTGGCCCCAGACGTTGGATGCGCTCACCCCGGCGCCATTCAGATCGTTGAAACCATAACGTAAGACCCGGTTGTTGTAGATATCCGCCACATAAAGGTCCCCCGTGTTTGGATCGACGGCCATGCCGGAACGTGAACCAGCCTCTGAAATGGATCCCTGGCGTTGCCACTCCCCGCAAAGTGAAGTCCGGCTGGGCGCGGTGAAATAAGGGTAATTCTGGTTGTTGTTGTCCCCGTTACATCCCCCGCTGTTGAAATCCGGCTGGCCGATGACAATATCAGCCGCGTAACCCAAACTAACGATGGAGGTATTGGTTTGGAACTTTGTGGTATCGCTGAACCCCAAAATCCGGCTGTTTCGGTCGTCCCAAATATACAGCCGGTTATGGTTAATGTTGGGGTCAGCGGTAAGCCCGCTGGGGAGAAAAACACCCGATGCGGTGAGTTGGTTAAAACTCAAGGACCCGAAATTGGGCTGGCCCAATACCAGGTCCGCCCAAAGATCGCCCGCCGAGCCCCGCACCGGCTGGGCGCTTGAAGTGGTGGCGAACGAATAAAAAAGGGTGGCGATAAAGGCCAGCCCTAACCAGCCGCCCTTTTTTCCCGCCATATTAAGAAGCCTGGTGCATGGTTTATCGGCTCTTTCCAGGTAGTTTGCTTTTTAGGAAGTTTCCCACTTCTAGACGCAAAAAACATGGTTTAATTCCAAGGTCACCCTAAACAAAAACACCCGGATTTCACTGGAAATCCAGGTGTTTTAGGTTCCCTTTAAAACATTTATATTAATCGCGGAATCTTTGGGATTAGAGGCTGCTTTATAGCTCTATCGTTAATTTTTTAGCAGCCTCTACATGTTCCCGATGACGGCGGTCGCGAACTCGGAGCATTTCACTTCCTTCGCCCCCTGGGTCAGCCGCGCGAAGTCGTAGGTGACGACCTTCTGGCCGATGGTCTTGTCCAAGGCTTTCACGATCATGTCGGCCGCTTCCTGCCAGCCCATGTACTCGAACATCATGACGCCCGAGAGGACGACCGAGCCGGGGTTCACCTTGTCCAGGTTGGCGTACTTGGGCGCGGTGCCGTGGGTAGCCTCGAAGATGGCGTGGCCGGTCACGTAGTTGATGTTGCCCCCGGGCGCGATGCCGATGCCGCCCACCTGCGCCGCCAGGGCGTCGGATAGGTAGTCGCCGTTGAGGTTCAACGTGGCGATCACGTCGAACTCGTCGGCGCGGGTGATGGTTTGCTGCAGGGTGATGTCGGCGATGGAATCCTTGATGACCAGTCCCGCCCCGCGTTTGCCCTCGGGGATCTTGCACCAGGGTCCGCCATCAATCTCCACCGCACCGTATTCCTTCTTGGCCAGGGCGTAGCCCCAGTCGCGGAAGGCTCCCTCGGTGAACTTCATGATGTTGCCCTTGTGCACGAAGTTCACGCTCTTACGCTTGTGGGTGATGGCGTACTCCATGGCCGCCCGCACCAGGCGTTCCGTGCCCTCGCTGGAGACGGGCTTGATGCCGATGCCGGAAGTCTGTGGGAACCGGATCTTCTTGACGCCCATTTCCTTTTGCAGGAACTCGATGACTTTCTTGGCCTCGGGGGTGCCGGCCTGCCACTCAATACCAGCGTAGATGTCCTCGGTGTTCTCGCGGAAGATGACCATATCCACCTTCTCGGGGTTCTTCACGGGGGAGGGGACCCCGTTAAAGTAGCGCACGGGACGCAGGCAGACGTAAAGGTCGAGCAGTTGCCGCAGGGCCACATTGAGGGAGCGGATGCCGCCGCCGACCGGCGTCGTCAGGGGGCCCTTGATGCCCACCAGGTACTCCTTGTAGGCCTCCACCGTGTCGTCCGGCAGCCAGTTTTGGAATTTGTCGAAGGCGGTCTGCCCGGCGTAAACCTCGAACCATGAAACCTTCTTTTTTCCTTTATAGGCCTTCTCTACCGCCGCGTCAAAGATGCGCACGGAAGCCCGCCAAATGTCGGGTCCCGTGCCGTCGCCCTCGATGAAGGGGAGGATGGGGTTGTCCGGGACCTTCAAAACGCCGTTCTGGATGCTGACTTTCTCGCCCTTCGGCGGCTTCACGTTTTGATAGCTGTAGGCCACGGGAGACTCCCTTGTGATGGATTTCGGCTCGAAGAAGCTGGCAGTTTAAGACGCTCGGAAATCAGCGTCAAGAAAATGGTAGCCGCTAGCGAAGTGAGTTCGGTCTTAGGCTGCCGCCCCTTCAAACTGTCCGACAGGATGGGGCAAAAGGAGGGAGACAAATGTGACGCACATCATGAAAGGTGGCGAAAGTCCTCGGATTTGAGCTCGTATTTCTTCATCTTCCGTTGGAGGGTTTTCAGGCTCAACCCCGCTTGCTGGGCCGTCTCCGCCAGGCGCCCGTGGTTCTTGGCCAGGAGATCCACCAGGTAGGTCTTTTCAGTTTGATGGATGAGATCATCCAGCTTCTCGGCCTTTCCCGGCGCACCAAGTTCCACATCCAGGCGCTCGATTTGAGGCCCCTTGGCCATCAGGCAAGCCCGCTCCATTTGGGTTTCCAGCTCACGGATATTACCCGGCCAGGAATAGGCCATGAGCTGGCAAAGGGCGTCGGGGCCCAGTTTCTCTGCGGGGGAACCGGTGAGCACCCGGTAGGTTTCGATAAAATGCTGGGCTAGGAAAGGAAGATCCTGCTTGCGGTCCCGAAGTGCCGGCAGGCGCAGGACGCGGGAGGCGAAGCGGTTGTAGAAATCAAGCCTCAGGATCTCCTGGTGGACGAGGGAAAGCACATCCAAGGGGGTGGCCGCCACGACGCGGGGGTCTTCCGGACTGGGCTTGGATAGTTTCTCGGCGAACATTTTCTGGCTCGCCTCCCCCAAGTGGCAGATGCCATCCAGGTAAAGGGTGCCGCCCTTGGCCTTGGCCCAGGCCCCCTCTGCCCCGAAAAGTCCCTCGGCGCATTCACCCTTGGCGTTGTCCACGCAATGGAAAACCCGGAAGGGTCCGCTGGCCCGGTGGCTCCGTTGGTGCAAAGCCCGCGCGAAGGATTTCTTTCCCGTCCCCTTCTCCCCCTGGAGCAGCACCGGTTGGTCGTCCTCCGCCCATTGGGCCATCTGCTCGAACACCAGCCCGAATGTTTTGTCGCGGCTGGAAATTTTTCCGGCGCTTTGCGGCAAAGGGGCTCCTTTGGAAAGAGGGGTGATATCCCGGACGATCTCCACCGCGTACTGCACCTTGCGGTTGGTGTCGAAAAGGGGGAAGGTGGAAACCTCGTAGTCCCGGTTGGATCCATGGAGGGAAAGCGTGCAATAGGATACTTGTGGCTGGCCCATCTCGAAAACCCGGCTCATGCCGCAGAAGAAGCATTTTTCCTTGTAACCGTAAAAAGCCTGGTGGCAGAAACGGCCTCGGACGTCGTTAAGGCCCGTCTCCATGTTTTTGAGGGAAGCCCCATTGGCGTAAACCACCCGGAATTGGGGGTCGATGACCTTGACGGATTCGGGCATTCCATCCAAAAGGCTTTGGAGGAAGGGGGCCTTTGTGTAGAGGGCGGGCGGGCGAAATCGCCGGGGGCTCATGGAAGGGCTCGGCCTGGAATCCTTTTAATTCTTCCCCATCGAGGGCACGGTGGGAACCGCCAATTTCTCGGTGGGCTTCGAAAACTCGGGCTTCACGGCCGGTGTCCAGGGACCTAAGTTCTTCAGGCGCTTTTTGGTGTCGAGGAGGTCCTTGCGGATCTGGACCAGTTGGTCGGCCAGTTCCTGTTCTTCCCCGAAAACCTCGATGGCCCTTTCCAGGAGCTTGAGTGTTTCCTGCTGGAGGGTGGATTCCTTTTGGAAGATGTCGGAGAGCCCATGGATGGGGCTTTCCTCGGCCCCGCTCAGGTTCAAGGTAACGGGAATTCCGGTCAGCTCAAAGAGGGTCTTGACCAGCGTTTGGTAGTGCTTTTGGGCCAGGGACAAGAGCGGCCAAACAGCCTTCAGGGCGTCCTCCTCTTCCAGGCCCACGTGGGTGGTGGCCCCGGCTAAATGGACAATGCGGCGGTAGGAAAGTTCGAGGATTTGGAAAAGGATGGCAGCCTTACGCAAGGTGATCTTGCTGATGTGGGTCTTATTGTTGAGGAGATTCTTCACATCCCGGATCTTGATCTCGCATTGGTCCAACAGTTCCCGGTTGGCCCGTGCGTCCCGGGGGCTGATGCGAAGCGCCCTTCCGGCCAGGTGCTGGACATCCTGATCCAGGCGCTCCACGGTCTCAATCAGCTGGTAGAGTGAAAAGTAGAAGTTCATGATGGTTCTCCTTGTACGGTTGCCCCCTTCATCGGGGAAGGTGAGGTGAATTTAGGGTTATTAATATTGAATAACTATACCTCTTGTACCTAGTAAGGGGTTACAAAAAAGCGATCCATTGTCAAAAGGAATAACAAAAATAGGGAAAAATGCTTATTTATTATGGTTTTTAGGTTGTTTGGTGTCTTAAAAATGAAGTCATATTTGTCATCAATATGTCAAAAATATCACAAATTTTAAATTCTACTCAGTCAAATATGGCAATCCCTTATCTCGATCTTTCACGGGCTTGCCTTCCCTTCCCGGCTCTTTAATGATGTCCTGCGTTTCCATTCCATCCAACGAGGTACCCATGCTGAAGGAAAACCAAAAGGCTCCGGCTTTTGAATTGGACGATGACCAGGGCAAGAAGGTGTCACTGGGCGATTTCAAGGGAAAGGACGTAGTCCTTTATTTTTACCCGAAGGATATGACGCCCGGTTGCACCCAGGAGGCCTGCGATTTCCGGGACAATTGGTCCGCGGTCAAGAAAAAGGGCGCGGTGGTGCTGGGCGTCAGCGCCGATCCGGTTAAGAAACACGTAGCCTTCAGGGAAAAATACAAGCTTCCCTTCACCCTGCTTTCCGACGAGGGTAAAAAGATGCTCAAAGCCTATGGGGTCTGGCAAAAGAAAAAATTCATGGGCCGGGAATTCATGGGGATCGTCCGCACCACCCTCATCATCGGCAAGGACGGCAAGATCAAGAAGATTTGGTCACCCGTAAGCGTAAAAGACCACGTAAAAGAAGTGCTGGAAAATTTATAAAATTTACGCGCACCCTGAGGAGTCGAAGGCGTCTCGAAGGGTCAGCGTAAAAGAAGTTTTGGACAACCTTTAAAGCTTATGATCCAGCCCTATCAAAACCACCGGCCCCGTTTCGGGAAAAATGTCCACATCCACGACACGGCCGTGATGATCGGGGACGTCACCCTTGGGGACGATGTTAGCCTTTGGCCTGGAGCGGTCCTCCGTGGCGACATGGCGGCCATCCGTGTGGGTACCCGCACCAATATCCAGGATGGTTCGGTGTTCCACACCGACAGCGATTATCCCGCGGTCATTGGGGAGGATTGTGTGGTGGGGCACCAGGCTTGCGTCCACGCCTGCACGATCGGCAACCGCTGTTTGATTGGCATCCGGGCGGTCGTCCTGACGGGCGCGGAAATCGGCGATGAGTGCGTCATCGGCGCCGGGGCGGTGGTGCTGGAAGGAGCGAAGATTCCTCCCCGATCGTTGGTCTTAGGCGTCCCGGGCAAGGTCGCCCGGAAAATCACGGACGAGGATGTAAGGGGTATTCTCCGTGGGGTCCAAGAATATCTCCATCTGCGGGAACAACTGCCTTTAGTCCAGTAACGGGCCGGATTCTTCGGCGGATTTTCGGCGGGGATCGGTAATCGGGATGTAATCGAGTTTCACGTCCCCCAGGATGGAAAGCTGGCAGCCTAGGCGCCAGTTGGGTTTGGCTTTGATGGCGGCGAGGGTCTGTTTTTCCCGCTCGCCCATTTCAGAGAGGTTTTCCATTCCCTCCAAAACTTCCGTCAGGCAGGTCGTGCAAACCGCCCGCTCACAGCGGAATCGGGGGGGCAGGTCGTAGCGGAAGGTGGCGTCCGCCAAGGTGTCGTCATAATCCACCTCGCAGTCCTGGCCGGTCTTGGGGAAAGTGATCCGAACTTTCTTTTGGTTTTCCATGGGCCGCATTATAGCGGGCGCGTTGCCATCCCCGTCACGGACGCTTAGAATAGTTTTGCCAAAGGAGCGGTCATGGCTTACCTGCGTTTCATCCACTTCTTTACCTTTATTTTCTGGTACGGCACCCTGCTTTATTTCACATTCATCCAGGCACCTCTTTTATTCAAGGGACTGCCCCGGGATCTTTTTGGCCTCGTCCAAAGCAAGCTTTTCCCAGCCTACTATCTCATCAGCTACATTTGCGGTACTGTTCTGGTGGTTACCTATCACTTGCTTCACCCCTTGGAAAAATACGTCACGCAGGATTGTGTGAAAATCACCGCGCTTTGCCTGATGCTTCTCTTCTCCTTGGGCCAAGGCCTTTGGATCGGCCCCAAGGTTGCCCAATTGCGGGTGGAACGCCAGCAGGCCGAGGGGGCCCAGGACCAGCCCAAGGTCGAGGCCCTTTCCAAGCAATTTGGAAAGGCCCACGGCATCTCCAGCCTCTTCAACTTGGTGGTCATCCTGGCCGGGGCGGTTTATTTGTTCTATTTCTTCAAGGAACTCCAGCCTTGAGCATCTTCCAGGATCCTGTCCGTCAATATCTTTACCGCCTGGGGCAGGTTAACCATCCGGTCTTGAGGGAAATGCAGGCCTACGGGGAAAAGAGGAAGTTCCCCATCGTCAATTGTGAAGTAGGGCGGGTCCTCTACCAGCTCACCGTTCTTTCCAAGGCCAAAAGGGTATTCGAGCTGGGTTCGGGCTTCGGCTATTCCACGATGTGGTTCGCCCTGGCCCTCCCCCCCAAGGGAGTCGTGCACCACACCGATGGCGATCCTGAAAATACCAAGCTGGCCCATTATTTCTTCGAGAAGGCAGGGCTCTTAAGCAAGGTCCGCTTCCACACGGGCGACGCCATTGAGAGCCTGGTAAGGACACCCGGGAATTTTGACATCTATTATTGTGATATTGATAAAGACGGCTATCCGGACGCCTACCGGGCCGTCTCCAAACGGGCCAAGCCGGACAATATCATCCTGACCGACAACCTGCTGTGGTCGGGCAAGGTGGCCCAGCCCAAGCCGGATGACTTGACCCGCTCCATCCTGGAATATAACCGGCTTTTCTGGGGTGACCGGCGTTTCGCCTCCTCCATGCTGCCCATCCGTGATGGGGTGGGCTTCCACCTGCGCTTGAAGAACCCCCGGCCCTTTTGATGCGCCTTCCCGCCTTCTTTTTACTGATGAGCCTCACCTCACTGGCCTGGGGTGATTTGGACCACCGAGACCTCTTGGACCAGCGCCGCATGGCCAAGGACCTGGCCGGAATGAAGGTATGCCTTGAGGATTGGGAAGCCGACTGTCCCGACGACGTGGAGATGCTGGAGAACTTTGGGGATTTCCTGAACGCCGGAGGCGCGCAAGCCCAGCCTTCCGGGAAACTCCGCTGGAAGGCCGTCCGCTACTACAAGGACGCCATCCGCTTGTCCCCCGCGCGGCTCGACCTGCGCTTGAAACTCGTCACGGTTTACCGGGATCTATGGGCTTTTGACGCCCAATACGACAGTTTGGCCCAGACCCTTTCCTACGCGGACAAACACTACCGGAAATTACGGTGGAATGGCGGTGGCCCCCTACCTGAGCGGCCTTCCCGAATCCTCACCGCCTATCTCCAAAAAACCGTCAATGACCACTTGGCCCGTCGCAACCCCGATGGGACCGAAAGGGCCATGAGGCTTGCCCGCTTGGCCGTGACCTTTTTCCCGAAACATCACAATGGGCTCAATTCCATCGCCGCCAGCTTCGCCCAACGGGGCGATTGGGAACACGCCTTGAAGTACCTGCTTCTCTCAAACCAAATCGACCCCCATGATCCGGTAGTCCAGCGGAATATCGGGAATGTCCTCACCGTTTTAGGCAAAGGGGAGGAGGCGGAGGTTTTCTACAAGAAAGCGGTCGATGAGGAGGAAGCGGCGAAAACGGGTGAGGAAAATTTCCAGAAGGCGTCGTACAAGGAAGAAAGCCAGATCCGGATTCCCCTCAGCCCCCAAGATTACCGGGATACCGCTTTTGGGCGATAAGCCGTGTGAGTTTTTCCCGGACCTGGTCTTTGTCCTGCGGGTAGGTCACGCCGAACCACTGGTCCTTGCTGCGTAAAACCTTCACCCGGGCTTTTTTCTCGTGGACCAGTTCATCCACCACCCGGGGAATCAGGAATTCGGATTTTTCCTCCTGTCCCTTTTCTTTCAGGAAGGCCTTGAAACGTCTTCCCAACTCATCAAAGAGGACCGGGGTAAAACCCCACATGTTCATGGAAACCGTCTCGGTTCCCTTCAGGGAATGCTTCCGGCCCTGGGCATCCAGGTAAAAATACTTAAATCCATTTTTTCCGATCTGCATCCTTTCCTCGACCTTGCGCAAAAACCCTTGCGGTGATTTCTGGCAGACGCCCCGGGAGACACTGCCGTGCTCCGAGAGGGTTTTCTTGAGGATGAACCCCACCATGGAAAATTCAGGTTTCTCCGGGTCTTTAATTCCTTTCAGGAACTTCGCCAACACCCGGAAGGATTCCCGTCCGTAGAAATCATCCGCGTTGATCACCGCGAAGGGTTCCTGGATCGCCCCTTGGGCGACCCAAATAGCATGCCCCGTCCCCCATGGCTTTTGCCGGGCGGGGGAGATGCGGAATCCCTCGGGCACCATCCCCAGTTCCTGGAAAACGTAACGCACGGGAATACGGCTTTCCCATTTCTTGCCCACGATCTTCTTGAAGTCATCCTCGATATCCCGGCGGATGATAAAAACGATCTTGCCGAAGCCGGCCCGGATGGCGTCATAAAGGGAAAAATCCAATAAGGTGGCTCCGCCGGGCCCCAGGGTTTCCAACTGCTTCAGGCCCCCGTAGCGGCTTCCCATGCCCGCGGCCATGATTAATAACGCTGGTTTTATTTTCGAGCCCACTTTCGGTTACCTCGGTTTTCAGTAATAAACGGGTCGGCGGCAGAGTGCGTAGTTCGAAATTTTAGGTCGGAAGTTATGATGTGTTTTCGTTCGAGTTTTTTGAACGAAAACTTCATCAACCGCGAACTTCGCACTACGCGCTTCGAGCTATCCGTTCAAAAACTTCGCGCCCGCGGACGGGGAAAAAATATAATATTCGGGTTTGCGGCCAATCCGCCTCTCGTAGCCTTCGGACACGAAGGAAACGAAATTCCCGATCACCTGTTCTTCCGCAGGTACCAGGTGCACGGTGCATCCGCCGAAACCTCCCCCGGTCATGCGGGACCCCTTTTGTAGGGGATGCTCTTGGGCTAACTCCACCAGGGTGTCCAGTTCGTGGCAGGATACCTCGTAATCATCCCTCAGGGACTCGTGGGATTCCCGGAAAAGCACCTTCACCCTTTCCATATTCCTCAATTTCAAGGCCTCCACCGCGTCCAGCACCCGCTGGTTCTCGGAGATTACGTGGCGACAACGCTTGAGAATCACGGGCTCCAGGAGGCGCTGGTGCTTCTCGAAATCGCAGAGGGAAACGTCGCGGAGGGATTTTAGGCCCGGCAATACCGTCCCTAGTTTCTGAACCCCTTCCTGGCATTGCTTGCGCCGGATGTTGTAATCGGAGGAGGCCAATTCCCGCTTCACCCCTGTGTTGAAGACCACCACCTTATAGTCGGTTCCCAGGGGCACCCAATCATGCTCCAAGCTCCGGCAATCCAGGAATAGGGCGTGGTCCTTTCCCCCCATATAAGAAGCGAACTGGTCCATGATGCCGCACTGGACCCCCACGAAGTCGTTTTCGGCTTTCTGGGCCAATAGCACCAGGTCCAGGTCTTTCAGGTCCACTTGGAAGAGCTTCTGGAATAGGACCGCCGTCGCCACCTCCAGCGCGGCCGAGGAACTCAGGCCCGCGCCTTGGGGCAGGTTGCCCTTCAAGACCACCTCACAACCGCCGAGGAAAACACCGTTCTTGCGCAGGAGAGCCGCCACCCCCTTGAAATAGTTCGCCCATCTGAGGTTCAGGTCAGGCCGGATGGCCTCCAGCTGGAACTCCTCCTTCTGCTGGTAATCGGCCGAATAAAGGACCACCTTGTTGTCCGGCCGTTTTCGTCCCGCCAGGGCTACCCCCTTGTCCACCGCCATTGGCAGGACATAACCCTCGTTGTAGTCGGTGTGCTCCCCGATCAAGTTAACCCGTCCCGGGGCCAAAACCGCCGTCGCAGGTTGCCCCCCGAAGGTTTGGAGGAAAAGGTCCTTGGTTTGGTCGATCAGGGAGGGGGGCATCAGTTCACCGCCGGAGGTTGGCTTCTACGGCGCTCCTCGTCGATGTACCGGATCGCAGTGGAGAAGCCGTAAACCGGGGCGTCCGTGAGGGCCCTCAGATCGTTGGTCTTGCCGATCTTCTCGTAATATTCCATCACCCCCCCCAGCACCAGCATGAGGAAGAACAGGGAGGCTTCACTCAATGTACGGATGAGGTGCTGGAGAAAAAAAATGGCCGTGGCCGGGTAGAAGTGTCCCTCCTCCCCGAGGGGAAGGGTGATCTCCGCCAAGCGGTTTTCCTCCTCCTGGATGAGCTTGAGTAGCATGAGCCTTTCAGGTTTCTCGGGCGCGGCGGCCGCCAAACTCTGCCCTTGTCCCAGGATGGTGGGCCGGTGGAGTCCCTTGGGGGTCACCGTGTCGCCCATGGCGGCCTGGACATATTGGAGCAGCATGGGGGCCTGTTTGTTCTCGCCCAGGAGGAAGAGGACGCGCACGA
>DATKOC010000074.1:0-17571 GCA_035524855.1 bacterium
CAGGGGCCGAGTTGTTGCAGGGAGTCCACACATCCCCGGTCTTCCAGTAATAGTAGGAGGAGGTTAATTCCCAAGCCTCGTCGGAAGTGATGGAGTCGCCCCACCAGCGCGGGATGATTTGGAGGCTGAAGGCAAGGGCGCCGAGGAGGAAGACCCATCGAAGAGCCCGGGGGGAGGAAGTCATGGGCGGATTATAGCCGAATTGACGCAGTGGTCGAACCGGCACGGGACGTGGGATGGGGCGCGATTTGTTCCGCCTTGTATAAGTGGTTTTTCCAGCCCCCACCGCTCAAGCCGCCATGAGACATTCGGGATTTGAAAATGAAAGATACTATACTGTCCCGCCTCACCCATCCCCCCTTGGGTTTCTTGAAACTATCCTTTTCAAGATTTCCAATAGCCTTGCCTGGAAATTTTCCGCAAGGGGCCCCCTTTTACCCGGTGGGAAAGGTGGAGGCGCGTTTTTTTGGCAGGGGTATCGGGCCCAGTTTAGGCCTTCGCGGGCTCGGCTTGGGCCCGATACAACCAAGCCTCAACCCTCGACTTGAGGTCTCGGGTTAGGTGCTTTCGTGACATAGGGGCCGGGATTGTTCGGCAACCCATAAGCGAACGGCGTTTGACACTTCCTCCGGCGGGTTCTAAACTTGTTGTGACGCCCCCACCATGCCTCCCGGGAGTTGGTCATGAACGAACGGCCTTGGCTCACCTCCTACGACGAAGGGGTCCCCCAAACCCTGGAGTATCCCGAACACACCCTTCCCGAACTTTTGGACCAGGTGAACCTGCGCTTTCCCGACGTCGCCGCCCTCCATTATTTCGGCTCCAAGATGACCTACCGGGAACTCAACGAGAAGGTCAACCAGTTCGCCCATCTGTTATTAAAAGAAGGGATCAAGCCCGGGGACCGGGTGGCCCTTTACCTGCCGAATTGCCCCCCCTGCGTGATCGCCTATTTCGGCGCCCTGAGGGCCGGGGCCATCCTGACCCAACTCAACCCCCTCTACTCCGCTTCCGAGACCGCCCACCAGTTGAAGGATTCCGGCGCCCAGCACGTGGTTTCGCTCGACCGGTTCGCGCCCATTCTCCAGCAAGTGGCCGCGGAATGCGGCCTGAAAAAGGTCTGGCTCACCCGCGTCAACGATTATTTCCCGATGCCCCTCAAGTGGCTTTATCCCCTGAAGGCGTTGAAGGAAAAAAGCTGGATGACCTGGCCTCAGGAGCCCCTCTACCGGAGCTTCGTGGAGGATTTGGCCGTCTCGCCGAACAATCCCGTTTCGATTCCATTGAAGATGGACGATACCGCCTTGCTCCAATACACCGGCGGCACCACGGGGGTTTCCAAGGGCGTCATCCTCACCCACCGCAACCTGGTGGCGAACGCCTACCAGTGCAAGTACTGGTTCCCGGGGCTCCCCGACGGCAAGGAAGTCTTCATGCTGGCCATTCCCATCTTCCACTGCTACGGCATGACGGCGGGCATGAACATGGCCCTCTCCATGGCCGCCTCCATGGTGCTGGTGCCCAAGTTCGAGGTGACGCAGGTGCTGAAGGCCATCGACAAGTACCGGGTCAGCATTTTCCCCGGCGTGCAGGCCATCTACGTGGCGATCAACAACTATAAGGAAGTGGGGAAGTACGACATCCACAGCATCAAGGCCTGCATCTCGGGCGCCGGGCCCCTGCACCAGGAGGTGCAGAAGAAGTTCGAGGAGCTTACCGGCGGCAAGCTGGTGGAGGGCTACGGCTTGACCGAAGCCTCGCCGGTGACCCATTGCAATCCCGTCTTCGGCAAGCGCAAGATCGGGACGATCGGCCTTCCTTTCGTCGGCACCGAGGCCAAGATCGTGGACGTCCAAACCGGGGCCAGGGAACTGGGCGTCCGGGAAATCGGGGAATTGGTGGTCAAGGGGCCGCAGGTGATGCAGGGGTATTGGAACCATCCCGAGGAGACCAAGATCGTCCTGAAGGACGGCTGGCTTTACACCGGCGACATCGGCTACATGGACGAGGACGGCTTCTTCGCCATCGTGGACCGCAAGAAGGACATGGTGAAGGTGGGCGGCGAGAACGTGTACCCCCGGGATGTGGAGGAAGTGTTGTTCCAACACCGCAAGGTCCTGGATTGCGTGGTGGCCGGCGTGCCGGACGAGAAGCTGGGGGACAAGGTGAAGGCCTATATTGTGCTCAAACCCGGCCAGACCGCCGAGGCCAAGGAGATCATTGATTTCTGCAGGGACAAGCTGGCCAAGTTCAAGGTGCCCAAGGAAGTGGAGTTCCGGGATTCCCTGCCCAAGAACATGGTGGGGAAGATGCTGAGACGGTTATTGGTTGAGGAAGAAAAAGCGAAGATGAAAAAATCTTAAACCACGGAGTACACAGAGGACACTGAGTAAATCCAAAGCCTAAAAAGATTTCAACTCTGTTTACTCTGTGCCCTCCGTGGTGAAAGAGTTTTGGAGGTCTTTATGAAAGAAGTGGTCATCGTGGACGGGGCTCGGACGCCCATCGGCAACCTGGGCGGGGCCTTGAAGGACGTGACGGCCCAGGAAATGGCCGCGACGGTCATCCGGGAGCTGGTCAAGCGCAACAACCTGAAACCCGCGGACGTGGAGGAAGTGATTTTGGGCTGCGTGGGCCAGTTCTCGGACGCCCCCAACGTGGCGCGGGTGGCCGCCCTCTTGGCGGGATTGCCCAAGGAAGTCATCGGCTATACCGTCCAGCGCAATTGCTCCTCGGGGATGCAGGCCATCGTAAACGCCTACCAGAACATTCAATGCGGGGATGCCGACCTCCAACTGGCCGGGGGCACCGAATCCATGAGCCAGGCCCCCTACGTGAGCCGGGACCTGCGTTTCGGCAAGCGGATGAGGGATTCCAAAATGATCGACAGCCTGATGGAGGGGTTGACCGATCCCGTTTGCCACCTGGTCATGGGCCAAACCGCCGAGGTTTTGGCCGACGAGTTCAAGATTTCCCGCAAGGAGCAGGACGAGTACGCCGTCCAAAGCCACAAGAAGGCTTTTCGGGCCCAGCGGGAGAATAAGTTCAAGGACGAGATCGTACCGGTCATGGTCCCCAAGAAAGTCATGGGCAAGCCCGTGACGCCGGAGCCGGTGAGCCAGGATGAGGGAATCAACGCCGCCCTGAACGAACAACAACTGGCGGCCTACCCGACCATTTTCAAGGAGAACGGCACGGTGACCCCCGGCAACGCCTGCGGCATCAACGACGCGGCCTGTGTGACGCTGGTCATGTCCAAGGAAAAGGCGGACGCCTTAGGCTACAAACCGATGGGGTATGTGCGGTCCTACGCCTTCGCGGGGGTGGAGCCGGAGCGCATGGGCATCGGGCCCGCTTACGCCATCCCCAGGGCCTTAAAGAAGGCCGGGTTGGAGATGTCCAACATCCAACTCATCGAGATCAACGAGGCTTTCGCGGCCCAGGTGCTGGCCGATGACAAGATCTTAAAGATGAACCGGGAAATCCTGAACGTGAACGGCGGGGCTATCGCCCTCGGGCATCCCGTCGGCATGACCGGCGCCCGGCTGGTGGTGACGGCCTTAAGGGAAATGGCGCGCCGCAACCTTTCGCTGGCGGTCATCTCCATGTGCATCGGCGGCGGCATCGGCGGGGCGATGGTTCTCGAAAGGAAATAACGCTTCGCCTTATTTCCTTTCAAGTTAGAAGTTCTGAGTTTTGAGTTCTAAGTTGTTAAAAGTTTTTGAACGGTTATTCCGCTCAAAAACCACCTTAACTTAAAACTTAACACTTAGAACTTCGAACTGAACGATGGTTTAAGTAAATACATTGGTAAGGAGCGAGTTGTGTTCATATACAAGGCTGGTGTAATCGGGGCGGGGGCCATGGGCTCGGGGATCGCCCAAGTGATTTCCTTCTCGGGGTTGCCGGTGGTCCTGAAGGACACCGACATGGACCGGGTGAACAAAGGCATTGAGATGATCCGAAAGGTCTATCAAGGCCGGGTGGACAAGGGAAAGATGTCGGTCTCGGAAATGGACCAAAAGATGAAGCTGGTCATCGGCACGACCTCCTATGACGACTTCAAGGACTGCGACCTGGTGGTGGAGGCGGTCTTTGAGAGCATGAAGGTGAAACACCAGGTGTTCCAGGACCTGGAAAAGGTCCTGCCGGAAACGGCCATCATGGCCACCAATACCTCGGCCCTTTCCATTTCCCAAATCGCCTCGGCGGTGAAGCGCTCCGAAAAAGTCATTGGGATGCACTTTTTCAATCCCGCTCCCGTCATGAAGCTGGTGGAAGTTATCCCCGGGCTCCAGACCTCCCCCGAGACGGTGGACGACGTGGTGGCCTTCGCCGAATCCCTCCGAAAAATGCCGGTGCGGGTGAAGGAGTGCGCCGGGTTCCTCGTGAACAGGCTCCTACTCCCTTATTTAAATGAAGCCGCTTTCGCCCTGCAGGAAGGGTCGGCCCCGGCCGAGGAAATGGACAAGGCAATGCGGGCCTTCGGGATGCCCATGGGACCCTTCGCCCTATTGGATATGCTTGGCCTCGACGTCTGCGCTGAGGTTTCGATGATCCTCTACGATTCCTTCGGGCCCCGGATGAAGGCCGCGGAAATCCTGGGCGAAATGCACAAGGCCAACCGGCTGGGAACCAAGAACGGCATTGGGTTTTATGTTTACGACGAATCCAAAAAGGCGGATTTGAAGCCCATCGTTGACGGCATCCAGGCCAAGACCGGCGTGAAGGGAACCCCCTTCTCACCCGAGAGGCTGGTTTTCCAGATGATCAACGAGGCCGCTTACTGCCTGGAAGAAAACGTGGCCTCTCCGGGGGACATTGACCTGGCCATGCTGGCGGGAACAGGGTTCCCACAGGACAAGGGTGGGCCGCTTCACTTGGCCGACGGTATTGGCGTGGATGTGGTCCTGGCGAAATTGCAGGAATTCTCGAAGACCTTGGGGCCCCGCTTCTGGCCCGCGCCGATTTTGAAGAGGATGGTTTCGGCCAATTACCTGGGCCAAAAAACGAAAAGAGGCTTTTTTAGCTACTAAATTTTAACCACGGAGTACACGGAGTAACACAGAGTAAAGCGGAACAAAGTAGCATTTTTTTGGCAAAAGAGTCGTACTCCGTGTAACCCTGTGAACCTTTGGTGAAAGAATCCTGGAGGTGTTTCATGGGACAGTTTATCCAAGCCGCGATTGACTCAAAGGTGGCCACGCTGACTATCAGTAATCCACCCGTGAACGCGCTCTCCAACGCCCTGATGCAGGAATTGTCCAACACCTTGGATGAGCTCAAGGCGAACAAGGACGTGAAGGTCCTCATCATCACCGGGGCGGGACCGGTCTTCGTGGCCGGGGCCGACATCAAGGAATTCACCCAATTGACCACCCCGGAAGCGGGGAGGAAAGCCACCACCGCGGGCCAAGGGGTCTTCATGAAGATCGAACGCCTGGAAAAGCCGGTCATCGCCGCCATCAACGGGGTCTGCCTGGGCGGGGGGATGGAACTGGCCATGGCCTGCCATATCCGCATCTGCTCCGACCGCGCCCGGCTGGGTCAGCCTGAGATCAACCTGGGGATCATCCCGGGCTTCGGCGGCACCCAGCGCATGCGGCGGCTGGCGGGCATGGGCAAGGCCGTTGAATGGATCCTGACGGGGGACAATATCGCGCCGCCCGACGCCAAGGCGGCCGGGTTGGTGAACCATGTGGTTCCCGAGGCGGAGGTCCTCCGCGTGGCACAGGGGTTGGCCAAAAAGATCGCGATGAAGCCGGCGGTGGCCATCGCCCAGGCCCTGAAAGCCCTCACCTTGGGGGGGGAGGCCGAGAGCCTGGACGCGGGAATGAAACTGGAATCCGACATGTTCGCCCGATGCACCGAGTCCCCGGACCTGAAGGAAGGGGTCATGTCCTTTATCGAGAAGCGCCAGCCGAAGTTCACGGATCAATAACAACAGCTGGCAGTTCGCAGTTGACAGTCGGCAGCCAGGCTTGAAACCAGGGCTAAAAGGAAAAAGATGCCGAAAAAATCCAAAGCTATAAAGCCCGACTTCCAGACCCTCACGGAGTTCCAGAAGGTCAGCCTGGAAAGCCGTTACAAGGTGGGCTTGGCCCTCTGCGGGGGCGTGGCTTACGGCGTGGCGCAGATCGGGGTATTGAAGGCGCTCGAAAAGGCCGGAATCAAGGTGGACTGTATCGCGGGCACCAGCGCGGGGGCCATCATCGCGGCGGCCTACGCCTCGGGACTTTCCGTTTCCCGCATCGAGGAAATCGGCATCCAAACCTCTTGGGGGGAACTTTTTTCCTTCCGGCCCTCCCGAAAGGGCCTGGTTTCCTCCGGCCCCATCGAGCATTACATCCGCAAGTACCTGAAGGTCGCCACCTTCGAGGAGCTCAAGAAGCCTTTGGCGGTCGTGACCACCGATATTTGCTCGGGCGAGGAAGTGATTTTCACCCACGGCGAGCTGGACAAGGCGGTCCGGGCATCCTGCTCCATCCCCGGCATCTATAGCCCGGTGGAAATGGAGGGGCGCCAACTGGTGGATGGCGGCATGGCCGAGAATGTGCCGGTCAAGGCCCTACGGAGCCTTGGGGCGGACGTCATCATCGCGGTCAACCTCTTCGGGCACCACCAGGTCTTTCCGCCCGCCTCCAACGTCTTCCAAATCATGATGCGGGTCTGGTATTTCTTCGTGCGCGAGGAGTCCGCATGGCGGGACGGGGCCGATGTCATTCTGGAGCCGGACTTGCGGCTGTTTGACCTTTTCGATTTCAGCCAAGGCAAGGAAATCATCGCCGCCGGTGAAAAAGAGGCCAACCGCAAAATGGCTAAGATCAAGCAAGTCATTCAAAGACGGTTCTTCTTTAGGCCCGAAATCTACCGATAACGGCCGCTGTTAGCTCGCGGTTCGCGGCTAGCGGTTAAGATCAACAAAAATACCAAAATTAAAGCCAAGCCCAGATAAATCGGCATAAGAAATGCCCTGTTACTGACGGCATTTTTCCTTGTCGGGGTCCAACCTCAGGCGGATAATTGCTATATCCTTTATCGAGCTTGAAACGTTTTTTGTCAGCCGTGGCCGGGAGGTGGCGCATGACCAAGGATGAGTTGGTCGCGAAGGTCGCCGAAGCGACGGGCCTCAAGAAGGTGGAACTTCAAAAGGCCCTGGAACTGATGATCAAGACCATCATTGAAACCATCAAGACCGGTGAAAAAGTGAATGTGACCGGGTTGGGAATTTTCAAACTGAAGGACAAGAAGGCCCGGTTGGCCCGTAATCCCAAGACCGGGGAGTCCATCCAAGTGCCCGCCAAGCGGGCCCCGCGCTTTCTGGCCGCCAAGTATTTTAAGGAAGCCGTGAAATAACGGCGGCTGTCGGCTCGCGGTCCCTAGTGAAAATCCACGAAAAAAATAAAACATTAACCCCCGGGGGCCTTGACGGCCTTGGGGCTCTTTTCTATCATTACCCGCCCTAGCACTCGGAAAGCTCGAGTGCTAAAAACGGCGGTTTCAAACCGCTTTCAAACGTCATTTTAACAAATTCATTTCTCGTGTCCCCCAGGGGACCACGACATTTTTTCAGGAGGTTGTTCATGAAATTCCGTCCGCTGCACGATCGCATTTTGGTGGAGCGTGTTGAGGAAGAAGAGAAGACAAAGACGGGAATCATCATTCCCGACGCGGCCCGCGAGAAGCAACAAAAGGGCAAAGTCGTTTCCGTCGGCAGCGGCCGAGTGAACGACAAGGGCGACGTCATTAAGCTGGATGTGAAGGTTGGAGACGTGGTCCTTTTCGAAAAATACGGCGGCGAGGAACTTAAGGTGGACGGCAAGGAATACATCGTCCTCAAGGAAGAAGGCGTCATCGGGGTCATTGAAGGATAACCGGTTACGAAATCGCACCACCCAAATTAATTTTTAGGAGGATTCTCAATGGCAAAGCAGATCATTTACGGCGAAGAGGCCCGCAGGGCTCTTCAACGCGGCGTGGACAAGCTGGCGAACGCGGTCAAGGTGACCCTGGGCCCGAAGGGCCGCAACGTGGTCCTGGACAAGAAGTTCGGCGCCCCCAACATCACCAAGGACGGCGTGTCCGTGGCCAAGGAAGTGGAGCTCGAGGACGCCTTCGAGAACATGGGCGCCCAGATGGTGAAGGAAGTGGCTTCCAAGACCTCCGATGTGGCCGGCGACGGCACCACGACGGCGACGGTTTTGGCCCAAGCCATCGTCCGCGAGGGTTTGCGAAACGTCACGGCCGGGGCGAACCCCATGGCCTTGAAGCGCGGCATTGATAAGGCCGTGGAAGTGGTCGTGGCTGAACTGAAGAAATTCGCCACCCCCACCAAGGGCAAGAATGAGATCGCCCAGGTGGCCACCATCTCGGCCAACGGCGACACCAAGATCGGCGGCATCATCGCCGACGCCATGGAGAAGGTCGGGAAGGACGGGGTCATCACCGTCGAGGAAGCCAAGGGCATCGACACCACCCTGGACGTGGTGGAGGGAATGCAGTTCGACCAAGGCTACCTTTCCCCTTATTTCGTCACCAACGCGGACCGCATGGAATGCGATTTGGAAAACTGCTTCATCCTGATCCATGAGAAGAAAATCTCCAGCATGAAGGACCTCCTGCCGGTGCTGGAAAAGGTCGTCCAAAAGGGGCGCCCCTTGCTCATCATCGCCGAGGAAGTCGAGGGTGAGGCCCTCGCGACCCTGGTGGTCAACAAGATCCGCGGCACCTTCGTCTGCGCGGCCGTGAAGGCCCCGGGCTTCGGCGACCGCCGCAAGGCCATGCTGGAGGACATCGCCATCCTGACGGGCGGCAAGTCCATCACCGAGGACCTGGGAATCAAGCTGGAGAACGTGAAGCTCGAGGACCTGGGGCAGGCCAAGAAGGTGGTCATCGACAAGGACAACACCACCATCATGCAGGGCGCGGGCAGCAAGAAGGAGATCGACGCCCGCTGTGAGACCATCCGCAAGCAGGTCAAGGAAACCACCAGCGACTACGACCGGGAGAAGCTCCAGGAGCGCCTGGCCAAGCTGGTCGGCGGCGTCGCGGTCATCAACGTGGGCGCGGCCACCGAGGTGGAAATGAAGGAGAAAAAGGCGCGCGTCGAGGACGCCCTCCACGCCACCCGCGCGGCGGTCGAGGAAGGCATCGTCCCCGGCGGCGGCGTGGCCTTGATCCGCACCATCAAGGCCGTCGAGAGCCTGAAGGCCGAACATGACGAGCAGATCGGCGCCAATATCGTGCGCCGCTCACTCGAGGAGCCCCTGCGGCAGATTGTCGGCAACGCCGGCGGCGAGGGTTCCGTCATCGTGGCCAAGGTCATGACGGAAAAGCAGAACGTGGGCTACAACGCCGAGACCAACGTTTACGAGGACCTCGTGGCCTCGGGCGTGATCGACCCGGCCAAGGTCGTCCGGTCGGCCCTGCAGAACGCGGCCTCCGTGGCGGGCCTGATGCTCACCACCGTAACGCTCGTTACCGATATTCCCGAGAAGAAGGAAGCCCCGGCCATGCCGGGCGGCGGGATGGGCGGGATGGGTGGAGGGATGGACTATTAAAGGCAGCTGACAGCTCACAGTCGACAGCTGACAGCAAAGAAAACAAAAGGCCTCCGGCGGGAAACCACCGGGGGCTTTTTTGTTTCAGGGCATGGGTTTAAGTGGCGTGTGAGCGTTGACACGCCCTGGTTGAAACCCTATCATTTACAGCGAAATTCACGATGAGGGGAAGAAATGCCGACTTACGATTACTCCTGTGAAAAATGCGGAAACTTCGAATTGTGGCAGTCCATCAAGGACAACGCCCTTTCCGCCTGCCCCAAGTGCGGTTCCAAGGTGGAACGCCTGATTTCGGCCAATGTGGGGTTCGTGTTGAAGGGAGCGGGGTTCTACCAGAACGACTATAAAAACCCTTCGACTCCCTCCGATCGCTCCGGGCAGGCTCCTTCGATGGATTCGACAAGCTCAGGGCAGGGTTGCGGCGCTTGCGGCAGTCCGGATCCCTGTCCCAACAACTGACCGCAATTGTGAATTTTTAATCGTTGATGCTTTTGAACCGCCGGTTCAAAACCGACGTTGACTGCGAGCTTAAAACTTCGGACTCAAAACTGAAACGGAGTGACCCTATGGCGCCAGGCTGGATTTTGGGAATCATCACGGGATACGTGCTCTTTAACCTCGGCCTTTGGAAGTCCGACTCCACCCCCAAACCGCAGGATACCCTCTTGGCCCTCGTCATGCTGGGCGGGACCATCCTGATGTTCCTTTCGGTCCTCCTTTGGGCCGTTCCGAATTTTTTCTCTTAAACCCCGCAAATGAAAGAACTCATCACCGAGGAACAGGCCAACCAGATCATCCTGGCCTTGTCCATCTTGGTGACCCTGGCCAGCCTTGGCTGGGGTTTTTACGCGGCCCGCAAGGCCCCTGAAAACCAAAGGAAACTGAATTGGATTTACTCGGTGATCAGCGCTTTGGTGGGGCCGGTCATCTGGTTGTTCTGGCTTGTTTACAATTCCATCGAGAATTATTACGGTTTGGACTCGTTGAAAGCCCTTAAATACAATTTCCTCATCGCGGTCGTCCTGGGGGTACTTTTCTACCTCTTGTTCGCTTTCGCGCCCCGTTGGATCCTTGGGAACCGTGGCGCTTCCGGCCGGAAATGACCCGAATGGAAGGGGTCAGTCCTTATTTTTTTGGGGACTGACGCATGAAACCTGACACCTGAAAGCCACCGTTGAGCGTCCAAATCCCATGAAATCATCCGATCCCCTCTCCATATTGAACGAAGTCCGCCGGCTGGAAATCATCACCCGCGGGTCGGTGGACACCCTCCTTAAGGGCTTTTATAAAAGCACCTTCCGGGGCAATGGGTTGGAATTCCACCAGGTGCGGGAGTACACACCCGAGGACGACGTCCGTTCCATTGACTGGAACGTCACCGCCCGGCTGAACGCGCCCTTCGTAAAGACCTTCGTGGAGGAAAGGGAACTCCAGCTCATCCTCGCGGTGGACCTGTCGGCCTCCCTTTGGTACGGCACCGGGCCGTTGAGCAAAAGGGAGACGGCCCTCCGGCTCTGCGCGGTCCTGGCCTTCGCCGCCGCCCAACACCAGGACCGGGTAGGGCTCTATATTTTCACCGACCGAATGGAATACTTTATCCCGCCCAAGCGGGGGCGGGCCGCCACGATGCGGATCCTGCGGGAACTCATCCAGTTCAAGCCCCAGGGGAAGAAAACGGATTATAAGCCGGCTTTTCAGATGCTCTCAAAAGTCCTCAAGCGGCGGAGTGTCTTGATCCTCGTTTCCGACTTCACGGAACCGATCCCCATGGAATCCGCCAGTGTCTTGGCCCAACGCCATGATTTGGTGGCGGTGGTCGTTAAGGACCCCTTGGAGACGAATTTCCGGCTTCCCGCCCGGGTGGCGGTCCGCGACCCCGAAAGCGGAAAGGTGGGGTACCTCTCGCCCTCCTCCCACGCGGCGCTGCGTAAAGCCAACGAGTTCCGCGAGAATCAGTTATGGTCCCTGACCGCCAAGGGCGCGGACCGGATGGATATCCAGGCGGGGGAGAACGTGATTCCGCCCTTGATGAAGTTCTTCAAGAAAAGAATCGAGCGATTGGGCAGGCGATAAATCTTTCGGAGGTTGGCTTGGATTTTCATGGTGTTCATTTCGGGAACCCGCAATGGCTGTTGGGCCTGTTGGTTTTACCCCCGGCGGCCTTCGCTATTTTTTTCCTCTCAAGGGCGAAGCATTCCACTTTTTTCCTGGGGAATCCCCGGCTGGTGGAAATGGCGCCGGGCCCCTTCTCGGCCCAGGCCATCCCGTCCCTGCTCCGGTTCCTGGCCTTGATCCTCTGCCTGGTCGCGGCGGCCAGGCCCCAGGCCGGGCAAAAAAAAGTGGAGGAAAAGAAACCCGTTACCGACCTCCTGGTCGCGTTGGACGTTTCCTTCTCGATGATCACCGACGACCTGAAACCCAACCGGATCACGGCGGCTAAGAAAATCCTCGGAGAGTTCCTGGACAAGGTCCAGAACGTCCGTGTCGGCCTGAATATTTTCGCCGGCGCCAGCTTCACGCAATGTCCCCTCACCTCCGATATTGAGATCGTCAAGAAACTGTTGTCCAACGTGGATTTAACCTCGGTCAAGGTCAATGGAACGGCCATTGGGGATGCCCTGGTTTCGAGCCTCAACCGGCTTCAAAACGGCAGTGGAAAATCCAAGGGCCCCGGGGAAAAGAAACCTTCCCTGACGTCCAAACTCTTCGGGGGAAGCGATGCGGAGGAGGAAAAACCCAACAGCCAAGCCATCATTCTCTTGACGGATGGCGGCAATAACGCGGGGCATATTAACCCCTTGGCCGCGGCCAAGATCGCGGTCACCCAGGGAGTGAAGGTTTACACCATCGGGGTTGGAGGCAAAAGGCCGGTTCCCGCCTTGGCGCAGTATTCCGACGGGCATATCGGCCCCTATGTGGATCCGCGGACCGGGCAAGTGGCGATGGAGGAGCCCGCAGACATGGGATTATTGAACGAAATCGCCCGAATCACGGGTGGAAGGTCTTACGCCGCCACCGACAACCGCTCTCTTGAGGAAATCCTCACCGAAATCGCCAAACTTGAGAAAAGGGAAATCTCAGTCACGACCCATTGGGAATACAACGAGCTGGCCTCGTTTTTTCTGTTGGCGGCCTTCTTGATTTTGATGCTCGACATTGGGTTGGAAACGACGGTGCTGCGCACATTGCCTTGAAAGGTAGGGAACTGGGTGTCCTGGGTTTGAGGCCTCCAACCCCGACACCTCACTTCGAACCCTGAATAGGAGTCGAAATTGCATTTAGGAAATGAAAATTGGTTTTGGTACCTCCTTACCCCGTTCTTGGCGGGGGTTGTTTACGCCTTTTACAGCCTTTGGCGCGACCGGCGTGACCTGGAAACGCTAGGTTACCAGAACCTGGTCCTCCAGCCGGGGGTAGTTTGGGGGAGGCGCGCCCTTAAGGGCCTGCTTCTCCTGGGCGGGCTCTTCCTCGTCCTGCTGGGCACCCTACGCCTGCAGGGGAAACCCGTTCCCGAGGATTTGAACCTGCGGGGCATCGACCTCATGATTGTCTTGGATGTCTCCAAGAGCATGCTCACCCAGGACATGATTCCCAACCGGTTGGAGGCGGCAAAAAAATCCGTCTTGAATTGGCTTCAAAACCGGGAAGGGGATAGGGCGGGTTTGGTGGTTTTCGCCGGGGAGGCGCTTCTGCAGGTTCCCTTGACCCTGGACTTGGAGGCCGTTTCCTTGGTTCTGGACCGGGATGACGTGGATGTGGTGGACCGGGGCGGGACGGACATCGGCCAGGGAATCCAAACGGCGCTGGCGGCGTTCCCCAAGGAAGAACAGGGCAAGAGAGGACGGGCCATCCTCCTGATCACCGACGGGGAAATTACCGATGGGGCCTCCAATGTCACCCAGGCTTGTTTGGCCGCCAAGCAGATGAAGGTGCCCATCTTGGCGGTGGGGATCGGAACCCGCCAAGGCCGGCCCATACCCGATGGGGTCTCCTTCTGGGGTGAAGCCCAATATAAAAGACGGAGCTCGGGGGATATCGTCGTGAGCCGGTTGGACGAAAAAATGCTCGCCAAAATCGCCGATGTCAGTGAGGGGCTGTTTATCACGGCCGATAGCGACCAAGGCCTGGCGGGAATCGGGAAAGGCCTCGAGAACTTGCAGAAGAGCGAGATGAAAGGCAAGGGAGCCATGCGCCGGGAGGAATTGGCGCCCTCCCTGGGCCTGTTCGCCACCGGGGCCCTCCTGTTGTCGACGCTCATTTAACAAAAGGATCGTGGGAAAGTGCGAAAGAGTGAAGGCTTGAATCATCCTAAAATTATCCGGCTGGCCGTGATGTTGTTGCTTATGGGTGGAGGCTTGCGCTCCGCGCAAGCTTTCGGCCTGTCATCCGGACGGGACGCCTACGAAAACAAGGATTACGAGAAGGCGGAAAAAATCTTCGGCGATAAGGCGCAGAAATCCCCGGACGACGAGGCCGCGGCCTATTCCTGGGGGAACTCCCTTTACCGGCTTGGACAATATGGCGAGGCGGAGAAAGCCTACCAACAAGCTTTGGAGCATCATCCCAAGCTGGAAGAGGGCTGGTACAACCTGGGCAACGCGGTTTTCCGACAGGACCGATTTAAAGATGCGATCGAGAATTACCAAAAGGCCCTGAGTCTCAAGCCGGATGACGAGGACGCGAAAGATAACCTGGCCTTGGCCGAGAAGAAGCTGAAGGAAAACCCGAAGAAAGACAAGAGCCAACCCAAGAAGGACGGGCAAAAGCAGGGGCAAAAGGACCAGCAACCAAGCCAGGAGCAGGGCCGGCAGAAACAGGCCTCCGGCAATTCCGGCGAAAAGAAAGGATCAAAAGAGGAATCCGACCGGTCCCGGGAGAAAAAGAAAACGGGAGATGCGGGGCATGGTCAGGAGGCCGATTCCAACAAGCCGGATCCCCAGCAGGCGGCAAGGGAAAAACAGGAAGATCAGCAGAAGAGGGAACAGGCTAAGAAAGAACTTGGGTTAAATGACCAGCAAATCCAATCCATCATGAAACAACTCCAGCAACAGGAGGAGAGGACGCAGGCCTATTATTCCGCCAATCCCAAAATGGACCAAGACAGGAGGAAGGACATGTGGAATTTCCTGCCGCGCGAACAGCGGGAGTTCATGCAAGGTTTTTTTGGAAAGAGCAAGAAGGAGAAGGATGTGGAGGAAGACTGGTAGGGTTCTCGGCGGCCCTTGGCGGCGGCAACAAAGAATAGAAAACGGATGGAAAATGGATAAAATAACCGCTTCTTTGAGGAAGGAAACATGATGACTTACCGAAATAACCCATTGAGAGTATGGATGGGAGGCGCCCTTTTCGCCTTCACGGCCGCGTTGGCGATGGCCCAACAGGCCGAAGTCGGCCTGCGCATGGAAGTTGATAAGCGGCAGGTCCAGGTGGGCGAGAATTTGACCCTGACCCTCGAGTTTAAACAAGTAGGAAGCGGCAATAGTTCCGTCATGGGAGAACCGCAAATTTCCACGCCCGAGCATTTCGAAATCAGGGGGCAAACTTCCTCGACCCAAGTCAATATGATCAACCAGCAAACCATGGCCATTTCCACGACCCGGCTCGAACTCACGGCCACGAAGCCGGGGACGGAAACCCTCGGACCCGCGCTCCTGATTTACCAGGATGCCTCGGGGAAAAAACAGGAAATTAAATCCAATGTGGCCACCGTCACGGTGGTGGAAAAGAGCGGTTTTTCGCTCTTTGGGAAAAAATCAGCCCCTGCGCCTCCCCCGGCAAACCAGACCGCCCCGCCTCCTCCACAAGCCCCGGCGGATGATTTGAGGGATGTGAAGCCCCTGCTGCCCGAATCGAATATGGTCATCAAGGCTTTGATCGCGCTGCTCTTGTTGGGATTGGTCGCCGGATTCATTTGGAGGCAACTGAACCAACCCGTGAGGGGCCGGGCCGCTCTTCCCGTGGGAAAAGCCGCGCTGCTGAAGGACGCCTGGAAGAAGCTTTCCAATGAGGAGTTGTCCGGGAAAGAATTTTGCCTGGGACTTTCCAACCTCGTCCGTGAATGCCTGCAGTACCGTTTCGGCTTCCCGGCGGTGGATTATACGACGGAGGAAATCCTCAAGGAGTTGAAGAAGTTCAAAATTACCGACGACGAATTTGTGTCGGCGGAAAAATGTCTCAAGACCTGCGACCGTGTCCTTTACGCGGACGGCAATTTGACGGGCAGGGACAATTTGAGGAGTTTGGCCCAGGCGTTGCTGCCGAAGGCCCCTAAAAACAGCTAATGGAATTCACTCAAGGAGAAACCCATGGCATCGCAAAATGAGGAATTAACCCAGGAAGGCCAGCGGCTCAGCGAACAGTTCCAAAAAATCCGGGAGGAGGTTAAAAAGGTCATTGTGGGCCAGGAAGACCTGCTGGACCGTCTTTTGTTAGGCCTTTTGGCCCGGGGCCACCTGCTGCTGGAGGGGCTCCCCGGTTTAGCCAAGACCCTGGCGATCCGGACATTGGCCGAGGCTTTAGGAGTTTCCTTTAGTCGAATCCAATTCACTCCCGACCTCCTGCCGGCGGATCTGTTGGGAACCCGCATTTACATGCCGGCTAAGGGCGACTTCAAGACGCAGAAGGGGCCCATCTTCGCCAACCTAGTCCTGACGGACGAGATCAACCGGGCCCCGGCCAAAGTCCAGTCCGCCCTGTTGGAAGCCATGCAGGAGCACCAAGTCACCATCGGACCCGACACTTTCAAGCTGGAGGAGCCCTTTTTCGTGATGGCCACCCAAAACCCCATTGAGCACGAGGGGACCTATCCCTTGCCGGAAGCCCAAGTGGACCGGTTCTTCATGAAGGTCCAGGTGGGGTACCCGGGATTCGAGGACGAGAAGGAGATCATCACGCGCATGACGAGCGGGACCTCCATCAAGACCAGTGAAGTCCTCTCCAGCCAGGCGATCCTCAAGGCGCAGAAGATCGTGGACGGCGTCTACGTCAGCGAGACGCTCAAGGATTACATCGTCCACCTCGTGACGGCTACCCGGAAACCCAAGGACTACCAATTGGACAAGTTGACTCCCTTGATCGAGTATGGGGCCAGCCCCCGCGCCTCCATCGGGCTGACCCTGGCGGCAAAGGCCCATGCTTTCCTGCGGGGAAGGGGATACGCGACCCCGGAGGACGTCAAAGCCCTGGCGGCGGACGTGATGCGCCACCGCTTGATCCTCACCTATGAGGCGGAGGCGCAGAACATGACCACCGACGACGTCGTGGCCCAGATCCTTAGTAAAGTTCCAGTCCCTTGAAAATCCCCCGGTTGACGGTCCACAGTCCACGGCCGTCCGCCGGCCAACAAATGCTGTCGACTTTCGGCCGCCGGCTGTTGGCTTTTTTTCTGTTGTTGACGCTGGGGTTGAGCGCCTGCAAAACCCACCCCCAATTCGCCGAAAGCCAATTGCCCTTGCCGCCCGCCGCCGATAGCGGCGTCACCAACGGGGAATATGTCCAGGTGGACTATGGATTCGCCTTCCCAGTCCCCTCGAAATGGATCTACCTGAAGCTTTCCGCGGACCAGGAAGTGGACGAAGTGGCCCGGTTCATTGATCCCCTCCGGCAAATTCTCGTCCGCGTGTCGGTCCGGATACTGGGCCCTTCCGAGAAATTCTCGGCAAAAAACTGGGGTGACAACGCTGAGCAAGATTTGAAGAATCACCTTTATAAAATCGCTAAAAGAGAATCCCCCAAGGAGTGGAAAACGGCTGATTCGGGTCCCTGGACCGAGATGCCATTCCAACTGACCGACTCGAGGGCGGGGGAATGGGTGAACGAGGAATGGGTCCTGGCGAAGGGGGACCTTTTAGTGGGCGTCCACGCTTTCGTACCCAAACGGATCGCCGACACCGACAAGGGAAAAAAGTTATTCAAGGCGTTGGAATCCGCGATCACCCAAATCCACTGGTACACCCCCATCGGCCCCCGTGGAATTTCGCTCGAACGGTATGAATTGCGGTCCTTCACCGAG
>DATKOC010000075.1:0-6475 GCA_035524855.1 bacterium
TATGTCATGAAATGAGACCCTGGATTTGGATGTTGTGCACCGCCATCCTTCCCCTTCCCGCATTGGGCGCCGCCTCGGACGCCGTCTCCATGGTGTTCCGGGAAAAAAACGGCCACTTTGACATTCACGCCCAGTTCCAGACCCCTTCGGACCCCGGTTTGGTTTGGTCTATTTTGACTGACTTTGGAAATTTCCCTAAGTTGTCCCATGAGCTAAAAAAGGTTGAAGTGACACAGAAGGGGAAAAACCATTGGTTAGTGGATGAAATGGCCGAGAGTGGATTTTTATTCGTCACCCAAAAAGTTTATTTTCGCTTGGATGTCACGGGAACTCCCAATCGAACACTTGTTTCGGAGGATGTGGGCCATAAGAGTTTCGTCTCCTATAAAACTTCATGGGAAATTAACCCGCTTCAAGGTGGAGCCGGATCTGAGCTTCACTATTACTTGGAGGCGGAAGGTCATTTCGGCGGCCCCGCTTTCATGGTCAACGACCATTTCAGCGGGGGCGTGAGGAACTTCCTGGAAGCTGTTCGGGAGGAAATGAAACGAAAACAATAATAAAAGCACTTTGAACCCCAGGGACTCGGAGGGATCCGGGAAAACAATTTTTGGTTCTTGCCTTCCCCGAGGCCCCTGTGGTGAAAAGATTTTTGGGGGCTTCAGGACTCAGGAATTATCGGGGCCAAAAGAGGGCGTAGCTCCGGGTTCCCAGCTTTCGGGCGACTTCCAGAGCGCCGACAGAAGCAGTTCCCGCATGAGCGGCAGTTCCTTGGGAAGGCGGTCGTAGAGCTTCTCGAAGAGCGATTCCTGCGATAAAAGCTCCGATTTCCATTCCTCCCGGTCCACCCGGGTTAGTTCCAGGAACAGGTTGGGGTTCATCCCCTCCAGGCCCCTCCAATCCAGGTCCTCGAACCGGGGTGTCCAACCCACCGGGCTCTCGATGGCGAAGGCCTTGCCGTGGACACGCTCCCAAACCCACTTTAACACGCGGGCGTTTTGGCTGAATCCCGGCCAAAGGAATTTCCCGTCCTTTCCCTTCCGGAACCAATTGACCCCGAAGATCCTCGGGGGGTTGTTGAGGCGCCGGCCGACCTCCAGCCAGTGCTTGAAATAATCGCCCAAGTGATAGCCGCAGAAGGGGAGCATCGCGAAGGGGTCGCGCCGCACCTGCCCCACGGCCCCTTCCGCGGCCGCGGTGGTTTCAGAACCCAGGGTGGCCGCGAGGAAGACGCCGAAATTCCAGTTGAAGGCTTGGTAGACCAGCGGGACGGTCGTGGGCCGCCGGCCCCCGAAAATGAAGGCCTTGATGGGCACCCCCTCCGGGTTTTCCCACTGGGGGTCCAGGTTTGGCAGCTGGGCGAGGGGGGCGGTGAAACGGGCGTTGGGATGGGCGGCGGGCCGGCCGCAGCCCGGCGTCCAGGCTTTTCCCTGCCAATCGATCAGGTGGGGCGGGGCCTCCTCGGTCATTCCCTCCCACCAAACATCGCCACCGGGGGTGAGGGCCACATTGGTGAAGATCGTGCCGCGGGCCATGGCCGCCATGGCGTTGGGGTTGGTGGCCGCGGAGGTCCCCGGGGCCACGCCGAAAAGGCCGGCCTCGGGATTGATCGCCCAGAGGCGCCCGTCCTTCCCGGGTTTCAGCCAGGCGATGTCATCGCCGATGGTCGTGACTTTCCAGCCTTCCAGTCCTTCCGGGGGAACCATCATGGCGAAGTTGGTCTTTCCGCATTGGCTGGGAAACGCGGCGGCCACGTAGGTTTTCTCGCCTTGGGGAGGTTCGACCCCCAGGATCAGCATGTGCTCGGCCAGCCAGCCTTCGTCCCGCCCCATGACGGAGGCCAGCCGCAGGGCGAAGCATTTTTTCCCCAAAAGCGCGTTGCCACCGTAGCCGCTGCCGAAAGACCAGACGGCCCTTTCCTCGGGGAAATGGACGATGTATTTCTCCCCCGGGTTGCAGGGCCAGGCCGAATCCTTTTCGCCCGGCGCCAGTGGCTTCCCCACCGAATGCAGGCACTTCACGAAATCGCCCGATCCCAGCGCGTCCCAAACCTTACGGCCCATGCGGGTCATGATCCTCATGCTGGCGGCCACGTAGGGCGAATCGGTCAGTTCGATGCCGATTTGGGAGAGGGGGGACCCAAGCGGGCCCATGGAAAAGGGCACCACGTAGAGCGTCCGCCCCCGCATGGACCCTTGGAAAAGTGACCGCAGCCTGGTTTTCATGGCCCTCGGGTCCATCCAGTTGTTGGTGGGGCCGGCTTCCTCCCGGCGGGCGCTGCAGATGAAGGTCCGGTCCTCGGTCCGGGCCACGTCGGAGGGATGGGAGCGGGCCAGGAAACAGCCGGGCCGGAGTTTCGGGTTGAGGGGCAGGAGCAGGCCCGACCGCGCCATCTGGACGCAGAGATCCTCGAATTCCTCCACCGAGCCGTCGCACCAGTGGAGCTGGTCCGGATGGCAGAGGGCGTTGACGTCCTCGATCCAGTTGGCGGCCGCGGAATGGCGCATGAAGCCGGGAAAGACGATCAACTTATCCCCCTTGCGCCTTTGGGCCGCCGGGGAAACCTTGCTTTCGGTGGTTTTGTCCATGGCTCAACCCCTCGGGGAACCGGCCCCCTTAAAGCATCGGTTGTGGGAAATAGACGAATTCCCTTTGCCCGGCCTTGAGGCTTTGCCGGTAAACCCTCACCAACTGGTGCCGGGTGGCCTCCAGCCTTTGGGCCAGCGATTCCGTCATTTTTTTCATGACCTGATAACCCAGGAGGGGATATCGCCCCATCTTGGCCGAGAGAGATCGCCCCTCAATGGCCAGGATTTCTACACGGGTCTTGGCCCTCGCGTCGAATTTCCACTTGTAGGGCGGGAACATCCAGGACCAGCCCAGGCTTTCCCCCTTTCCCAGGTTTTGGATGGTGAGGGGGCCATCCCCGGATTTCAACAGTCCCAACGCCACCTTCCCTTTCTCGATCAGGAATAGGTAATTGGCCTTCCGGCCCTGGCGCATGATCATTTCACCGGGCTTGAAAACCATGAGGACCGCGTCCTCGGCGATAAGCTTGATATTGTCCCCCGGGATGCCCCGCAGGAAGGGATGCCGCGCCAGCCTTTGTTCGATGTTTTGCATGGGAACCTCCGCACACCGTTTGAATCGACGAAGTCATTCTCCCCCTTGTTTTTCAACCTTTTTATGAGGGCAGTCATAATGCCCCCCCCTGCCTTTGGGTATGCTTGGGTTGGGCGGGGATCCACGGCGAACGAGGTAAGGTTCATGATCATGGCGCATCAGAGCTTTGTGGAAATGCGGCAAATCCACCAGGAGATTGAGGATATTTTCTTCAGGCACCAGGAGGCCCTGTTGAAAGGCGACTACCCCGTCGCGAAGGAACTGCTGAAAGGATACGAGGAATTCCTGCTCCACCACATGAAGGAAGAGGAGGAGATCCTTCTTCCCCTCTACCGACAAAGGGCGGGCCAGATGCGCGGGGGGGACGCGGAAGTCTTCGTGCTGGAACACAAGAAAATCGTGGAGTGGCTGGGCCGGCTGAAGCTGAGGCTCAGCCGACTTTGGCCGGTCCCCGTGGACCAAAAGGACGTCATCGCGCTCCTGGATGACGAGGCCCAGTTCAAGAAATTCATGGAGCATCACTCGTTGCGGGAGGATAGGATTTTTTATCCCGAATTGGACCGGATCGTGACGGAGGCGGAGAAAGCCCACCTCCTTCGCCTCCTGACCTTTTCCTTGGAGGATTACAACCCGCAAAGTTAACGGAGGAGCCCATGCGAAAATCCCATGTCTTTCTCATGGTGGGATTGTTTTTGGGCCTGGGCGCGCCCCTGGGAGCCTTGCTCCTGCGGTGCGTCCTCTCCCCCCTTCCCCTTCACGCCTGCCTGCGGCAGGAATGGCTTAACGACTCGTTTTTTTACGTCTATATGCTGGTGGGCACCTGCCTGGTCATTGCCCTGTTCGGCTTCATCATTGGAGCCGAGGAGGATACGGTCCTCAAGAAAAACGTGGCCCTTTCGGATCAGGTCGTGACCGATCCCCTCACGGGCCTTGGAAACCACCGCTTCCTCCATGACGTTTTTAAGATCGAGTTCCGCAAGCATCAGACCAGCCGTCAGCCCATTTCCTGCGTCATGATGGACCTGGACCACTTCAAGAGGATCAACGATAACTTTGGCCATCCCTTTGGGGACCATGTCTTGAAGCAATTCGCGAGCATCTTGAGGCGGTGCGTCCGGGAGGGGGACACGCTGGCGCGGTACGGGGGCGAGGAATTCCTCTGCATCCTTCCCAATTGCGATGGGGAGCAGGTCCGCGCGGTGGCGGAGCGCATCCGGAAAGCCACGGAAGCCCATCCCTTTACCCACAAGGAAAATAGCGTCCGATTGACCGTAAGCTTGGGCGCCGTCACCAGCTACGAGAGCACCGGTTTGAATTACCGGCAGTTGATCGCCTTGTCGGACCAGGCGCTTTACGAGGCCAAGGGCAAGGGGCGAAACCGGCTGGTACAGGCCTCCATCCGGATGGACCAGAAAGCGCGGCAACCCGTGAGGGCCGCCCACCATGCCTAGGAAAACTGAGGATTCACAAGGCCTTGAGGAAATCCACTTTCACATGGCCGATATCCGGCATCATCAAAACCACCATGATGGCGAAGAGCACGATGGGGATGACGAACAGCCAGACCACCAACGGCCCCTCGATTTTGAGGCCCATGTATTGGCTGACCACGAGCCCGGCCATGACGAAGGCGATGGCGAAAACCAAGAGGTTGTTCATCACCGGGGACAAGTGGATCTGGCTTATCCCCACCGCGATGAGGGCCAACACGACCAGGAGGCTGAAGACCATACTGTGATTGGCGGGCGCCGGATTCATAACCATCCTCCCTAAAAACCGGGAGTCCATCCCCCGGTTGGATAACCACGGGAACAGTGTAAAAAAGGAGGGATGATTCCAATATGAGCCGGCTCATATTGGCGGCCGAAACGAAAAGAAGGGGTTATTCTTGGACGGGATTCAGGGAGGGGGTCAGGCTGGAGGCCGGCTGGGCCGGGACGGAGGGCTCTTCGGCATCACGGATCGAACGGTAAACCCAATAGGCGCAGGCAAAGGGAACGGGGAGGAGGACCACCACCGCCAATTGCAGGCCCAGCTTATAAGGGGTGGCGTCCACGCAGCGGGGACAAGCCCAAACCCAGTCGACGGTCAACAGTTGACAGCCAACAGTGACGATAAATCTTTTTAACCATGAATTCATGCGAACTTCCTTATAGGTAAACCAATAGGAACAAAAGTGGCCAAAGCCCGACCACGAAAAACCAGTACATCCGGCAGAGTTCCACGCCGAGGGCCCGCTTGGAATCATAGGCGCCTTTCCAGGCCCGGTTCAAGACCCACAACAAGGCGACCAACCCCCCGGTGACGTGCAAGGCATGCGTTCCCACCAGGCAGTAGAAAAAACCCCCAAAAATGCTCGCGTGCAGGGTCAGCCCGAAATGCAGCAGCCGCAGCCACTCAAAACCTTGGACCAGGAGGAAAACCGACCCCAGGACCGCCGTAACGGTCAGGAGGTTCCTGAAGAGGGCCTCTTGGGAGGCCTTCAGGGCCTGGAATGCGCGGTGCATCGTGAACCCGCTTAACAGCAGGATAAAGGTATTGACTGACGTGACTTCCAAGGGCAGGCGGGGCTGGCCGGGAGGGGGCCATTGGACGGGGTTGAAGCGGAACACCATGAAGGAACTGATGAGTCCGGAGAAAAACATGATCTCGGCCACGATGAAAAGAATAAGGCCCAGTTTGGCGGGGGGCATTCTTCCCGGGATTGTCTCGGAGACGGGTGCGGCCATGGGACTCACCTCAACGACGGTTTATTCCAGGGCCTTGAGGAAGTCGATGGAAAAGTGGCAGACGTCCGGGATGAAAAGCACCACCAGGATTCCGAAAAGCACGAAGGGAATGATGATGATCCAATAAATGAGTTTTCCCTCCGACTTCAGGTCCATGTACTGGAAGAAAACCAGCGTGGCCATGAATGCCGCCACGGCGAAGATGGCCAGGTTGTTGGCCACGACGCCCATGTGAAGGAAGGTGATGCCGACGGCCGAGAGGGCCAAAACGACCAGAGCCGAGAAGATCGCCGCGTGGTTGCTGCTGTTGACGGTGGGGTTCATGTCATTCCTCCTTGGATTAAGCCAGCAAGTACAGCATCGGGAACAGGAAGATCCAGACTACCTCGACGAAGGACCAGTAGATCCCCGTGATGGCCACCCGGCCCCGCCAGTTGCCCATGGACCCGCGCAGGGCCCGGTTCAAGAGAAGCCAGAGGGCCACCAGGCCGCCCAGGATGTGGGTGGCGTGGATGCCGGTCATCAGGAAGTAGAAGGACCAGAAACCGCCGCTCGTGGGGAATTCCCCATGGGCGAACTCGGCTGAGTACTCGTAGGCCTTCACGCCGAGGAAGGCGACGCCC
>DATKOC010000076.1:0-5225 GCA_035524855.1 bacterium
GGACATTTTCAAGGTGGGCGGCCAGGGCCAGCATGGTTCCCGGCCCTAATTCTTGTACAGGTTCAAGTGTCACGGCGTCCACGGCCTCCAGGTACTGGAGTTTGACTTTTCTTTCATCCTTAATGACTTTTTTGATTTCCACCAGGACTTTTTCGGTTTCATTCTCTCCCAATTCATAAACACTCTTCCCTACCTTGAGAGCCTTGTAGAGCACCGGGGCGATTTTTCGGCCCGCCAAGCTGAGGCGGGTATTGCGTGAACTCATGGCCAAACCGTCTCTCTCCCTGACGATTGGGCAACCCACCACTTCAGTATCAATGTTCAAATCCAGGACGACTTGCCGAAGAACCGCCAATTGCTGGGCGTCTTTTTGTCCTAAGTAGAGCCGATCGGGCTGCACCGCTCCCAACAATTTCACAACCACTGTGGCCACCCCATCGAAATGACCCGGACGGAATGGCGCGCAAAGCCCGGCGACAAGGGGCCCCTTGACCTTCACGTCGGTCGCGTAACCTTTGGGATACATTTCCTTGTCCGAGGGGGTAAATACCAAATGAACCTTTTCCTTTTTTAAAAGTTCGAGGTCTTTTTCAAGGGCGCGTGGATATTTGTTGAAATCCTCGTTTGGGCCAAACTGAAGGGGATTCACGTAGATGGAAACGACAGTGACCTTGTTCTGCTTGCGGCAAATCCGCACCAATTCCAGGTGTCCGTCATGAAGGGCCCCCATCGTGGGGACAAAACCAATGGAGCGTTTGGCCTGCCGCCATGCGCGGGCCTGTTCCTGAACCAGATGAGGATTGGAGAGGGTTTTCACGGTTGGATCAGGGCGCTGGTGGGAACTTCCCGGACTTTACTTCCTCCACGTAGCGCTTCACGGCGTCGCGGATGACCTCGTGGAGCTTGAGATAAGCCTTCGCGTGCTTGGGATGGAAGTCCGGCAAGAGGCCCAGCATGTCGTGGAGGACCTGCACCTGTCCGTCACACCGGGGACCGGCGCCGATACCGATGGTGGGGATGCTGAGGGTCTGGGTAATTTTCCAAGCCGTCTCATCGGGGACCAGTTCCAGAACGATGGAAAAAGCTCCGGCCTGCTCGAGGGCCTTGGCCTGCCGCAGGAGGCGGGCCATGGAAGCGGTGTCCTTCCCCTGTTGGTGGTAGCCCCCCAAACGGTGGATTTGCTGGGGCGTAAAACCCACGTGGCCCATGACCGGGATGCCGTTTTCCACGAGGAACTCCGTAATGGCCGGCGCCTCAGGACACCATTCGATTTTCACGGCCTGAGCCCCCGCCCCCGCCAGGAACGGTCCGGCGTTCTCCAGGGCCTGTTCCGGCCCGAATTGGTAGGACAGGAAGGGCATATCCCCGATCACCATGGCGGCCTTGGTTCCCGCGGCCACCGCCCGGGTGTGATGGAGCATCTCCTCCAAGGTCACCGAAAGGGTGTTGGGGCGGCCCAGCATGGTCATATTGAGGCTGTCCCCCACCAGGATGGCGTCCACCCCGGCGGCGTCCACGGCCAGGGCCATGGAATAGTCGTAGGCGGTCACAACCGTGAGCTTCTCTCCTTTGTCGCATTTTTGCTGAAAATCCAGGACGGTTGTTCTTTTCTCCATCGTCTTATCTCTCTCTTTTATCCAGGTTGAATTTCACTTTTTGACACTAACCGGCTGGTAATAAACCGTACCCTTCGTGACTTTCCCCAAGTGGTTCAGGAGGTCGTCCAAGTCGGCGTCCCGGTGGACGAAATCAATCTCACTAGTGTTGATGACCATCAAAGGCGTGTCCTGGTAATGGAAGAAGTAATAATTGTAGGCCTGGTTCAATTCGGCCAAGTAATCGCCCGTGATGTGGCTCTCGAACTTGCGGCCACGCTTGGCGATGCGCTTCAGGAGAACATCCGTGGAAGCCTGGAGGTAGATGACAAAGTCGGGTTTCAAAACCCGGCCGGTCAGGATGGTATGAAGCTGCTCGTAAAGCTTCAGTTCGTTGTCGTCCAGGGTCAGGTTCGCGAAAATGCGGTCCTTGGCGAAAACGTAATCACTGATGATGCCTTGTTGGAAAATGTCGCCTTGGGCCATTTCCTGCTGTTGGCGGTAGCGGGAAAGCAGGAAGAACATCTGGGTCTGGAAGGCGTGCTTCTTGATGTCTTTGTAGAATTCGCTGATAAAGGGGTTTTCTTCCGCCCCTTCCAGAACCAGGCGGGAGTTCAGTTTCTTGGCGAGGATCTCCGCCAGGCTGGTCTTCCCCACCCCGATCGGGCCCTCAATGGCGATGTATTTATGCTGTAGCATGGGGTCTTACCTGCGCAGGGTCTTTTACTTGCTCCAAGGCTTCCTGGGCCGTCAAACAACTGGCCGGGAGGAAAAGCCCGGCCGACAATTCCGCCAGGGGCACCAAGACATGGCGGCGTTGTTCCATCCGGGGATGAGGCAGCACCAAATCCTCCACTTCCAGCTTCCAGTCGTCGTACAGCAGGATATCCACATCCAGGGTCCGTGGGCCCTTGGGAATTTTCCTTTGCCGTTCCGCCTGGGCCTCCAAGGAACGCGCCCATTCTAGCAAAACTTCCGGGGTCAAATCGGTTTGAAGTTCCACGACCTGGTTCAGGAACCAGGGCTGGTCGGCCAGATCGACCGGCTCCGTCTCGTAAACTTTGGAGAACCGGACCATGGAAAAAGTCTTGAGAATCGCCTGGCGGGCTTGGGCCAGGAACTGATCCCGGTCACCCAGGTTGGAACCTAAAGACAGATAAACCAGCGCCATCAAACACCAGTCCACGGTCGACAGTTTACAGTCGACAGCTTTAGGATTTTACCTGCCGACCGTCGACTGTCGACCGCCGACTTATTTAAGCTTCGAAAGCCTTTGAAGTGCTTCTTCTAATCGCGTTTTGTCGGCGGTGATGGTGGCCCGGAAATAGCCCTCGCCTTCCTTACCAAAGCCGTTGCCCGGAGTCACAATGATACCCGCTTCTTCTAAAACCTTGCCGCACCAATCGGCAGAAGACATGCCATTGGGAACCTTCACCCAAAAATAAAAGGCGGCCTGGGGCATTTGGAATTTCCACCCCAGCTTCTTGAAACCGGCGGCCAGCAAATCACGCCTTTCCTGGTAAATCTTGCGGATGCCTTCGGTCACCGAATCCGGGGCTTCCAACGCCGCGATACCCGCGTACTGGATGGGGTTAAAGACTCCCGAGTCCAAGTTCCCCTTCACCTCGGCCAGGGCCTTGACGACGCTCTTGTTGCCCACGGCAAAACCGATACGCCAGCCGGTCATGTTAAAGGTCTTGGAAAGCGAATGGAACTCGATGCCCACTTCCTTGGCGCTCGGAATTTCAAGGTAGCTGACGGGTTTCTGGCCGTCGTAATAAAGTTCGGTGTAGGCCGCGTCATTGGCCACGATTAGGTTATGCTTCTTAGCGAACTCGACTGTCTTCGCATAGAAAGCCTTGTCCATCAGGGCCGATGTTGGGTTGTTCGGCGAATTAGTCCAAAGCAGTTTGGCCCTTTTCAACACGTCCTCGGGGATGGCGTTGAAATCGGGCAAGAACCCATTCTTTTCCAATAAGGGCATGAAGTAGGATTCGCCCCCCGCGAAAAGGGTCCCCGCGTGATAAACCGGGTATCCTGGCGATGGCATTAGAACCACGTCACCCGGATTGATGACGCCGATGGGCAGGTGGCCGATTCCTTCCTTGGAGCCGATAAGGGCGACGATCTCATCCTTGGGGTCCAGTTTTACCCCGAAGCGGCGATCGTACCATTTGGCTACGGCTTCCCGGAACTTGGGCAATCCGCTTCCGAGGGGATACTGGTGGTTCGCCTTGTCCTTGGCGGCTTTATAAAGGGCCTCGATAATGAAATCGGGCGTGGCCAGGTCAGGGTCACCGATGGCCAGGCTGATGATGTCCACGCCCTTCTCGATGGCGGCTTTTTTCTTCTTGTCCATTTCGATGAACAGATAGGGCGGTAATTTTTTCATCCGGTCGGCTTGTGGAAACTCCATTGTACGGCTCCTAAGTCGTGATGGTGTTGCGAAGGACGCCTAGCCCATCGATTTCGATCTCAACAGTATCCCCGGCCTTCATCGGCCCAATACCCGAAGGGGTCCCCGTGGTCAGCACATCCATCGGTTCCAGGGTCATCACCTGGGAAGCGAAGGAGAGTAACTGGGCGGTATTCCAAATACGCTTATCAACGCTGGAATCCTGCTTCAACTCCCCGTTCACCCGCGCGGTAATCCTCTGCTTTTTCTCAACGAAATCCGTCACCAGCCAGGGTCCTAGTGGGCAGAAGGTATCGAACCCCTTGGCCCTCGCCCATTGCCCGTCGGTCTTTTGCAAATCCCTGGCCGTCACATCGTTGCAACAGGTAAAACCCCACACGGCCTTGAGGGCCTCCTGGGGGCTGGCGTTACGCAACCGGCTTTTTAGGACCACCGCCAATTCCGCCTCGTAATCCACCCGGGTGGAAGAGGGAGGATACAGGATTTTCCCTTCCGGATTCAATAAAGCCGAAGGCGGCTTGAGGAACAGGACCGGGTCCTTATGGTCCTCATGCTTCATTTCCTGGATGTGGTCCCGGTAGTTCAAACCGACGGCCACGATCTTAGTGGGAATGGCGGGAGCCAGTAGTTGGGAAGGCTTGAGGGGATAGGACTTGGAGTCCATGGACTGGTCATTCCAAGGCTCGTCGGAGGAAAAAGCGCGGTAGGTATCCACCGATTCCAAGAGCATGGCCCAGCGGGGCTTGCCGTTATGGAGAAGCCGGGCGATGCGCAATTATTTTACGGAAGGACGCAGGCCCAGGACGTCCATCATGTCGTAGAAGCCATTTTTCTTGCCGCCAAGGAATAAGGCGGCCTTGAGGGCACCCTGGGCGAAGGCTTCCCGGCTGTGGGCCCGGTGGGTCAGCTCCAGCCGCTCCCCGGGGCCGGCGTAAAGAACCGTGTGGTCGCCGACGATATCCCCACCCCGCAAGGCGTGGAAACCGATGGTTCCCTTTATCCGCTCGCCGGTCTTGCCAACCCGGCCGTGGGTGGAAACCTTTTTCAAATCCACTTTCCAGGCCTTGGCTACGGCCTCACCCAGGCTGAGAGCCGAGCCCGAAGGCGCGTCTTTTTTAAGGTTGTGGTGGGCCTCGGTGATTTCCACGTCATAGGCCGGACCCAGTTTGGCCGCGGCTTCCTCCACCAGGGCGAAAAGCAGGTTCATGCCCACG
>DATKOC010000077.1:0-5706 GCA_035524855.1 bacterium
TTTGTGGTGGAATCTTTCCGGGACGAGCCCTGTGATGTGACGGTGACCTTTCCTGAAACTGGCGCGAAATTGAAGGATGCCGTTTCCGAAAAGACTTTCGACTCCTTGCCGGTTCCGACACCCGATCCCAACAACTGGTGGGCACGTCAAAGCCCTCCAGCACCGAAAACAGATTTTAAAATCCAAGTCCAACCACATTCCTACAGGGTGTTTAGCTTCGAAAAGTGATTAGAAATCGGTTAAAATAATTTCATCTTTCTTAAGAGGTAACCATGGCTGGCCAAAATTCCTTTGAAGACTCACTCTCCAAGCTCGAGACCATCGTCGAAAAGATGGAATCAGGCGACCTCAAGCTGGAGGATTCCCTCAAGCTTTTCGAGGAAGGCATGAAGCTCACCAAGGAATGCAACCAGCGCCTCAATGAGATCGAGAAGAAGGTCAAACTGCTCTTAAAGAGCGCCTCGGCCAAATCCAAAGACGAAGATTCCAAGGCTTAAACTGGATGTCTTTCCCCCTGAAGCCCTACCTGGAACAAAAGCGCCGCGTGGTGGAATCAGCCCTGCGGGAAGTCTTTCGCAAGCCTGGTGATTGCCCCAAGGCTCTCTGGAACAGCATGAAGTACAGCGTCTTCGCTGGGGGAAAACGCCTACGCCCCATCCTCTGCCTAGCCTCGGCGGAAGCCGTCGGGTTAACCCCAAAGGCCGCCCTGCGCGTGGCCTGCGCCTTGGAGCTCATCCACACCTACAGCCTCATTCATGACGACCTGCCCGCCTTGGACGACGATGACTACCGCCGAGGCCGCAAGACCAACCATAAGGTTTTCGGAGAAGCCATGGCCATCCTCGCCGGGGACGGCCTCCAGACACTGGCTTTCGAGTGGGTTTCCAGTCCCGCCGCCTATCCCGCGCCGCTCCGGAAGAATCTACCGCTTGTCACCCATGAGTTGGCCCATTTCGCCGGTTATCCCGGCATGGTGGGAGGGCAAGTGGACGATGTTCTTTCCGAACGGAAAAAGCCGGTGTTGTCCAAGGTCCATTCCATCCACCGTCGCAAGACGGGGGCGCTCCTCCTTTCCAGTGTCCGCTTACCGGCACTCTTGGCGGGCGTCTCCCGTCAAAAACGAGAAGCCTTAACCGAATACGGACGCTGCGCGGGATTGGCCTTTCAAATCGTGGACGACATCTTGAACGAAACGGGGGACAGCGGGAAGCTGGGCAAGAAAGCCGGGAGTGACCGGGCCCGCGGCAAGATGACCTATCCCGCCGCTATTGGATTGGAAAAATCCAAAGGAGATGTGCGCCGTTTGACCGGCCAGGCGGTGGATGCGCTCGGAGTTTTTGGCAAAAAGGGCGAACCCCTTAAAGCCCTTGCCCTCTACATGGCGGAGAGAACGAACTGATGCTCAAAGCCCTGAACTCCCGAGGTTCCATCAAAATTATGTACGTGACAGGCATTGCCTGGGCGCTCGCGCAGGGGCTGAAAGTGTTGATTTACTATGCACGCAACCGTAGAATCAATTTCCGGCTTTTTGTCGGGTCGGGAGGCATGCCAAGTTCCCATTCGGCTTTGGTGACTTGCCTGGCCACCACCATCGGGTTGGAGACGGGCTGGACGTCGCCAGTCTTTCTCCTGTCGGTGGGGATGGCCATGGTCATCATGACGGATGCGGCCGGTGTCCGCCGCGCGGCGGGTCAGCAGGCGAAAATCCTCAATGAGATGATGGAAGAGTTTTACAGTTCCCGGACGATCCAGCAGAAAAGGCTCAAGGAACTCCTGGGGCACACCCCGGTTCAAGTCGTCGTGGGCGCCCTGATCGGCATGGGTATCGGGCTGTTGTTTTATAAATTTTAACCACAGAGTCGCAGGGACAGGTTTAAGCCATTTGGAAACCTTAAACCCAAAGCCGTTACCGTGGCCCGGGTTTCTGTGGTGAAAAGGTTGGGTTCTTTTGGGTTACGAATACCTCGATAAAATCCTGACTCCCTCCGACCTGCGGGCCCTCCCCGTGGAGGCGCTCCCCAAGGTCGCGGAGGAACTGCGCGACTTCCTGGTCACCTCCGTCTCCAAGACCGGCGGCCACCTGGGCGCCAGCCTGGGCGCGGTGGAGCTCACGCTCGCCATGCATTACGTCTATGACACCCCCCAGGACCGCATCGTATGGGATGTCGGCCACCAGGCCTATGGCCACAAGGCCATCACGAAACGCCGGGATAAGTTTTCCACCCTGCGCCAGTTCGAGGGGCTCTGCGGATTCCCCAAACGCTCGGAAAGCGAATACGACACCTTCGCGGTGGGCCACGCGGGCACGGCCCTCTCGGCCGCCTTCGGCATGGCCCTGGGACGTGACATGCAGAAGAAGAATTTCCACGTGGTGGCCGTCGTGGGCGACGCCGCCATCCCCAACGGCATGTCCATGGAGGCCCTCAACAACATGGGCGACCACCCTAATATGAACTTGACGGTGGTTTTGAATGACAACGAAATGTCCATTTCCCCCAGCGTGGGGGGCATGACGGCCTACCTGAACAAGATTTTATCGGGAAAGTCCTACAACCGGGCCAAGGAACAGGTCGAGAAGCTCATCGACGGCATCCCCAAAGTCGGCCACCAGATGCTCCAGATGACCCACCACGCCGAGGAAGCGCTCAAGGGTTTCATGACGCCCGGCACCCTCTTCGAGGAATTGGGCCTTCGCTATTACGGCCCCATCGACGGCCACGATGTGAGAACCCTGGTGGAGATTTTCCGCCGCGTGAAGGAGCTCAAGGGCCCCATCATGCTGCATGTGGTCACCCAGAAGGGCAGGGGTTACGGCCCGGCGGAGGAGAACCCCGAGAAATTCCATGGCGTGACGGTTTTCGACAAGCTCACGGGAAAAAGCACCGTGGCGGCCACCCCCAATGCGGCGCCGGCCTACACCAAGGTCTTCGGCGACGCCATGATCGAGCTTTCCAAGGACCACCCCAACCTGGTGGGCATCACGGCGGCCATGCCCGAGGGGACGGGACTCAAGAAGTTCGGTGAGACCGTGCCGGACCGTTTTATTGATGTGGGTATCGCCGAGGGCCACGCGGTCTGCATGGCGGCGGGCCTGGCTTGTGAGGGCATCAAGCCGGTGGTGGCCATCTATTCGACCTTCCTTCAAAGGGCCTACGACCAGATCATCCATGACGTTTGCCTGCAAAAACTTCCGGTCGTTTTCGCCCTCGACCGCGGCGGTTTGGTGGGCGAGGACGGGGAAACCCACCAGGGAGTCTTCGACTTGTCCTACCTGCGCTGTGTGCCCAACCTGACGGTGATGGCCCCCGCGGACGAGAATGAATTGAGAAACATGCTTTACACGGCCGTCGAGCATGACGGCCCCATCGCCTTGCGTTACCCCCGGGGCAACGGGGAGGGGGTGGCGATTGAACCCGGCTTCAAGAAATTGGAGATCGGAAAGGGTGTCGTTGTTGAGGAAGGAAAGCCATTCGCCCTGTTGGCCGTGGGTCGCATGGTGGGGGTGGCGAAGGCCGCCCGAGCCCTTCTCAAGAAGGAAGGCCTGGAAGGATCCGTCGTCAACATGCGGTTCGTGAAGCCCCTGGACGAGAAACTCCTGGTTTCCATCGCCCAAAAGACCAAGGTCCTGCTGACGCTCGAGGAAAACTCGGTCATCGGCGGGTTCGGGAGCGCGGTGCTGGAAGCCCTCCAGCGCAACGGCTTGACCGATTGCGCGGTGAAGTGCCTGGGCGTGCCCGACCGCTACATTGAACACGGCAAGCCCCAACTGCAGAGGGAACTCTGCGGGCTGGAGCCGGCCCAGGTGGCCGAGCAAGTGAAGAAACTCATGAAGGATTCAACGCCGTACCTGCTGGGAGTCGTCTCATAATTAAAATTTAGTACCCCTCATTGCGAGGAGTGGACGCCGAATAGGCGGACGCTTACGACGAAGCAACCCCAGTTTAAATAATTCAAGGGATACACCACCCATGAACTGAGGTTGCTTCACCGCAAAGTTCGCGGTTCGCAATGACAGCTGATAAAGTTTTTGGGAGTTAAATGTTGCATTTGCATAGACGTTTTGTTCTTTTTCTTTTGCTGGACGCCCTGGTCATCCTGGGCCTGATGGGCATATTCGCCGCCGTCAACCACGCCTTCGTCCCCGGCCAACCCCAGTTGAGCGAGCGCATCCTCATTACCCCCGGCGCCTCCGATGAGCCCAACGCCCCCTCCAACTCCCAGCCCTCGAGTCCCAAGGCCATTGCGCCTGTCGGAAAAACGACGGCGGTCATCCCTCCCACCCTCCATGTGGCGCGGGGAACCCCCGAAAACCCCGAAATCATGGAAACCACCGAGGGGGAGTCCTATGACCTGAAACGCCTGCGGGCCCTGAAGGTAAAGGCGTCCCTCCACAAGGTGGAAATGGGGGAGAATTATTGGAGCATCGCCAACGACAACAACGTCACCATCAATACCCTCCTGGGGGCCAACCCGGGAATGCCCTTCACGGCCGCCATCAACCGGCCGCTGGTGCTCCTCTCCCGCAAGGGCGTGCTTCACCGCGTCGAGGCGGGGGAAAAACTGGAGCAAATCGCGGGCCTTTACGGGGTCGACGTGCAGGTCCTCAAGGACGAGAACGGCGTCACCTGGTGGAAAGGAATCAAGGAGGGGGATGTCCTCTTCGTGCCGGACGTAAAGCCCATCCGCATGATCAAGGCCTGGAAGAATTATTTCGCCAACCGTGGGTTCTTCGGCATCCCCTTCGCGGGTTGGGGCAAGGGTTGGACCTCGGGTTTTGGGATGCGCACCGATCCTATCACGGGCGAGCAGAAGCTCCACAAGGGCATGGACTTCAAGGCCAAGTATGGCGAGTCGGTCTTCGCCGCGGCGGCGGGCAAGGTGATCTTCGCGGGGGTGGCGGGCGGCTACGGCAACCTCATCCAGATCCGCCACGCCAACGGTTACCTGACTTACTACGGTCATCTCTCCAAAATCCTCGTCAACCAGGGGCACAAGGTGCGCCGTGGGGAACTTATCGGCAAGGTCGGCGCCACGGGCCGGGTCACGGGCCCGCACTTGCATTTCGAGATCCGCAAGAACGGCAAGGCGATCAATCCACTTCCGCTCATCTAGTCCACGGTCGACAGTCGGCAGTCGGCAGGGAAGTCGGGTGTAGCTGTGGACTGTCGACTAGCTATTTAAAAGGTTTAACCTCGCTTTTTTGCGGCGTTGAATAGTCCGAATAGGACGTGTTAAGGTAAAGGACACATGGATTCACGTTTTGTCAAAGAGAATGGCCTGGAGATTTACACCGGCAACGAGCTGATCCTCAAGGGCGGCTTGGAAGCGGGCATGAACCTCCTCACCGGCTACCCCGGCTCCCCCGTGGCCGACGTTTTCGAGGCCGCGGCCAACGCCACCCCTTACCTGAAAGAACACGGCATCCTGGCCCAGATCGCCAACAATGAGGCCCTCTCGGCCGCCCGGCTCAATGGCGCCCAGATGGCGGGCCTTCGGGCCGTGACCGTCATGAAGTCCGTGGGTTTCCACGTGGCCGCCGACGCCCTGGTGGCCGGGTCCCTGGCCAAGAAGGACCACAAGGGCGCGGGCGTCATTGTCATCGGCGACGACCCCTGGAGCGACACCACCCAGGTGCCGGTGGACTCCCGCCGCCTGTCCGACCATTTGCTCATCCCCGTGCTTGAGCCCGCCACTTTCCAGGAGATC
>DATKOC010000078.1:0-3959 GCA_035524855.1 bacterium
AAAATGCCTTGTCGACATTTCAAGTTACGAAAGTCGTCAGATCTTTTTCGACAAAATTTGGCGGCGAGGAATTCGGAGACCGGCTTGTTCGTTTCGATTCTTATGACTCCAATAGAAAACTGCGTAGCTCCCAATGGCGCAATAAAGAAAATGGAACTCAGGTTGAGGCTCTTGTTTTTTCGGGTGATGGAAAGCCCTTAACCATGATCTTTTATTACAAATTGAAGGTTAACAGGAATTTCAAGCCCATTGTCCGGGGACATCTCATTTCGCTTTCCTTGGATCAGGTGGTCGAGAAGTTTGGAGCTTTTGATTATTCAAACCCCGACCAGGTCATTGACGTATGCATCAAACTTCTTCATTTCGCGAATAGCCAAAACGGTAAAAACGGTGAGGATGATTAATTAATCGGTCTGCAACCATTTTTCCCATCAACCAGCCAATAAGGCATCATTAGCCGCGACATAGCTGGTTAACCCTTCCAAACATAAGACCCTTTGCCAATAATAGGTTTTCCCTATGTGCGCCACCTACCAACTCAACCTCCTTATCAAAAGCCTCTCTAAGACTTTCAAGGCGAAGCCTGTAGTATAAAAATATTTAGACACCAAGGTTTGATTGGATCGAGAAGAGTTTTCGCGCTAAACGAAGCCTCGGGCTCTTCGGCCTTGCAGGCGGTCAAGAATCTTTTTATGTCCTGCCACTGGACTGATTGTTCCTGGACCGGTTGCGCCACGCCAGTGGCCACTCCGGCTTGTTCCCCGCCTCCCTCGGGAACAGCGGCGAACCAAATCGTGTTTTACGTGGATGTTTGCGAGTAGGATAATCCAAACAAAAAAAGTTTAGCCACGGATCTCGAATGGTTGAACCGCAAAATAATTGAATAGATCCTAAATTAACAAAGATTTTTCCCGCTAGTTCCTTTCCTTTTTGTTCTCGTGATAACTTAAAAATATATTTCAGACACTAATTCTTTTTCCTGCCCCAAGTGTCGTGGGCATAGGAATGTCAGCAAAGCAGGCAATCGATGCTACGTTTTCGTAGTTTTGTCAAAAGGGTAATGCGAAGGCCGAGGTATGTTCGGTGACAAGAAAATTTTAAGTCGGAAAAAGGGATTTCAAGGACAACGCATGGGTGGCACGTTAATTGAAGGAGTAGTTGGGCATCGTCTCAAAAAGCACGAAGAATAAGAGCTGAAAATGGAAACCCTACAAATGAAACCGGCCACGCCACCCAACCCCTTCGACCTCAAGGAGATCCTGGACGGCGAGTTTATGGCCGCCCACTTCCAGCCCCTGGTGTCGGTCCGGAGGAAAACCATCGTGGGTTATGAGGGGTTGATCCGGGGGATCCATCCCGTTAACCGGGATATCGTCGCGCCACAGGAACTTTTCGCGGCGGCGGCGCGGATGGACTTGACGGTGGATTTGGACCGGCTTTGCCGGAAAAAGGTACTTGAGTATTTTCGGGGAATCGCCGCGGACCGGCCGGACTGCCTCCTTTCCCTCAATTTCGAGGCTTCCATTATTGACCAGGGCGTGGTGGGTTCCGGCAACCTGATCCAGCAAGTGACCTCCCTGGGCCTGAAACCCCATTGCATCGCCCTGGAAATCATCGAGTCCAACATCCATCGCCTGGATGACCTCCAAAGATTTATCCAAACCTACCGGGACTACGGCTTTTTGATCGCCCTGGACGACGTGGGGGCGGGCCATTCCAACCTGAACCGTATTCCCCTCCTGAAGCCGGACATCCTGAAGGTGGACCGCTACCTCATCCAGGACATCCCGAATAATTTCTACAAGCAGGAGGTTTTCAAGGCCATGGTGGGATTGGCGCACAAGATCGGGTCGCTGGTCCTCGCCGAAGGCGTCGAGACCGAGGAGGAAGCCTTCTGCGTGATGGAACTGGGAGTGGACTTGATCCAGGGTTATTACTTTTCCAAGCCCCAGCGTTACGACTTGATCGATGACCAGTCGGTGGGATCCCAAATCCAGCGGCTTTCCCGGGAATTCAAGGCGATGGTCCTTCAAAAACATAACGTCAAAAAATTCAACCTCAAGAAATACGAATTGATGACCCGGGAAGTCCAGGTTGAATTGTCGAAGCTGAGGGAAGGGGATTTTGACCGGAAGCTTTCAGACCTCATCCACTATTTTCCCCTTGTTGAATGCCTTTATGTTATTGGGGAGACCGGCTTGCAGGTGACCGACATGGTTTTCGGGGACCTGGGCGAGGGCGGCAAGAACCGCTACATGTTCAGGCCGGCCCCCAAGGGAACCGACCATACCCTGAAGGATTACTACTATATGATGATGGATGGCGGGCTTCGGAAGGCCACTTTCATCAGCGAGCCTTATCTTTCCTTGGCGACGGGGAATCCCTGCGTCACCTTCGCGCGTCTTTTCAAGGATTTGGATGAAAAGCTTCACATCCTCTGCATCGACATCAACACCCAATATCTCCAACAGATACTGGTTTCCTGAGCCGTTTTCCCCGCCCCTACCCGGCCAGCCGTTTTTCCATCGCTTGCGCCGGCTCCAGCGCTTCGCGCGTCTTGACGAAGGCCCTCCGCCTGTTTTCTATTGTGTACATAATTATTGACATAATTATAAAAAGATTTATATTGAAGAGGCCGAAAGTATTATAGGTTTCAAGAAGGTGGTTTTATGAGAGTCGCGGGAGTAAGGGAATTTAGGGATCATGCGCCGGAATTCGTGAGCGGCGGCGACCTTGTGTTTGTGACCAAACACGGAAAAGTCGCGAGCCTGCTGGTTCCCATGTCCAAATCCCAGGAACTTCCCTTGGAATTGCGGAGGGAGCTTTTAACAAACCTGGGTGCCGCCATTTCAAATCACCTCAAAAAATCCGGCGTCACTGAGCGGACGGTAACACATGACTTTGAAACATGGAGAAAAAGCCGCCGGGCAAATCGCCGCGGACGCTAACGTCCTCCTTTCCGCCGCGACCGGCAGGGCCGCCCTCAAAGTTTTCACCCATTCCCACCTTGAAGTCGTATCCACGTCCTTGAATATCAAAGAAGTATGGGAATACCTCCCCATCATGGCCGCGAAATATGGAATAGCCTCAGAGCTCCTGGAAAGCCAATTTCAACTATTGGCTGTCAGGGAATATGAACCAAAGGATTTCCATGGTTCATTGGCTTTGGCCCGGAGGAAGATCGGTAAAAGAGACCCGGACGATATTGATTTGCTGGCTTTATCGCTTGAGTTGGGAATACCCCTATGGTCAAACGACGGGGATTTTTCGGGAACGGGTATTGAATGGTATACCACGGCCCAACTTCTTAAAAAGTTAGGGCTTTGATCTGAGGTTTTAGTTATCCACGACAGGGAAGCGGATTGGACAACCCGAAAATGGATAGTGGCGGCCTAACCTCATTCTTTCGCGCCTGACGCATTACCTGCGGGCCCTGGAAGAAGTTAACCCATCTCTAAAAGCGCCCCTGAAACCTCTCCCAGCCTAAAACCGCACAAAAAACGGCTCTCCAAACCCACCCTGCCCAAAATTTAACAATATCCCCCTGGAAAATTCCGCGAAGCGGAATATCCTTGAGGGCATGTCCAACAGCCCAACCGCCGTTTCCCAACCCCCCGAGATCCTCATGCTGCCCGTGGACGGCCTGTTCACGCCTCCCTGGAATCCCCGCAAGTTCATTGACGAGGGGGAAATGGCCGACCTGGCGGCTTACGTGGCGAAGGGGGGCTACGTGCCCCGGATATTGGTTTGGAAGGGGGACGGAAAATCCGTCATCTCCGGCCAAAGGCGCCTGGAGGCCTACCGGCGCCTCGGCAAGGCCCATATCGAGGCCGAGTTGCTGGACATCCCCCTGGAAGATGCCCGGGTCCTGGCCATTACCTCCAATGAGGGGGCCGAGGTCTATTGGCTGGATAAGTACGAAAGCTGGGAACCCTTTCTAACTGAAGGGCTCACCGAGG
>DATKOC010000079.1:0-12551 GCA_035524855.1 bacterium
AAGGACGCCAGCGACACGCCGACCTACGTGCCCCATACCAAGCCCCGCGAGGTTTTGCCGCTCAATTATTTCTGAGCCGGTTGAATTGCAGGGGTTTCAGCCGTAATTTTCCTATGCGCTCCCTTTTCTCGCTTCCGAGGAAAGGGAGTTTTTATTTGAAGCCGGCGAAATTTACAGGGAGATAACATTGGCACAAGCCGTGAACCGCAAAATCGTTTTCGACGACCAGGAGGAATGCCTGAAGCTATTCGGGGAGAAGGACCATACCTTGAAGCTCCTGCGGGATTCCTTCGCCGTGACCCTGGTGGCGCGCGGCAATGAGATCCTTCTTTCCGGGGAGCTCCTGGAGGTTTCCCATGCCACGCAAGTCATTGAGCGCCTGCGGGGGCACCTCAAAAAAGGCCACGAGGGTTATATGCCCTCCGGGGCGGTGCAAAAGATGATCGCCGAGGCGAAGGGCGGCCCCGTGGCCGTGGAAGAGCCCATCGGGGAAACCATCCTTATTTCCTCCCACAAAAAACCCATTCACGCCCGGTCGGAAAACCAGCAAAAATACGTGCAAGCCATCAAGCACAATGACATCGTCTTCGGGGTGGGCCCCGCTGGCACGGGCAAGACCTACCTGGCCATGGCGATGGCCGTCGCGGCCCTGCGGGAAGGGGAAGTGGAACGGCTCATCCTGACCCGACCCGCGGTGGAAGCGGGGGAAAAGCTCGGTTTCCTGCCAGGCGACCTGCAGGAGAAGGTGGATCCCTATCTGCGACCGCTCTATGACGCGCTTTACGACATGGTGGAATACGAGAAGCTCCAGCGCTTGTTCCAGCAAAGGACGGTGGAAGTGGCCCCCCTGGCTTACATGCGGGGGCGAACCCTTTCCAACGCCTTCATCATCCTGGACGAGGCCCAGAACACCAGTCCCGAGCAGATGAAGATGTTCCTCACCCGCATGGGCCGGGGTTCCAAGATGGTGGTGACGGGGGACGTGACCCAGATTGACCTGCCCGTGGGCAAGATCTCGGGGCTTATCGAGGTCCAGCGCATCCTGTCCAAGGTGAAGGGCATCGAGTTCGTGCCCTTCAGCCCCAAGGATGTGGTGCGGCACCGGCTGGTGCTGAACATCCTCGAAGCCTATCACGAGCACGACCAGAAGCCAGTTTGAAGTTCGTGGTCCGAAGTTGTTGGTAAAGCTTTTGAACCTTTGGTTGAAAAACTTCGGTTGCTTCGAACTTCGCGCTTAAAACCGGGGGCCGGGAAAGATATGTCAAGGAGTCTTATTTGAGGCTCTTCGCCACGTTGAAAGTAAAAAGCTCAGTTAACCAATCGTGGCTTCGCCGACTGTCCTCCCATGCCCTCCGAAAAGTCAAAGGTCCTTCCTTCGAGAAGCGCTCAGAACTTTCCATTGTCTTGACCGGCGACTCGGAAGTCCGCCGGTTGAACCGCCTTTACCGGAGGAAGGATAAGACCACCGATGTTCTTTCCTTTCCGTTGTTGGAAGGGAAAATACTCAAGTTGGGTGGGCGTGAAACAATCCCGCTAGGGGATGTGGTCATCAGCGTGCCCCAGACCCGGCGGCAAGCCACGCAGCAAGGAAAAAAATTCCGCCAAGAATTGGCTCTTTTGCTGGTCCATGGAATCCTCCATCTTTTGGGTTATGATCATGTCACTGTCGCGGGAGAAAAAAGAATGTTCAACCTGCAGGAACGCCTATTGAAAACTTTCGACGCGTAAGGTCCCATGGAACCCTATTTCGCCACCCATTTGATTTTCCTGGGTTTTCTCCTTCTCTTGGCCATGTTCTTCGCGGCCGTGGAAACGAGTCTGCTTTCGCTCCCGCGGCCTCTTCTCCAGCAAAGGTCCCAAGGGGCGGGATTTCTGGGCGCCGCCTATAAAGCCTGGCAGGACCACCCTAACCGCATCCTTACCTCCATCCTGATTGGAACCAACGTCACCACCATCGCGGCCTCCACGCTAGCCGCCTACACCGCGGTTCACCTTTCAGAAACGTTCCACTGGAGCCGCGCGGTCACCGGTACGGTGGTCTCGGCGAGCGTGACGGTTATCCTTATTGTGTTCGGAGAGGCCATCCCTAAGCTCACGGGACGCAGCCACTCCGCTTTGGTCGCGCAATGGCTCATTATCCCGATCTATCTTTTCGACCGGATCCTCTCGCCATTCACCTGGGTCATGGCCCACACCGTCAGCCGCCTTTTCCCGGGGCTCACCCAGACCTCAGTTGCCCTGGTGACCGAGGAGGACGTGAAGCATCTCATCGACATGGGCCAAGAGGCCGGCACCATCCAGGAAACCGAGAAGACCATGATCCAGTCCATTTTCAAATTCACCGACACCAAGGTTGGCCAAGTCATGATCCACCGGACTGACATGTTCTGCGTGGATATCCAAACCAACGTGGACAACCTGGTGGACCTCTTGGTCCAAAACGGCTATTCCCGGGTGCCGGTTTATAAGGGGGATGTGGACCATATCGTCGGCATTATCCACAGCCGGGACCTGCTTTCGATTTGGAAGCACCATGAGCTCATCGTCCTCCAGGACCTCTTGCGGAAGCCCTATTTCGTGCCCGAAAGCATGCGGGTGGAGCGGCTTTTAAGGGAGTTCAAACGGGGCCGCTTCCATATGGCGGTGGTGGTGGACGAGTACGGCGGCACGGCGGGGTTGGTGACCCTGGAAGATCTGGTGGAGGAAATTTTCGGGGAGATAAAGGATGAACATGAGGGCGGCGAGGAAAAGGCCATCGCCAAGCAGGCGGACGGCTCCTGGGTGATTGAGGCCGACGTGGCCCTGGACGACGTGAACGAGGCCCTGGGGGTTAAGCTGGTCCCCAAGGGGGAAGTAGCCAGTTTGGGCGGTTATTTGATGGAAATCGCCGGCCGGGTGCCTAAAAAGGGCCGCGTGCTTGAGGACCGGGAGGCGGTTTTTAAGATATTGGACGCTGGCGAGACCTCCATCTTGAAGGTCAAGGCGGTGAAACGCAAAACGCCCTTGCCGCTCACGCCGCCGCCTGAGGCCCCGAAACCCAGGAAAAAAAAGGCCAAGACTCCCCCAGTTGAAACGTCCCAACCAACCGTTCCAGGAGCGGAAACCACCTTGGAAACGACCGAATCGAACCCGGATAAACCGTTATGAATTTTCTAGATTGCCATAACCACACGGCGGAGTGGTCGGACGGCCGGCAGTCCATCGAGCAGATCGTGGCGCGGGCCAAGGAAGAAGGCGTGCGGGTGGGCTTGGCCGACCACGCGGGGCTGGGGGATTACCTCAATTCCAACGACCGGCTTTTGGCCTACGCCGACTACCTTTCCCAATATCCCGTGGCGCGGGGCTACGAGATGGACTTGGGACGGAGTTTCGAGGTGGCGCCCGAGGTCCGCAAGAAATTCGACTACGCCATTGGGAGCGTCCACGGCATCGAGATCAACGGCGTGCGGATCGGCTTTTCGGCCCTCATCAAATACCTCAAAGGCGGCCTTCCGGATTACAATCCTGGGCAGTTCATCAAGGATTGGGACGAGTTTTTCGAACTCCACCTGGAAGTCCTGGAAAAGGAATTTGCCGCGGGAAACTACAGCATCCTGGGCCATCCCACCATGTTGCCGTCCCTCGCCCGAAGCAAGAATTTGGATGAATGTTTCCCGGAGTGGTGGGAAGAAAAGCTGGTCAATCTGCTCCTGATGTACAACGTGGCCTTGGAGCTTTCCAACCGATGGAAGACACCCCACGACCGGCTGATGCGGAGAGCCCTGGACTCAGGCGTGAAGTTTTCGGTGGGCTCTGACGGCCATGAACCCGTTAAGACGTGCGCGCTGGATTACCCCAAGGAAATGATCGAGAAATTTGGAGTGCGGGAAGAGCAGATTTTTGATATTAAACGAAAAATTGAAGCCCAGGCCAATTAATCCCGTGTCATCTGACCTTATCTGCGGGGCGGTGGCCATCCTCGGCAAGCCGAACGTCGGAAAGTCCACTTTCCTTAACTCCGTCCTCAAACAAAAAATCGCGATTGTTTCCCCCAGGCCCCAGACCACCCGTTCCTCCATGGCCGGTATTTACCAGGACGACCGGTCCCAAATCGTCTTTTACGACACCCCCGGTGTCCACCAGCCCAAGAACAAACTTTCCCAATACATGATCCATCAAGTGGAAGAGGCGCTGGAGGGAGCCGACGCGGCCCTCTTCCTCGTGGACGCCAAAGAGGGGATAACCGAGGAGGAGTATTTGGTGGCCGAATGGCTCAAGAAGTTCAAAAAACCGGTGCTTTGCCTGCTCAATAAAATCGACCAAGTTACGGAGGGGCGGGCGCAGGAACTCACCGGAAAAATTAAGGGCGAAATGGGAAAGGATTGGTTGTTATTCAGGATTTCCGCCCTAAGTGGCAAGGGCGTCCAAGAAGTCGTTCAACAGTTGCAGAAATTCCTGCCGCACCAGCCGCCTTTGTTTCCTGAGGAAGAACTGACGGACAAAACCATGCGGGACATCGCCGCCGAGATGGTGCGGGAACAGTGCTTTTTGCAGCTACTGCAGGAACTTCCTTACGGTGTGGCGGTTTTAATTGACCAATTCGATGAAAAAACGCCTCCCGACCCCGTTGTGATCAAGGCCACGATTTACGTCGAGAAAGATAGTCAAAAGGGGATCGTCATTGGGGTTGGGGGAAAGCAGCTCAAGGCCATCGGTATGGCCGCCCGGCAAGAAATCGAGAAACTCCTGGGCCAGAAGGTCTTCCTGGAATTATGGGTGAAAGTCCTGAAAAATTGGCGTAAGGATGAGGATGTTTTGAAAAGGCTCGGTTACGCGGTGACGAAGAAAAAATGAGAATCACACACCCTAAAACTAAAATTGTCTGCACGGTCGGCCCGACCTCCAGGTCCGAGAAAATTCTGGCGGAAATGATGCGGAAGGGAATGTCCATCGCGCGCCTCAATTTCGCCCACGGAACCCTGCGCCAGCACGCGCAGGACATCAAAACAATCCTCCGGGCGTCCCGGGAGGCGGGGAAGCACTGTCCCATTCTCATCGACCTGCCGGGCCCCAAGATCCGCGTGGGAAAATTGAGGCACGAGCCCCTCCATCTGCGCCAGGGCCAGGTCATCTGGCTCACCAGCCGGAAAATCATGCGGATATTCCACGAGAGCCTGCCGGTGGATTATCCCCAACTCCCCCAAAGCGTCCAAAAGGGCGGAATGATTTACCTGAACGACGGCTTCATCCAGCTGAGGGTGGAGGAAATCCGGAACAACGCCGTCAAATGCCAGGTCTTGATGGGCGGAAACTTGCTTTCCTTCAAGGGTTTGAATATTCCCGACGGGAAGCTTTTCGTCGAACCTGTGACCGACCAGGACTTGAAATACATGGATTTCGGCCTGGAACACGGGGTAGACCTTTTCGGCATCTCGTTCCTGGAAAGCGCGGCGGACATCCTGAAAGCCAAAGCTTATGCCCGCAAGAAGGGGCGAAGGATCCACACGGTGGCCAAAATTGAGAGGGCTGAGGCTGTCCGGAACCTGGACGGCATCCTGAAAGTGACGGACATGGTCATGGTGGCCCGGGGCGACTTAGGGGTGCAAATACCGCTGGAACAGGTGCCGATGGTCCAGAAGCGAATCATCCGCAAGGCGAGGCAAAAGGGGGTGCCCGTCATTACCGCCACCCAAATGCTGGAATCCATGGTGCATAACGTCCGCCCCACCCGGGCCGAGGTGAGCGATGTGGCCAACGCCATCCTGGACGGCACCAACGCGGTCATGCTTTCGGAAGAAACCGCCATAGGGGATTTCCCCGTCCAAACCGTTGAAATGATGGCCCGGATTGTCCATGCTGTGGGACGCCATTCTCCGAGATAAAGGAGTCTTTCATGAAAATTACGGTTTATCAAAAGCCCACCTGCACCACCTGCCGCCAGGTTTACCAGGCCTTGAAGGACAGCGGTGTGGAAATGGAGGCGGTCAATTACTACATCGAGCCGCTTTCGGAGGGCAAACTGAAGGAGTTGGTCAAAAAGATGGGAATCAAGGCTTCCGAATTGTTCCGGAAGAAAGAGGATATTTACAAAGAATTGAAGTTGGCCGAGAAGGAAGTCACGGACGAAGAAGCCATCAAGCTCATGGTTAAGCACCCGGACCTGATGCAACGGCCGATCGTGGAAAAAGGCGCCAAGGCCATCCTGGCCCGACCGGCGGAAAAACTGAAAGAAATCCTCTAGGATTTTTTTCGGTCAAACTCGATCTCCCCGTCCTTCAACCCAATCTGGCGCCCTGCCCGCACCGCGTAATCGGATTCATGCGTGACCATGAGGATGGTGGTTTTCATGTCCCGGTTGATCCGCTCAAAGATAGATATCACTTTCTCCCCACTGACTGAATCCAGGTTACCCGTGGGCTCATCCGCGAAGAGGTACTTGGGTTTCATGACCATGGCACGGGCGATAGCCACCCTTTGGCGTTCGCCACCCGAAATTTGTCCCGACAACTTGCCCCGCACGTGTCCGATCTCGAATTCCTCCATTAATTGGATGGCATAGCTCCGGAAAGCCTCATGTTGGCCGGTTTTGCGCGCCGGGAAAAGCACGTTTTCCTCGCAGGTGAGTTCCGGCAAGAGGTAATGGAACTGGAACACAAAACCCATCCGTTGGTTCCTAAAACGATAAAGCTCTTTCCGGCTTAGGGATTTCACGTCTCGGCCGTCTAAAAAAAGGGCTCCGGAAGTAAGCGGATCCAGGGTACTGAGCGAGTAAAGAAGGGTGCTTTTGCCGGAACCAGACCGTCCCGTGATGGCCACGAAGCCCCCATCTTCCACTTCCAGATCAAGGGATTTAAGGACCACTGTGGGCGGGGTCCCGAAGGATTTCACCATTTTCCGGCCCGTGAGTCCCATTTTAGCCCCCCTCGGCCCGGAGGATGTCGATGGGATGCATACGGCTCGCGGCCCGGGCCGGGAGGTAGCCCGCCACTAGGCCTGAAAGAAAGGCTAGGCAGAATCCTGTGACGTAAAAATAAGTATGCCAAGCGATCAGCATGTGGTTGATATTGTGAGCCATCCCCACGCCTGTGGCAAATGTGATGGTCTGGACATAAAGAAGGACCAGGGTGCCCAAGACCAGTCCCAAGATACCGCCGATGAAACCCAGGATGAGCCCTTGGGAAAGGAACAACTGGATGATATCCCCCGCCTCAAAACCCATGGACCTTAAAATGGCGATCTCGCCCCGTTTTTGCAGGATCATCATGTTCAGGATGTTGTAAATCCCAAAAGCCGCGATCATGAGCACCACGAAACTCAGAATGTAACGGATCATGTCTTGCATCTTGAAGACCTGGAAGAAATTGGCATTGGCCTCATCCCAACTTTGCACGTTCTCGCGGCTCATGGCCGCCCATTGGTCGGCGATCTTTTTGGCCAGGGTGATGTCCTTGAGTTTGACAATAATTTGCGCCACCTCGCCGGGTGTCTGGTTGGCCTGTTGGACGTAATGGATGGGGGCGTAGGCGACCACGTCGTCGATTTGGACCATGCCGGTGCTGAAGAAACCCGCCACCTTGGAGGGGATCAGGCGCCCCTGGATGTCAACGATGTTGAGGGTGTCGTTGATATGGATACCCAGCTTCTGGGAGAGGGACTCCCCGATGACAACCTGGAAGCCGCCCTTGTCCAGGTCCATGAAATCCCCCACCGTCATGTCGTTTTGTATATCGGTGGCTTGGATCTGGCGGGCCGCTTCAACGCCGATGAGCGTGATGGTGCGGGTGAGCTTGCCACGGCTGACCAGCACCTGGGCCGCGATTTGTGGGGAGTAGGCGAGCACCTGGGGGTCGGCCTCCAACCGGTCGAACCAGCCTTGGGGATACTCGATATGGGGCGGCTCATTATGGCTGACCGGCGGAACGATCCATTTCACCAGCCTGTCGGGGAAGAAATAGGGGTCGAGGGAATGCTCCTCGATGGTGGGTTCCTCGGCTTTAATGCTGATATGGGCCGTGGTGTTGATGAGGCGTTGAATAAGGTATTCCCGGAAACCCAACATCATGCCCGAGAGGATGAGGAAGGCGGCTGTTCCAAAGGTGATGCCCAAAAGGGCCAAAAGAGTGCGGCCAGGCTTGGACAGAAGCTGTTTGATGGCCAGGTACAGCATGGCTATTTCCCTGGGCGCAGGAGGGTGTCCCCGGCTTGGATGCTGTTATCCGTCACTTCCACCCATGTTCCGTCCGCCGCCCCCAGCTTTACGGGGACTTTCTTAGGAATGCCGTTGCGAAGGACTGTCACAAAGCCCTTGTCCACCGCCACCATGGGGATCTGGAGAATATTGTCCTTGGCGGCCACCTGGATGGCTACGTCACAAGTCATTCCAACCAGGATTCCCTCCGGAAGCCCGGGGACCTCGATGTTCACGTAAAATTCCCCGTCCTTAGGATAAATGGCCGAAACGGTGCCCTCTAACTTTTGTCCCCGCAAGCTCTCGAAGCTTAAGTAGGCCTGCTGGCCGTTTCGGACAGGGATGGCGCCGGATTGTTCCAGAGAAACCACTACGTAGGGATTTTTCAAGTCCGTCAGGGTCAAGACTGGTATTTGGGGAAACACCGTTTCACCCTCCTTGTAGGGAAGGGAAGTGACCACGCCAGCAAAGGGGGCACGGATAGTGTGGTTATCCGCGAGCCGGATCAAGGACTGACCTTTTTGGACCGTAGCACCCTCATCCACGAAGAGCTTCTCCAGGGTGTCGGAAACCCCTAATTTCAATTGGTAGGTGTGGCGGGCGGTGACGGTGCCGATACCGTAAACCGACTCCACCATGCGGCCGATTTTGGGAAAGACCCTTTGGGAATAGGACCGCATGATGTTGAGGACGACCATGCCGCCCACGACTATGGCGGCCAAGACCAAGACCCACGGCCAATGTTTTTTCACCCAATTCATCATGTTCATGTGCCCATTTTCATGGAATGACCTAAGCATAATGCATGACGCGAGTCATAAGCGGAAAAATTATAGGGAGGCCGGGATGGGTTTTTTTCCCGGCCAGGACGTTATAATAGCGAATCCTTTCAAGGAGATTTTCTTGAATCCTTACATCCTCATCGGCCTCATTCTATTTGGCTTCATCGTTTGGACGGTGGGCGCCTATTCCTTCTGGAAGATCGGCCAGAAGCGGCGGGGCCAAAGGGTGTCGGGGACAGGCACCCCTGCCTTGCGGTTGGCGGACCAATGGATCGCGGAGTCGCAAAGGAAGATCGAAGACCTGATTCAAAGGGCGGAACAACCCTTGAGCGCGGCCCAGAACGAACTGCTGGAATTGCGCCTTGAGGCCAGCCGTCTACCACAGGGCGTCAAAAGCCTTAAACTCGTGCGGGAATCACTTGCGAATCCGGCCGGCCCCACCCAAATCAATAAAAACGTGGTGGAGATCGCCCGGCTATACCTGGGACCCAGCGATTTTAAGTTGGAGCAGGGAATCGTATTTTTCCAGACCTCCCTGGGTGAAATGCCTTGCTTGGAAGTAGAGGAAGGCCCAGGGCCCCTGACGGAAGCCCAAATGAAGGCCCTTTTACCCCAAGTCAACCGGATTCTATCTGATGCCGAGGGGAAGGCCACGGCGGGAGGATTCCTTTATTTCGGAAATGAGCGGGATTACCAAGCCTGCCTGGCTAATGAGGAATGGATGAGGGGTTTGAAATCCAGAAATGTCATGGTACTGGATTTCAAAGGCCTGACCGCCATCCTTATTGCCCTCCGGCTTTCCCGGGACGCGGGGAACGTAATCCGGGTTTTTGAGAAAGGTGTCCAATCCACCAGTTCCCTTTTGGGGCAGTCGGATGACATGGGAGCCGCCCTTTCCAACTTGAGCTCAAATTCCCTGAAAACCCGGACTGTCCTGGATGGGACGCCCCCAGACCGGTTGAAAATTCCTACCCCCTAACGAACTGTTTAAAAGGAGAAAAGTTTGGGCCTGAAGGACTGGCTGACCAAGAATATCTACGTGACTTCGCCCGCGGATAAGGACCCTTTTTTCCACCCCCGGCAATACGCCAAGCCCAAGGAAGCCGTCGTCCTGGCGGTCCAGGAGATCATCAAGACGCTTCCAGGTTGGAGGGTTGAGGAATACCGCGAGCGGCAGGGCTTGATCCGGGTGAGCCGGTCGGTGATGTTCCCGCCTTCGGCCCAGGACATCAATGTCTACATCGTTCAAGGACCCGAGGGACGGACGGGAGTTGAGGTTACCTCCCAATCCCGAGGGGCCAAAGGCGATTGGGGAAGAAATAAAAAAAATCTTAAAGTTCTTTTAATGTTTTTAGATAGGTCTTTATTTTGAACTTTTCCTGCATTCGTTGATTTGCCATTCGATTTATTTGAGGTTTTTCGTTGGTGTCCTTGTTTTACATAGAAGTAGGGCTTTTTTAAGTGGATAACTGGGATCGAAATGTGCCGCTCGCATAAAACTTTTTTTTGCTTGAATGTTTTCGCCCTCTCGTAAAAGACCCAACCCCAAAAGGTGATATATGTGAGCGTACTGCCAATTCAATATGTTGTTAAATGGTGAAGTGTCTTGAAGGGACTGTTCCAGGAGCCAAGCGGCGGGAAGATAATTTTTTCCTAAATTCAAAGCCACCAAAGTTTTTTCCAAATGCCATGCCCGCAAGAGAGGGTCGTTCTTGAATTTAGGAAGGATAGAGTTCAAGCCATTAAGATAAGGGCAGAAATTTGGATTTTTCTCGTGAAAAGGAATCGATTCATAAAGATTATGTATTTTGAGATGAATGGGCACAAGGGATAAAAGGTAGGGTCTGTTGAAGGCTGTTAAAGGGATTAGGCATAGGACAAAACCGACTCCGGGATATTTTACGTCCGGTGAAAGATCATAAATCTCGCAATCCCCCAACTTTTTTCGAAGATAATCGCCGTAATAAGAAAGGCAAATGATGCCAGCCCATTTGGCATCGCCAGGATCAAGCTTAAGGTTTAACGCTGAGTTAAATTGATAGCAAGCGGTGGTTAATGTTTGGTCGTGAACGTTGGGGATAAAATCATTGAAAATCAGTCCCGGACCATGGATGAGGCGGTACTCATTTAGAACCTGAAAAGCCCTGAAACTTTCTTGCGATTTTTGAGGATTTCCCATTTGGGAAGAAGCCTCGTGGAAGCGCCCGAAAAGGTGGTAAGCGTCGAGCCCCATGGAAATCATCAGGCAAAATCCGAGAAAACCCCATCTCCAATTCGTGGTGAAGCTCTTCCAAAGTGACAAGAAACCCATGGTAACGACCAGATAAAGCGCCGGCATGAGTGGGGCGACCCGCATCATCTCGATGGAATTCGAAAATATTCCCTGGGCCAAATAGAAAAACACAATAAGGATATAAGTCCAAAAAACCTCGCCATGTTTAACGAGGGTCAAGAGCCCCAAGAAAAAAGCGGAAGCCAAAAGGGGATTTAACATTCCTCCCCAAAGCGGCCCGAATTGAAAGTAGCTTTTGTCCAATGATCCCCAAAAAATTGAACTGAGATAGGACAAGGACGTGAGCCAAGGCTGATGGACTTGGAAATCGGAATTGTGGCTTAAAATAAAAAACTTTTGGATGTGATTTCCGTATTCGCCTTTCCAAAAGAGCCATGCCAATGGAAAAAACGCTAAAAAAGCCGCCCCCAAATATGCTTGAAAATGACTCCGACGGACGAGAGGGCGAGCGATGAAAACGAAGATCGCCGTAAAAGCCGGGATGCTTGAAAACCAAAACTTAGAAATGAGCCATCCCCCGCCAACGGAAAGACCGATTATAGCCGCCCAATAAGTGGCACGATTACTAGGACGATCCATTTCCTGCCGGTAATAACCCAAAAAACCCACAACAATCGCCTGCCACAAAAGACAAAAACCGATATCAGTGGAGAATTTCGAGAGGTAAAGAGGCCAAAAACTAAATCCAATTAAACAAGCGTAAAGAATGGAATGGGAACCCGGAAAATGTTTTCGGATAGCCCAATAAGAAATAAGCGGAAGGGGAATCGAATAAATCGTTGGATAGAGCCAGAGAGTGAGGAGGGATGGTGAAAAAATCCGGTAAAAAAGTCCCTGGATCCATATATACAAGGGCATATATTGCTCTGACCCAAAGAAAAATTTCCATTCCCATTTTTCCATAAGGCCTAAAGCAAAAAAGCTATAGTGCCCATCATCCCACATGGGCCATTCTGAGAGAGAGGATAATCTAAACAAGCGCAGAAATAATGCCCCGGTGGCAATGACAATTAATGCCGGAAATTCATAAGGGGTCGGTTTTTCATCAGGCCTAATATGCAACCGCGGTATTTGAATTTTTTTAGCCAGGTATCCAAAAGAAATCAGGAAAAAAGAGCATAAAGTCCAACCCCAGCCCGAAGAAACAAAAGCCTGATCGCCGTAAGACAAAAATGAAAATAAAAGGGCAAGAGCAAGATAAAAAATGAAAAAGGGAATTGAATTCGCGGTCACCATGGGGTTTTCGGTAGGTTTTGTCATTTATTAATGAGTTTTTTGATTCTGGACCCCGGTTTTGAAGTCAGTGATG
>DATKOC010000080.1:0-4309 GCA_035524855.1 bacterium
CCTCCGACGTCACCGTCGCCCCCGGCGCGGTCCTGACCATCGACCCGGGCGTGGAGGTGCGCTTCGCCTCCCCGGCGGCCTCCCCCCAGGGGCCGGGCCCCAACCTGCGGGTCAAGGGGGCCCTCCGGGCCCTGGGCAACCCCAAGGCCCCCATCTCCTTCGTTCCCGCCATCCCGGGGGGCTTTTGGGGCTCCATTGATTTCGACCATTGCGACTCGGCGAACTCCGCCCTCAGCGGGTGCCGCGTCACCGGCGGCCGCGTCGCCTTCGAGGGCTCCTCCCCCGCCGTCACCGGCTGCGCCCTCAGCCGCTCCAAGCGGGCCCTCGAGGTGGGCGCCGATTCCCATCCCACGATCAAGGGCAACCGCCTCCAGGGCAACACCTACGGCCTGGTCCTCTCATCCGACACCGCCAGCCCGGTGGCCGAGGGCAACGTGATCACGGGGAACCACTACGGCGTCTACCTCAAGGCCTTCGGCGCCCCCGTCATCACCGGCAACCGCGTCCACGGCAACCTCAAGTACAACTTCGTGAACTCCTCCGCCAAGCCCCTGGACATCCCCAACAACGATTTCCAAACCGCCGACGCGGCCCTCATCGCCAGGGGCGTCTACGACGGCGCCTCCAACCCCGCCGTGGGCCGGCTGAACTTCAAGCCCTTCCTCACCGCCTACGCGGCCCCGGCCTCCCCCGCCCCCGTCCAAGCGGCCTCGAAGCCCGCCAAGGCCGGGGCCTTCATCCCGCAGATCGCCCTGAGCGTGGGCCTGTCGGAAATGAACCTCTTCACGCCCTCCTCGTTTCACGGGGTTCCCTTCCCCGCCGACGGCAAAACCTTCCTCCAGGGCGTGGGGGCTTCCTTTTTCGCCGACTACCGTTTTTGGGAATGGATCTCCCTGGGTTTCGGGGCCTATGGGGTTTATTTCCCCAGGACTTCCTCCTTCGCGCTCTCCTCCGTGGACCTCGGCGGCCGTCTCTTTCCCCTGGGCGCCTCGCCCACGGGGGAGCTGTACCTTTTGGGCGGCCTGGGCTTGAACTCCACCGTCCTGACCCTGGACGACAAGGAGCCGGGGCATTACCACGGGTTCGCCGGGGCGGGCTACCGCTTTTTCATGGGGCCCGGCAACGGCCTGGAGCTGGGGGTTCAATACGATTATTTGTCCGACACCCCGGCCTATCCCTTGCACGGGGTGAGCCTGAAGGTCGGTTGGACCTTCCTGATCGACCGGGATTGACGGAAACCGGGGATGGAAAACCGGGGGAAAGCCCCTTCCGAGGGCCCCAACTTGACCAACTTGACCAAGTATCGGTAAGATGAACCCATGAAAAATAAATACTCCATTTACGAGGCCAAGACCCACCTGAGCGAGATCATCCGCCAGGCCAAGCAAAACCGTGAGGTCGTCATCACGGACAGGGGGAAGGAAGTGGCGAAGGTGGTGCCCATCGTGGAATCGACGAACTTCGAGAAGCGGATCGAGGCCTTGAAGCGCGCCGGCATCATCACCCCGGCCACCGGCCGCCCCTCGGACATCAAGCCCATCGCCCATATTCCCGGCGCCTTAAAGGAATTCCTCGAGACCAGGAACCGTTTTTGAGCTCGATCTACCTCGACACTTCCGCCTTTTTGGCCGTCCTATTCGGGGAGCCGAAGTCCGGGGAGATTATGCCCATCCTCCGGAGCGCGGAGGGAATCCTTTCTTCGGCCCTTCTGGAGGCGGAGGCGCGCGCGGCGGGGGCCCGGAGAAACAGGCCGGCGGCGGAAATGGATATGGCCTTGGGCAGGCTGGCCCTGTTTCAACCCGAAAGGCTTCTCACCCCGGAGATCAAGGCCGTGGTGGCGGCCGCGCCCTCCTTGAGGGGCGCCGACCTGTGGCACCTGGCCTGCGCGCTCTACCTGGCGGGCGACCCGGCGAACCTCCCTTTCGTGACCCTGGATGGGGGCCAGGCCGGGGCCGCGGAACGGCTCGGCTTCAAGGTGTTGCCGGCGGTTTCGCCGCGTTCGTCCGGGGCCCGGGAACCCCAGGCCGTTTACGGGGCGAAGAAGTCCCGCGGGAAGGTCCACGCGTGAAAACACTCAATGCCGTCGATAACGTAAAAACAGCGGCCTTTTGACAGGGGAACCCAAGCGCCTTGTTCCATTCTTCTATTGGGAATGTAAATGAAAAAGAAACCGGTTGTTTATGTCGTTGCCGGACCGAATGGCACCGGTAAAACGACCTTTGCCACCCAGTTCCTGCCCAAAGTCGCGGATTGCCGCAATTTCATTAACGCTGATTTGATCGCCAAAGGCCTATCGCCTTTCAACGTTGATGCGGCCGCAATGCAAGCTGGCAGGCTTTTTTTGGGAAGCATCCGGGAAAACGCCAGGAAGGGCGCGGATTTCGGTTTTGAAACCACTTTATCCGGCAGGGGGTACGTGAATTTATTCAAGGATCTCCGCCGCAGGGGTTACCGCCTGAATCTTTATTTTCTTTGGATCCCCGGTTTATCCTTGGCGCTCAAGAGAATCGCCGATCGCGTCCGCTTGGGGGGACATGCCGTTCCGGCGGTTGTCGTCCACCGGCGTTTTGGGAAGGGGTTGAGAAACCTCTTCGAAATCTATATGGGCCTGGTGGATTATTGCGCGATTTTCGACAATTCATCCGCCAAACCCCGCCTGGTTTTTGAAAGATCGGGGGGCTTGGATCGGGTCATTAAACCGGAGACCTACGATATAATCGTAAAGATGTCGAAGGAGGGGCGATGAAAGCTTCAAAAAAACCAACCCTGGAAGGCCGCAGGGCCGAAAAGGCCTTAAGGATGGCGGTGGCCGGCGTGGTTGAGGAACACCGGCGTTTAGGTCTTCCAATAGCCGTTATGCGCGAAGGCAGGGCCGTTTATGTCAACGCGGATAAAAAAAACGGGCCCATCCGGGAACCCAAAACCGCCTACAAGGCACAAAAATAATTACGGAAGCCTTGGCGGCGCCAAGCCCATATGAGGTTAACTTACGCCTGGGCTACGGTTACTGCGAAATAAACCGCGGGAAGGTCCACGCGTGATAAAACAGCGGTCCGCCCTCAGCTTTCAGGTTTCAACTAAAGGAGGGGCGATGAAAGCCCCAAAAAAACCAACCCTGGAAGGCCGCGGGGCGGCCCCGGGGGATCAAATGACACCCTCAAACCAACGAGCCATCGAGCCATGAAAACATCCCTTTCCTTAAAAAAGGTCCACGGCGAAAAACCGGCCTTGGCCTCCCACCCGCCGGCCCTGCGCGACCTCGTGCGGCAGGTGGTGTCGGCGGTTCGTCCCCTGAAAGTCATTCTTTTCGGCTCCCGGGCCCGCGGCGAGGCCAAGCCCGGAAGCGACTACGACCTGCTGGTGCTCATGCCGGATGGAACCCACCGGCGCCATACCAGCCAAAAGCTCCACGGAAAAGTCCTCGTGATGGAGTTGGATTATGACTTCCTCGTCGCCACCCCCGGGGACCTTCAGAAGTACGGGGACCACCCCAGTTTGGTTTACAAATACGCCCTCCAGGATGGTGTGGAACTTTATGTCGCCTGAAACCATCGAACCGGACAACCCCCATTTCTGGATGGATTACGCGGTCAACGACCTGCGAATGGCCCGGGAAGGGGCGGAAAAAGGATACCGGCTTGAGGCCTTGTGCTACCACGCCCAACAGGCCGCGGAAAAAGCCTTAAAGGCCGTTTTTATTTTCCACCGCCGTCCTTTCCCCAAAACCCACGATTTGGAAAAATGGATGGCCCTGTTGCCACCCTCCTTTTCCATCCCGCCCCGGTTGCGCCAAGCCAAGGATTTATCGGATTACTCGGAAATAGGCCGCTATCCCCATGGCTTTGAGGCCGTGACTTCCAAGGAATACCAAAGGGCCGTGGAACTGGCGCAAGCGGTCGTGGATTGGGTGGATAAGATTTTGTCCAAAAACGATTCGCCCGGTTTCTTTGAGCCTCCATCCGCCCAGGAATCCCCCGTCATTTACCGGGCCGGCAAAACCAAGGTCAGGACGAGGAAGAAGGCCAAAAGATGACGAAAACCGCCACAACGAAACCCCAAATTCTGCTCCACCAAAAACGGGACAAAATCCTTCAATTGGCCCGTAAACACGGGGCCACCAAGATTAGGGTCTTCGGTTCGGTTGCCCGCGGCGAGGCGGATAGCCGAAGCGATGTGGACTTCCTCGTCCAAATGGACCCGGACCGGACCTTGTTCGACATGGGAGCGCTCTTGATCGAGCTTGAGAGGCTTTTAGGGCTGAAGGTCGACTTGGTGACCGAGAAAGGGCTACGGGATAGGATACGGGCCC
>DATKOC010000081.1:0-19624 GCA_035524855.1 bacterium
GCCGGGGTCCGAAATTAGTCCCGCGACGGTTTTGGGCGGACAGCCCGTCACCCTGGTGGACACAATTCTCAACCAATACAACAGTCCCTTGACCCAACTCGTCCTCCAGTTGCCGCCGAATAATCCGACCAGCGGAATTTATTGGAGTTTCACCACGGTTAACGCCCCTGGAAATTCCGCGGCCATTCTCAATCCCTCGGGTTCCACCCCCGGGACGATCACCCTCCATTGCAATTCCAATCCCATTACCGTCAACCAAACCTATTCAGTTACCTTGATCGGTACATCCTCCAACCAAGATGGGAACTGGCCCATCAGTATCCTCAGTTGCACGACCGGCAACGGAACCTCCGCTCCAACCGATTCCTCCAAAAGTTTTGTGGATATTTTGGGGGTTCCTGACACTCCCACCAACCTTGTCGTGGCGCCCGTGAGTTTTGCCGCCCCCGGAGTGGGCGGGGCGGTCTCCCTTTCCTGGAGCGCCTCGGTGAGCGAGACTCCCTTGGGTTACCTGCTTACCCGCAACCCCAGCGGAGGCGATTTCTCCAACTCCGTGACTTTGCCCAACGGGACAGTCGTGCCTAATGCCGTGACGGTTACAACCGCCTCCAACACGACCTATATCGATTCTTCCGCCGTAAACCAGACGGCCTACACATACGCCATTGAAACCTTTAACGCGGTGTCCAGTTCGGCCACTACGACCTCCGGTTCCGTCACACCCTTCGTCAACCCCCTGCCCCCCACGGGCCTAACGGCCTTTACGGGCGGGGCGGCGGTCAGCCTCAATTGGGTCACGCCCGTCGCGACGGCCGGCGCCTATCCCGTGACGGGGTACCAGGTTTTGCGGGACACCCAAATTTCCATGGCCTCGGCCACCACGATTGCCACCCTCGCGTCCTCCGCGACCCATTACACGGATGGTTCCCCCAACTTGGCCGCCACCAATTATTACGAGTTGGTCTCCCTCGACAGCCAGTATCCCAGCACCCTCGTGGGGGCCGACTTGAGCCCCGCCTCCAACCAGGCCCAGGCCTTCCCGCCGGGTTACCCCCCCACCGGGCTCACCGCCCAACTGACCCCCGGAGCCACCCCGGTGATCCAGGTGTCCTGGACGGCGCCAGCCCCGGCTTCCATGCTCAATGGGCCCGTGACGGGCTACCAGATCTCCCTTTCCCCGGATGGTGTTTTTGGAAGCTTGGTTACCGTGGGTTCCGGCACCAGCTACCTCGACTCTTCCCTGGGCGTGGGGCATTACGAGGTCTATGTCATCCGGGCTTTTGACGGGGCGGGATACCTTTCCAATTCCGCCACGGTGACGGGGTACACCGGCCCTCCCACCTTGGCCACTCCCACGATGACCCCGGGTCCGGCGGCGGTGACCCTTTCCTTGATCCCCCTGGCCAATACCTCCTCGGAAACCATCACGGGCTACCAGCTTTACCGTGATTTGACCCCCGTGGGGACCCCGGCGCCCCAGGCCACCGCGACCGTTGTTATCCCGGACGGCACGGCCGTTTTGGGAACCAATTACCTTTACCAAGTGGCGGCCGTGGACAGCAACGGGATCACCGGCACCCTCTCAGGCGGGGTTTCGGGGGCCCTCTTGCCAAGCAAGCCGGTCAGCCTGACCACTTCGCTGAACATCGCCAATGACAACGTCACTGTGGGATGGGCCACTCCCGTGCCCGCCGAACCCAACCTACAAAAGTACTACCTCATCCAATCCGTGAACGGCGCCTCCCCCACCACCCTGGCCACTCCGGGGGCCGCGGTTACCACTTATTTGGACACCACCCCATTGAGTCCCGGCCAATATGTCTGGTACGAGTTGATCGCCCAAAATAACCTGGGGGAATTGAGCCCCGCCACCACCCCGGTGACGCAATTCGTGGGCCCGGCCACCCCCGCGACCTTGCTGGCTTCCGCCAGCGCCACCGCCGTGACCTTGACCTGGCCCATGGTGGCCAATTCGACGGGGGAAACTATCGCCAGCTACCGGGTCTACCAAAACGGGGTTTCCATCGGGACGGTGGGGACTGGCGGGACCACCTTGACCTACACCGATTTGAGCCCGGTCCAGGGAACCAACTACAATTACCAAGTATCGGCGGTGGACACGAATTCCATTGAAGGCAACAAAACCACCGCCGTGACGTCGGCCCTCCTACCCCTGGTCCCGCAGAGTTTCGCCGAGACCGTCCAGCAAACAGGGGTTTCGTTCCTTGTCCAATTGACCTGGAACGCCCCGGGTTCCAGCGCCAACGTGACCAATTACGACATTTACAATAATCCGGCTTCCCAAACTTTCAATGGGTCGGTTTCCTTGGCGGGAGTTACTTTCAATTACGTACAGCCTTACGTGGACGTCCAAGGCCTCTCGGCAGCCGGGACCACGATTGCTTATTTCATTCGGGGGGTTGACCCTGGAGGAGCTGGGGCCATCGCCAGCACCGGCCTGCAAATCCCCCCCAATCCGCCGACAGGCGTCACGGCCACGTCCAGCACGACCTCCATCGCGGTGAGTTGGACGGGCAACCCGGCCTCTGAAAACGTCTCGAAATACACCTTGTACCGCGTCGACCTCGCCTCCCCCGGCGTGACTGTCGTGGTCGGGAACACCGCCTCGGGGTCGGTCTCCAATTTCACCGACAACACCGCCGCCCAGGGCGTCACTTATTCTTATTGGGTTACCGCCACCAATCCGGGCGGAGGCGTGGGTTTCCCAGGCGGGGAAAGCCTCGCCTCAAACTCGGTCATCACCGGCCTGGGTCCCCAGCCGCCCGCGGGATTCGCCCTGGCGGGCATTGACGCCTCCGACAATATCTCCGTTACCTGGGCAAGCGTGGTGTCCAACGCCACGGCCGTGTCCCTTTTCGTGACCACCTCGCCGCTCTCCCCTTACGGCGGAGTTACCTACAACATCACTCCTCCCACCAGCACGCTGAGCTACCTCGACAACAGCGCCAAGACCGCGGATACGGCTTACTACTACTGGTTGGAAGCTTTCAACGTTTTCGGCGGCTCCACTCCCGCCGGCCCCCTGACCCAGTTGACCTACCCCGCCACGGTCAGCTTGTCGCCTGTAATCCTTGCCCCCGACGGAATTTCAAGGATTTTAGATTGGACCACCCTGCCCGCGGATGTGACCTCGTACAACGTTTATCGGATGCAATTGGGAACGGGGGTCTTCAGCGTGACCCATAATTTCCCCTCCAGCCCCGCTCCCCCGGTGACATTGACCCTTCCCGTCACCCCGGGACAGGCTTACGTCTATAAAGTAACCGCCTTGAATTCCACCGGCCAAGGACCCGATTCCAACTCGGTCACGATCGGCATCCCGCCCTCGGTGCCGGTTTCGGTCACGGCGGTTTCGGGTTTAAGCAATTCCAACGCGGCGGTCAGCCTTTCCTGGGCCGACCCCAATGCGTCCAGTGAGGGCGTCACGGAGTTCACAATCTACCGCAACACCTCCAACACCCTGCCTTATCCGGCACCGATTGCTACAGGTCTCTCCGCCGCCACCACGGGTTATTTGGACAGCACGGCTGTCGGCGGCACTACCTACTATTACCTGGTGGAAGCTGACAGTAATGATGGAACGGAGAGTAAGTCCAACGTGGTGAACGCGGTGGCCGTGACGGCTTTCGCCCTGCCCAATATTCCCGGGTCAGTGACGACCGTTGATGGAAATGGTACCGTGAACGTGAGCTGGGGCGCGCCCACCATGACGACCTTCCCCATCGCGGGTTATAACGTTTATGACGCGGCGGGCGCCGGAACAACGGTCAAGGCCAACGCCACGCCTATTCCCGGGACTTCCGCCAACATTTCGCTCTCCAACGGAGTTTCCTACAATCTCTGGGTCCAAGCGGTGGACAGCCAAGGGAACCTGAGCGGCTTGAGCTCACCGGCACCTTCCGAACCCGTCGCGCCCCCGGCGGTGCCCGGGGCTGTCGCCGGGGCGAACGGGAACGAGGCGGTCCAAATCACATGGAACACGAGCACGCCCGGCTCACTCCCCGTGAGCTTTTATCTGATCCAAAAAATCGCCCTTTCGGGGCCCACCACCACTTATATCCAAGTCCCCTCCAATATGACCGGCTACGTGGACAACACGGGAGCGGGGAGCAACGGGGCCACCTTTGTTTACCAGGTGGAGGCCGTGGACTCCAACTCGTTGGGCGTGACGACGGGCGTCCACGCCAGCGGCTACTCGTCCCCCGTCACGGGGGTTCCCGGACTCTTCGTGAACCCACCCAGCGGCATCGCCGGCACCGGAGGGGTTTCCTCGGCTTCCATCACCTGGATGGATTCCTTCGCGGGCAACGGCGCCCCCGTCACGGGCTACAAAGTCTACCGGGCCCAGCTCCCAGGGGCCTATTCGCTCGACACCACCGTCGCCACAGGATTACAAGTCCTCAATGAATCTTCCCTCTCCAATGGGGTCACTTATTCCTATTATTTCGTGGCTTACCTGGGGACCAATGCCAGCGCCAACAGCGCCACGATTTTTGTCGTGCCCTCGCGCCCGCCCAACGCCCCCACCGGATTCACCGTTACCGACGGCAGCAACCAAGATTCCCTGGGTTGGTCCTCAGCCGGTGTCACCATGGATGGAGTCCCGGTTTCCCAATACATCGTGACCCGAAACCCCGGTGCGCCCGTCACGGTCTTCAACGCCACCGCCACCATGGATACCACAGTTTTGAACGGCAATTCCTATGTTTACACGGTGCAAGCCGTCAACGCCTACGGCGTCACCAGCGCCGCCTCCTTGCCCGTGACAGGTTTCCCCTACCTGATGTCGTCCCCGGCCAACTTGGTAACCTCGGCCAGTGGGACCGGCATCACAGTCACCTGGAACGCTCCGGCCTCCTCCTTCCCCGTGACCGGGTACGCCATCTGGAGGGGAACCGCCTCCGGCGGGGAGACCTTCCTGGCCAATTCCTCGGCGGCCAGTTTCCTGGACGCGTCGGTGACGGTAAACCAGATTTACTATTACAAAGTGGCGGCCATCGACAACGCCGGTAACCCCCACACCGGCCCCTTCAGCGTGGAGGCCGGGGACGCGGCCGTCGTTCAGCCCACGGCGCCCACCAACCCCGCCGTCTCGGCGGGGAACGGCGAGATCCTCATCGACTGGTCCGCGCCGGTCTCGGCCGCCGGGAGCCTGCCGGTTTCCGAATATGTCGTCAATTCCTCCATGGGCGGCTCAGTGACCTTGCCGGCCACCCAAACCTGGTTCCTGGAGACCCCCCTGGGCCCTTCCCAGACCGTGACCTACACGGTCCAGGCGGTGGACGCCACTGGCCTGGTTTCCGGCCTCCACGTGGGGACGCCCGTTACCATGACCGGCACCACCGACGCGGCCAACTACAACCCGCCCTCGGCGTTGGCCGCCACGGCGACCGGGCCCACCACCGTCCACCTGACCTGGACGCCTCCCAACGACCTGGGCTATCCCGTGACGGGTTATTACCTCTACCGCTCGGCGTCCCTGCCCGTGCCCACGGCCTCGGCGCTCGTAACCATCACCAATAATTACCTGTCCCCCGTGACGGTTTATGACGATATGGGCGTGGCCCAAAACACCACTTACTATTACCTCTTGCGGGCGGTTTACCAGGGCAATAATCCGAGCTCCAACTCCAACCACGCCACGGCCACCACGCCGGTCCAGCCGAAGCCCAAGGTGCCGGTTCCCACGAACCAAATGGGTTTTGACGCCAACCTGCTCCTGCCCTTGACGGGCCAGAAACTAGGAATCTATTACATTTCCTCCACCGATGGGCCGGTGGAGATCAAGATTTACAACATTTCCGGCAACCTTATCCAAACGCTTGAGCCCGGGAGCGCCACCGCGAACGTCATGATGAGCACGAGCTGGGACGGCAAAGACAAGAACGGCAACGTCGTGGCCGCAGGCCTCTACCTGATCGAGATCAAGGCCCCGGGCTTCCACCAGGTCCGGAAAGTGGCGGTGGTTAAATGATAAGCACCAGTTCACAGTCGGCAGTCCACAGTCGACGGCCAGAAAAGGCAGTTCAAAAGCTTTTTACTGTCGACCGTCGACTGCCGACTACTTTTCTAGTCGTTGTTCTACTGCTGGCATCCCTCGCCCCTGTTATGGGTCAACAACTTACAAGTGGAGCTGATTTCTTAAAGATCGACTCCGGCGCCCGAAGCCAAGGCATGGGCGGCGCTTTCACGGGCGTGGCCGACGACGTGAACGCCCTCACCTGGAATCCGGCCGGGGTGGCGCTCTTGACGCATCCGGAAGTCGGCTACCTCCACATGCTTTACCTGGCCGACATCGGCTACAACTTCGGCGGGATCGCCTTGCCCCTGCCCGCGGGGGAGGACACCTGGGGGTTGGGCGGCGGGATCGTGAACCTGGGCACCAGCTTCGACAGCACCTTCGGGACGGCCCCCTCGGTTTCCACCGGTGACAACGCTTTCCTCCTCTCGGTGGCTTTCCGGGTGAAGAACATTATTTCTTTCGGTGTCACGGGGAAATACATCATGCGCAGCATCGCGAGCTATCACGCGGCGGCCTTTGGGGGCGACGCGGGCGTGATGATCACGCCCGGCGACCGCTTCAAGATCGGGCTGGGGATCTTCAATGTGGGGCAACAGGTGCAGTTCATTTCCGCGGCCGACCCCCTGCCCATGACCGGACGGCTTGGGCTTTCCTTCAAGGTGTTGGACCTCCCCCACCATTCCCTCCTTTTGGCGGTGGACAACAGCTATCAATTCCAGGCCCAGGCCTACCAGGGTTCGGCGGGAATGGAATATTGGCTCGATAAAACCTTGGCCTTACGGGGCGGCTACACGATGGACAACAACCAACAACAACACTGGACGGCGGGAGCGGGCGTCAACCTGACTTTCGCCCAGTTGGATTACGCTTACGCCCCCATCAGCACCCTGGGGGACACCCACCGGATATCCCTGATCCTCCGTTTCGGGGCGGAAGAGGCCAACGGCCTCCTGTCGCCGACCGGCTTCAGCGCCCAACCCATGGACAGCGCCATGGCCCTGAGCTGGAAACCCTCCGCCTCCAAGGATGTGGTGGGCTACAACCTTTACGTGAAAAGACCCGGGGCCACCGATTTCGCCAAGCTGACGGCCCACCCCATCAACGACACCTCCGCCAAACTCAAGCACCTGCTCAACGGTTCCCGCTATGCCTTCGCCGTGGCCGCGGTCTCGGCGGCCGGCCGGGAAAGCTCCATGATCCAGGTGGCCGCGATCCCCATGGCCGCCCCGGCCGGTTTGGCGCGCCCCACGGCGGCGCCCACGATGGCCCCCGCCCTCCAGGCCCCCACCGCGTTCAAGGCGGAGATCAACGGGGACGGGCTGCTTTTGACGTGGGACAGGGCACTGTCCCCCAACGTGGCGGGATTCAACCTTTACTTGGCGGATGAGAAGGGAAAACCCGGGAAGAAATTGAATCCACAACCGATCGCCGACAACAAACTGGCCTTGAAAAAAGTCGTGACGGACAAGACCTACCAGTTCCTCCTGACGGCGGTGGGGAAGGACGGGTTGGAAAGCGCGCCCAGCGATGTTCTTTCGGCCAACCTGACGGCCCTCCGGAAGGCCCAGTTCCTGCCGGGCCATTTCACGGTGGAGGCGGGGGACGGGGAGGCCCATTTGTCGTGGGACGCCGTCAACGACGTGGTGGGATACCATATTTATGCTTCCGACGACGGCAAGGCCTTCAAACAACTGACAAAGAGCGGCCCGAAGAACATCCTCAAGGTTGTCCTGAAACCCCTCAAGAACGGAAAAACCTATTATTTCGCCGTCACCTCGGTTTCCACCGCGGGTGAGGAAAGCGACAAGGTGATCCAATCCGTGGTGCCGGGTCCTACTTTGAAATAAAGCTTCGCACCTTTTTTCCCGTGACCCCATTCCTTAAAATAGCTTATTGCCACTCATGAGGAACCCCGTGACCGACCCCGAACCATCCGAAAATTTAGCCGCGAAAAGGTGCAAGCCCTGCGAGGGGGGCATCCCGCCGATGAATGAAGGGGAAATCCGGGATTTCCTGTCGAAGTTGACGGGATGGAAATACGTCCGTCCATGGAAAGGCTCTTCGGGCCAGGGGCGGGACGGCGAGATCGTGAAGACCTTCACCTTCAAGAATTTTCGGCACACCATGGCCTTCGTGAACGCGGTGGCCAATATCGCCGACGAGGAAGACCACCACCCGGACATGGAGGTGGGCTACAAGACCTGCAAGGTGCGCTACTCAACCCACGCTATCAAGGGCATTTCCGAGAACGACTTCATCTGCGCCGCCAAAATCGAGGCCTTGTTGGGCTAAAAACACGGGCCCTCATAGTAAAATAATGAACCGTTCGTTTTGATATCGCGGGGATTAAATGTCCCCTCATTTCCAAAGGAGGAAACCATGAAATCGTTGATCCGCGTTGGATTTACCCTGTGGATCCTGATGTTGGCGTCGCAGGTTGCCCTGGCCGGGGAAAGGGACGCCGTCAGCGGGGGTTTTATCGGGGGAGTCGGATTGGGCGGGGCCGCGCCCGTGAATGGTTTTGGGAGTGATTATTCCGGCGGGGCGGGGATTGACGGTTACATCGGCTTCATCATCGACAGGAACCTGTCAGCCTTGCTTTCCATTGACAGTTTTATTTTCGACACCTCAAACCCCAATATTTACAGCGGCGAGGCTAATTTCGCCCCCAGCCTCAAGTACGCCTTTGGCGATTCCCCAACCCGGGTTTACCTTATCGGAGGGTTGGGGATCAACGACAACATCGCCTACATCCAAACCAGCTTCGGGTCCCTCCAAGTGAGCCAAAGAAATTTCATGATCGAGCCAGGCGCGGGGGTCGAGTTTTTCCTCAACAACGCGTTGGATCTTTACCTTCAGGCGAAATTCATCGATGTCTTCGCCGAGTCTAATTTTTCCTATATTCCCATCTCCGTCGGCCTTTGTTTTAAATGACAAACCGGCCTCAACTCCAATAAGCGGGTTCCCGTGTCCCCGCCAAAACCCCACGATTTAACCCTGTCCGAGTTCCTTGGCCGCTATCCTTGGCCCGAGGAATGGGCCAAGCGGGGGCCCACCCGGAACTTCCTTTTCTCCTATGACCTGGAAACCACCCCAGAAAAGATATGGCCTTATTTGGCCGATGTATCGGCTTTTAACAAATTACTGGGCCTTTCCGAGATGAAATTCACCGAGAAGGAAGGCAAGTCCTACGGCACTTCCAAAACGCCAGCGGGAATGCTGGCCTGGGAGGAACTGCCCTGGGAGTGGGACTACGGCCATTCCATCGCCCATGCCCGACTTTATAACCAAGGTTACTTCAAGGTTTTCCGGGCCCGCTATATCGCGGAGCGCCACCCTCCCCAAGGCCTGGGGGGGCAGGACCAGGGCGAAAACCGCATGCGGCTTTATGTTTACTTCGGGGTGGTGCCGGCCAACCTTTGGGGCCAACTCACCGCGCGGATTTTCTTCAAGGGGTTGGAGGAAAGGTACCGCAAAGCTTTCGAAATCCTCATCCCCTACATCCAAAAACAACAAAAGCTCATCTCCGCCAGCCGGCCCGTCGTGTTTTCACCCGAGATCCAGAAGCGAATGGAAAACGCCCGGGAAAACCTGGTGAAGGAAGGCATTTCCACGGTACTAGCCAAGAAAATCGTGGATTTTCTCCAAAGCGCCCCCGAGGAGGATTTAGTACGCATCCGGATTAAACCCCTGGCCCGGGAATGGAATGCCCGGGAAAAGGAACTATTGGAAGCCTTCCTTCGGGCCACCCGGCAGGGACTTTTCAACCTGACATGGGACGTGATTTGCCCCCACTGCCGGGGCGTGCGCCAGGAGGTTGGAACCTTAGGCCAAATCCCCAAACGGGGGAATTGCGCGGTGTGCAAGATCGACTTTGACGCCACGGCTTTCAACGCGCTGGAAGTGACCTTCCACGCCCATCCTTCCATCCGAAAGGTGGAAAAGCGCGTCTATTGCTCCGCTGAGCCCGCCACCAAGCCCCATATCAAGGTCCAAAAAACCATCAAGGCCAAGGAGGAGCTTCCCCTCCCCACGTTGCTGGGGCTGGGCCGCTACCGCCTGAGGGTGCACGGCCAGGAGGTTTACAACCTGCTGGACGTGGACGCCCAATCCGGGGAGACCCGCTTCCAGTGGGCTGATTATTTGGCGCAAAAAAACTTCAAGACCGGCCATTTCCCGACCATGATCCTGCAGAACACCTCCGGCGGGGACAAGACTTTTATCCTCGAAGAAAACATGATTGACCGGGATACCTTGAGGCCCGTGGACCTTTTTTCCTTCCAGGGTTTCCGGGACCTCTTCTCGGAGGAGGCCCTGGCGGCCGACCTCAAGTTGGAAGTGGGGGTGCAGACGATCCTTTTCACCGACCTGGTGGGTTCCACCAAGTTCTACGAGATTGAAGGGGATACGGTGGCCTTTGCCGAGGTGCGCAGCCATTTCCTGAAGGCCTATGATTTCGTGAGGAAGAACGATGGGGCGGTGGTGAAGACCATCGGCGACGCGGTCATGGCGGCCTTCGCCCATCCCTTGGACGCGATAAAAGCGGCGGTGGAGATGCAGGGTTATTTCAACGGCCAAAACCCGGAGACCCGGCTGCGCTTAAGGGTCACCTTGAACAGGGGATCCTGCCTGGCGGTGAACCTGAACAGCAACATCGATTACTTCGGCAACACCGTGAACCTCAGCGCCAAGATCCAGGCCATCGCGGGAGCGGGTCAGGTGGGGTTCACCGAGGGAATCCTGGACGACCCTGAAGCGCAGGCCTATTTACAGGAAAAAGGCCTCAAACCGGAAAAAGTGGATTTCGAGATGAAATGGGCGAAAAAGACGATCCCCGTTTACCGGGTCGAGGTAAAGTAAAAAGTTATTTCACCACGAAGTACACGGAGTAAGTCGACGAATTAAATAATATGGGTCGTTATCTTTTGCGGACAGGTCTTTTGCTTCCATCCAGCAAGGCCTTGGCGATTTGGACAAAAGTCGGGATGAGCGACACGAAGATGATGCCCAGAATGACCGCCTCGAAGTGTTGGTTCACCCAGGGCAGGTTGCCGAAGAAATAACCCGACCCGATGCACAGGATGGTCCAGGAAAGAACACCGATGAGGTTGTACCGGGCGAATTTGCCGTAAGTCATGCGCCCCACCCCGGCCACGAAGGGCGCGAAGGTGCGGAAGATGGGAGCGAACTGGAAGAGGACCAAAGTTTGCACCCCGTGCTTCTCGTAAATTTCGTGGGTTTTGTCCAGGTGTTTACGGTTCATGAATTTTCCAAAGACGTTCTCCCCGAACACCCTGCCGATCCAATAGTTGCTGTGGTCCCCCAGGAGGGCGGCCGCGGTCAGTAAAACCCAGGCGAAGCCCACGTTCAATTGAGCGGTGGCGCTTAGAGCCCCCACGGTAAACAGCAGGGAATCCCCCGGAAGGATGGGGGTCACCACTAGGCCGGTCTCACAAAAAATCACCCCGAACAGAATGCCGTAGATATAGGTCCCATAGGTTTGGACCAAGTCCGGAAGGTATTTATTCAAATGGAGGATGTGGTCCATAAAGACGTGAAGGGAATCCATGGGGTTCCTTTTTATGAGAGATAAAAGCGCCGACAGTTTAGCACAAACGCCCGCTAGGCTTTTGGGGGTTCCGCCGACTTCGGTGTTTCTTCCGACATTGCCGGCGGCTCGACTGGCGGCGCGGTAGCGGTTGATTCCGTTGTCACGGAAGGGGAAGGTTCCGGGGTGGGAGTGGCCGGGTCGGCCCCATTCGTTTTGGTTTCGGTCTTGGGTTTCGGCTTGTAAACTCGTTTGCGGGGATAGAAAAGCTTCTGGGTGTCCTCGTCGAAGGCGAAGAGATTGCCAAACCGGGCCCAATGCACGAAGGTCTCGAAGGTTTTCTCGTAATTCTCGGCGGGCAGGTTGAAGATGATGACTTCCTGCACCAACTCCGCGTCCAACCGGGCCCGGGGGTGTTTGGCCAGCATGTCGTTGACCTGTTTGAAAAGCCTGAGCTTCAAAAGCTGTTCCTTCCAGATGTTCTGCCGCTGTTGGGAGGTGGCCTTCACGAAACGCTGGCCGTCGGGGGTGAGCACTACATTGCGCTTGGGCGTATCCACGAAGTCCAACAGTTCCAACGCCTTGACGATCTTGATGACCTCGCCGAACTCCCGCTCCGTCTCATTGGCGATCTTAAAGACGTCCTCCTTACCTTCGCGGGCGTCCAGGTATTCGAGCAAGCCCACCATGATGGAAGGCAGAGCGTCGGGCAAGGGTTCGGCAGCGGGAAGCTCGTTCGGCGCCAAGACGGGCTCGGGCGCGTCGGGAATCTCATGGCCGGTGATGACTTCATGGAGCTGGTCGACCATCTTCATGAAATCAGGGGAACGGTAGTCGCGGGGCCGGGGGAGCTTATTCTCGACGATCTTAAGGATGCGTCCCGGATGGGCGCCCAAGACGACGATGCGGTCGGCCATGAAGGCCACCTCGGGAATGTCATGGCTGACCAGGAGGATGGAGGAAGGGTTCTTATCCTGGGCCGCCCAGATGTCGATGACTTCCGCCCGCAGGGATTCCGCCGTCAGGGCGTCCACATGGCTGAAGGGCTCGTCCATGAAGAGGATCTCCGGGTCCACGGAAAGCGCCCGGGCCATCCCGACCCGCTGTTTCATTCCGCCGGAAAGCTCCCTGGGATAGGCCTCCTCGAAACCCGCGAGGCCCACCATTTGGATAGCCTTCTGGGCTCTTTCCTCAATCTCGCCAGCCGGGAAGCCGCGGGATTCCAGGGCGGTCTGGATGTTTTCCGTCACGGTCATCCAGGGGAAGAGGGCGAAACTTTGGAAGACGATGGAAACACCGGTATTGAGGTCATGGAGCGGCTGGTCGTGGTAGAAGACCTCGCCCCGGCTGGGCGTGATGAGACCGGCCAGGATGCGCAAGATGGTGGACTTTCCGCAACCCGATGGGCCCAGCAGGGCCACGACCTCCCGCTTGTTGACGCAAAGGTTGATATTCTCAAGGACTTTCAACGACTTGGCGTTGGGAAGGTTAAATTCCTGGCTGACATTTTTGACCTCGATCAATTTTTGATCGTTCTGGACCGCCGCCTGGTCTTCCTTGGTATCCACCGCCATGTTGACACCTCATAAAAATTTTGAATCATGGATTTGGAGTCATGGGTTTAGGAAGTTTTCCCGGTCCACAAGGACGTCCGGAAAAACTTTACCACAACCCATAACGCGAACCCAAAACTTCTAACTCTGAAGCAAATCCCCTTCATTTGCTGAGGGAGTACTTCTCCTCGGCCAAACGGTACATCCTCTTCCAGACCAGCCGGTTAAAAGCAACGACCATGAGGGACATCACCACGACGCTGGCCGCCAGCATGGGGAAGTCCGCCTTGGAGGCCGACTCGCTGATTTGAGACCCCAGGCCGAAGGCCGTCAAGGTCTGCCCCTTGTCGGTGACGTACTCCGCCACGATACTGGCGTTCCAGGTTCCCCCGGCTGAGGTCACCATGCCCGTGATCAGGTAAGGGAAAATGCCCGGCATGAGCACTTTGGTGAAACGCGCCAAGCCCCGGATGCGGTACATCCGGGAAGCCTCCAACAGGTCGGAAGGGATGGCCATGGCGCCGGCAATGACGTTGAAAAGGATGTACCATTGCGCCCCCAGGAGCATGAGGGCAACGCTGCCCCAGTTCAGGGAAAGGTTCATCCATTTCATCGCGATGAGGATGTAGGAAAAAAGCATGGGCGCGGGGAAAGAGGCCGCCACCTGGACGAAAGACTGAAGGACACGGGAAAGCCGGGGCGAAAGCCCGATCCAAAGCCCCACGGGAATGGCCCAGAGGGCGGAAAGCCCCACGGCCACCAGGACCCGTAGAAGGGTGACCGCGGCTTCCTCCACAATCCGAACCCATTGGGAAAGGCTTACTTTCAGGAAAAGATCGATGATTTTCCAGGCCCCAAAACCCATGGCCGCCAGCAGGATCAGGAACGCGAAAATTGAAACAACCCTGGGCAGTATTTTAGGTCCGGGATGAGGGACCTGCCGCTTGAAGGAGCCTGAAATCTTCGCCGTGACGACTTCCTGGACTGGCTCGGCGGGTTTCCGGGAAAAGATTTTTTTCATCATGATCAGGGTTTCCGAGCGATTGAGGAAATCCAGGAACCAGGAAGTCATGCCCTCCTCCGATCCCCCTTCCTCCACCCGGAACTTCTGGCCCCAAACCACCAAGGGCCGCCAGAGGAATTGGTCGAGGAAGACGATCATGAGGACCATGGCCACCACGCCCCAAAACCGCGCCACATTGTCGCCCTTGTCGGCCGCCACGCTCATGTAAGAGCCCAAACCCGGAAGCCGGAAGTCCTTGTCCCCCAATTGAAAGGCCTCGCTGACGGTAAGGAAAAACCAGCCGCCCGCCATGCTCATCATGCTGTTCCAAATGAGGCCGATGGCCGAGAAAGGAAGCTCCAGCTTGAGGGCCTTGCGAAGCCAGTCGAACTTGTAAACGGCGGCCGCTTCCAGCAGGTACTGCGGGACGGACCGCAGCGATTGGTAGAAACTAAAGGTCATGTTCCAGGCCTGGCCGGTGAAGATCATGATGACCGCCGCCAGCTCGAGCCCAATGTTACTGTTGGGAAAAATCGCCACCAAGGCCAGGACGAGTCCCGGCATGAATCCCAACACGGGAATGCTCTGCAGGATGTCCAAGAGTGGAATGAGGACCTTTTCCGCCATATGGTCCTTGGCGGCCCAATAACCATAGGCGATGGTGAACCCCAAGGAAATGAGGTAAGCCAGCACCCCACGGCAGAGGGAGAAGAAGGTGTATTTGGGAAGGGCCCATGGCGAGAGGTCGATCTCGATGGAGGCGCGGTGGACGCCGGTCCATTCGTGCGCCACGGTCACCATACCGAAAATAAGGCCCATAAGGCCCAGTAAAAGCGAGAGATCGATCCACCAGATTTTCTGATATTGGGTCAGGAAGGAGGTGGCGTTGCCCCAAACCTTCCGGATTTGGCCACCACCAGATAAGAAGTTCTTAATTTCCAAGCCGCTTTCCTTATGGTTGAGTTACCGGGCGGCGCGTGACCATCGTGGTGGGGATCGCTTCGCGTATCTTGGAACCGCGTTGAAATCATAAGCCCCGGGTTGTAGCGGGCAAAGCAAAAAGTGCTCAAAATCCATGGAGGACAAGTGGCCGGGACCGACAGGGATGGGTTATGCTGGGTCACATGAACCGGAACCTTTGGACGGCCGCCAGGCATTCAGAAATACTCCGCCCTGTCTTAAATGTTACCTTCATTTTACTTTGCGGCCCGGTCCAGGCCGAGGGTTGGCAAGCAGTCACCCATTTCCTCGGGCGGCAGGGAGACCTTCAAGGGGAAATTTTTAGGGTCACGATCCCACGGAATGACCTGAACGTCAGCATCAAGGGCATTCCGCTGGAACCCGAGTTGGGTCTGACAAACTGGTTCACCTTTAAACCCCTGGCCAAAGGGTGTCTCTTAAGGGGTCAATTGGTCCTTTTAGAGGGGGAGGCCCGCAAAACCATAGCCCGATTGGAGAAAAGGGGATTCCAAACCAATCCTCTTCCTCTCCAGTTTCCCAACATGAATCCACCCATCCAATACGTGGAAATCAGCGGGCAAGGGTCAGGGGCCCATTTGGCTGAAGTTTTAAGGGAAAGCCTTCCTTTTTTGGGGCCTCTTCCAGTCGTGAGCCTTACCCCCCAGGTGGAGAGCATTCCAAAGCCCTCTTTAACCCCGACTCCTCCCATTGGAAAGCCCGTCCTTGGGAATTATTGGTCCAAAATTGAGAGCCTCTTGGGTCCGGGACAACCCTTCGGCGATTGTCTTCTATATGAGGTTCCCGTGAGGGAAAGGATCCAAGAGCGTGGGGTTGAAATCCCTCCCGCCATGGGGATGGAAACGCAGTTCCGATTTCAAAAGGTAAGGGGGATGGCCTTATCCGGAGGTAGGTTCATGGGACTTTTCCCGTCATCCACACCTTCCCACGACGTGGTAGCCGTGATGGGAGAATTCCTGGTCAATAACGGGGAAGAGGAACGGATCTCAAAATCCTTGTCAAAAAACCATTTTCTGGTCGCGGCGATATGCCCGGTCCCGTGGGAAGACAACCCACGCCATTCTTTCCTTCACTTCTGGGCCCTCGGGGACCCGGCCGAGATCGCGGGTGGGTTGAAAACCGCCCTTAATCTCATGGCCACGGACGCGAACCCCTGATTTTCCAGGCGAAACCCGCCCAAAAGGCCAGCGTCGCCAAGGATAAGAATAGGCCTAACCGGAAGGCTATCGGTTCATAACGGAAATCAACCTGATGACGCCCCTCTTTCACGGCCACGGCCATGAAAAGCCCGTAGGCCCTCAGGATGGGTTGGGGAACCCCATCCACCCATACGCGCCAACCCGGAGCGCAACTTTCGTTGAAAGCCAGATAGCCGGGGTTCTTCATTTGAACCTGAAGGGAAGCCCGTGATCCGATGGGGCGGCTTGGCCCGGTTGTGGCGGGCGGCAAGGCAAGGCCGGCCTGGGAAGGCACCAAACTGATTAAGTGGCCCTGTGTATCCCCCTCTAAATAAGCCTTTTTCCGCCACTGGTTGCCGGGACCGGCCAGGGTTTCCAAAAGGGCACCACGACTTGGAAAAACTATTTTTTCACTGGGTGTCCAGAAATCTTCTGAAGCTTGGGTATTCAAATAAACGGATTCATCCTGATACGCCCCTAATTTCTCGTACTTGGGCCGGGGAAGAGACTGGGATAGAAGAAAAAGCCTGACTCCCGCCACGTCCAAAAGGTCACCCAGATAGGGAAACCCGGTTTCCATGTATCGATGCAAATTTTCAATTCCCCCTACTTTTAAAATCAAATAATCATTCGGCGACCGTAAGCCCCAAACCTCATTCGAATTACAGAGGAATAACAATACCGAATCCAGGTAAGAGCGTCCGAATCCCTCCCGACCGGAAAACGTAAACCTTTCGGGTCCTTGAAGGCTCAACATTCGTTGATCTCCAGCCCATTGCCGCAACGCCCCGGCATTTTGGGTGACTTGCGGATCCGAAAAAGGATTCGGAAAGGGATGAACGAGCCGAAAAGGAACCGACACCAGGTCAACCACCCATAAACCGCCCAAGATAAAAATTGTCGCGCGAGAAAAAAATGAATCTTTCAACCGGCCAAGAGTTTCCGCTAAAAACAAAGAAACCGACGTCGTGGCACTAAAAATAAACAGCCCGACCGCCTTGGAAGGCTCGAGTATTTCCAGCCATTTAAGGGGAATAATTTTCCACGGTGGGAAATGGGGGCCCGCCAACCAGGCCAACCCCACTAATGAGGCCCAAAACCAGAACACCCGGAAAATTCGTTTAAACCAAAAACATTGAATCGCCCAAATTAAAAACGCCGCCAGTCCAAAATAAAGATTGAAAGCGGCGTTAGCGAAACTCCCACGGTAAGCGGAGGTCCCGGGAAACCCCAAAGCCTCAGGGTTGAGCAAGGTTCCGTATTCGACGAGCTTGGTAAAATAAGGGTATTCTTTCCAGGTGTCATGATGGGAAAAGCCGAAAAAATCCACAAAGGGCAGCCATTGGATCGAAGTCAGCCATAAGCAAGACAAGAGGACCAAGAAAAGACGGCTTATGATTTCCCGGTTTAATTTTTGAGAGGCCAGCCAAAAGCACAAATACACCAGCGTGTAAAAAACAAAAAAGAGGTAACCGGCGAAAAGCTGAAGACTGATGGCCATCCCTAAAAGGAAACCGTTTTGAAAATTCGCTTTTTTCACCATGGCGTCCGCCCGCCAAAAGACCCAAGGTATCCAGGCGGCGGTGGCGATTTGATGGAGACAAGGCAGACAAGTGGTTAAGTGGGCCGAAAAAGCGAAGGAAAGGGATCCGAGGAAAGCAAAGAAATCCCCGGTGCTTTGGGATCGGAGCCAAAGAAAACATCCCGCAAAAGCGAAAAGAAGGTGGGCGAAGGCCATGTCCATGAATCCATGGGATATATTGGACTGGGTGAACCACCAAAATGGAGGATATAAGGAGGCTGAAATCCATGAGGCTAATTGAGGGACCCCACAGGCTATATAGGGATTCCAAAGGGGGATAAAACCCTTATGAAAAGCCTCTAAATTCACCCATTGGTCGGGAAAAGAATAAAGGCGGGCATCCATGTGGTAGGGAAGGTGGTTCCATCCTTCCCAAAGCCAAAAGATGACAAGAATGCCGACCAGACCCGAAAGCCACTTCATATAAGCGGCAAGATATTTTTTCATGGCGAATACCCAATCGGATAAGTTTTGGCGGAAAAACCAGCAGGATTAATAAAAGATCGCGCCAAATGGAATGGCAAAAGGGCGACCAAGCATGACGGGAACATGGGCCATTATATCCGGGGGCCAACTTTCACAAGATTGTTCGTGTTAGAATACGGCCCCTATCGAAGAAAATCCGGACGAGGAGGCGGTTATGGCGGGACAACTGACACAAGCCGATTTCGGGGTGCTGGGCATCGCGGTGATGGGCGAGAACCTGGCCATGAACATCGAAGACCACGGTTTTTCCGTGGCCGTCGTCAACCTTCGAAGCGACCGCGTGACCCCCTTCATGAAGCGCAACGCCGGAAAGAATTTTATTGGGGCCCACAGCCTCGAGGATTTCGTCAAGGCCCTGAAGCCCCCCAAGCGGGTCATGCTCATGGTCAAGGCGGGAGACCCGGTGGATGACGCGATCAAGATACTCAAGCCCCTGCTCTCCAAGGGAGACATCATCATCGACGGCGGCAATTCCTGGTTCAAGGACACCCAGCGCCGCGAGGCCGAACTGACCAAGGAAGGCTTCTACTTTTTCGGGGCGGGCGTCTCCGGCGGCGAGGAAGGGGCCCGCTTCGGCCCTTCTATCATGCCGGGCGGTTCCCCCAAGGCCTACGAGTTCGTGAAGCCCATCTTCGAGGCCATCGCGGCCAAGACCAACTCGGGTCCCTGCGTGACCCATTGCGGTCCCGATGGCGCGGGCCATTTCGTGAAGATGGTCCACAACGGCATCGAATACGGCGACATGCAGTTGATCGCCGAGTCCTACGACATCCTGCGCAAGGTGTTAGGCTTGAAGGCCACGGAACTGGCGGACATCTTCGGCGAGTGGAACAAGGGCATTTTGGATTCCTTCCTGATCGAGCTGACCGCCAAGGTTTTCACGGTGAAGGACGACGAGACGGGCAAGCCGCTCGTGGACGTAATCCTCGACAAGGCGGGCCAAAAGGGAACGGGCAAGTGGACGGCCCAGATCGCGTTGGACCTGGGTGTCCAGATCCCCACCATCGTGGCGGCCCTGGACGGCCGGGGGATGTCCTCCATTAAGGACGAGCGTGTCATGGTAAGCCAGCAGATTAAAGGCCCCGCGATTTCGAACAAAGAAGACAAGAAGCAATTGATCGACGCGGTGCGGGACGCGCTTTACGATTCCAAGGTTTGTTCCTACACCCAGGGTATGCGCCTCATCAAAGCCGCCTCCGACGAGTACAAATGGAACGTGAACCTACGCGAAATGGCCCGCATCTGGAAAGGCG
>DATKOC010000082.1:0-12321 GCA_035524855.1 bacterium
ATGTGGTCGAATCGGTCCCCGCTTCGGCCCAATATAAAGAAGACACGGGCTACAGCAAAAAGGTGTCCTGGATCCGCAAGGACAACTTCATCGAGGCCAAGGTGGAGTACTACGATTTGGGCGGGCAACTGCTCAAGGTCCAGACCACCAGCGGTTACCAGAAGGCTGAAACCAACCCCGACCGTTGGGTCGTCCTGCACCGGGAGATGGACAACGTGCAGACCGGCCATAAGACCACGCTTGATTTCGGCAAGGTCAACGCCGGGGTGGCGGTGGACGATTCGGTCTTCTCGACCCGGTCGCTGGAGCGCCAATGAGGCGTTGGATCGGGGCGGTGGGGCTCGGGGTTTGGCTCTTCACGGGCCTGCCCGCCCTGGCCGACACGGGCGATTCCGGCCCGGACTGGATTTCCCAGTTCTGGCAGGACGAGAAGATGAGCCTGTTCCTGCGCACGGATTATTTCGAAAACTCGCGGCTCTTGGACGGCCAAAAGGACCTTTGGGGGGGCACGGCCCAGTTCCAGGCCAAGCCTTCCCTGGGGGACGTGGACGGCAAGCTGAACCTGCACGTTCTCGAACCCAATTTTTTGACCGGCGGCCAAGCGGCCTTCAATTTGGTGGAAGGTTACTTGGCCTTCCACCTGGGGTCCTTGGACGCCCGAGTGGGGAAGATCAGCGTGCCCTGGGGCCGGGCCGACGGCGTGAACCCCACGGACAACCTCACGCCCCACGACTACACCCTGCAATTGCCCTTTGACGAGGACCTGCGGGTGGGTTTGGCGGCCTTGAAGCTCGACTATTACCTGGACGAGGAATTGGACGTGACGCTCTTTACCACGCCCTTTTTCGAGCCTTCCCGCTTCCCCTTGCCGGGCGCGGGCGGAGGGGTTTCCTACCGGGTGACGACGCCGGACCAAACCCTCCAAAACGAGGAAGTGGGGGTGAAGCTCAACAAGACCGGGGGCGACTGGGACTGGTCGGTGAGCTATTTCCACGGCTTTAGGTCCCTGCCGGACTTGGGATTGGCTTCCGAGGGCGCCGGCGCCACGGTGGTGGGCGTCAGCTACAGCCCGATGGACGTCTTCGGCGCGGACTTCGCCCACAACCTGGGGCCCTTCGCGATCCGGGGCGAGGCGGCCTATACCCGCCCCGAAAAGGCGCCGGCCGGGGACTTGAACCGCCTGCAGCCCTTCGTGATGGCGGTCTTTGGCTTGGACCGGTCCTTTGACCAGGAGCTGAACGTGAACCTGCAGATCATCGGCCGTTTCGCCACGGATTTCGCGGGGCTGCCCTCCACGCCGGACGGCTTCAGGAACCAGGTCAATGAGCTTAACCGGATCGTGAACAACCAGCAGGACGCCAACAGCTATGAAATCAGCTTCAGGGTCGGCGACAAGTGGATGAACGAGGCCCTGGGCGCGGAAGTCTTCGGGGTGGTCGACCTGACCCGAAACGACAGTTATATCCGCCCTTCGGTCAATTACGCCTTCAACGACCAGTGGACCGGGTGGGTGGGGTGGGACATCTACCGCGGCGACGCCAACACGCCCTTCGGGCTCTTGGAACCCACCCAGGGCTTCTTTTCGGAAGTGCGGTATGCGTTTTAAATATTCAATCCACTTGGCCTTTAAAAAATTCATGGAGGCGCGAGCTGGAATGAATTTTTTTAGAACGGATGAATATTTACCCGGGAGCCGGGTTTTAGCCCGGCGAAGGGGGAGGCAATCCACTTGGCCTTTAAAAAAATCATGGAGGCGCCAGCTGTAATGAATTTTTTTAGAACGGATGAATATTTACCCGGGAGCCGGGTTTTAGCCCGGCGAAAGGGGGAGCAATCCACTTGGCCTTTAAAAAATTCATGGAGGCGTCAGCTGGAATGAATTTTTTTTAGAACGGATGAATATTTACCCGGAGGGGGGAAACCCCCTCACCCTGGCCCTCTCCCTCCAGGGGAGAGGGGAATCAAGGCGAGGCGAATAAAGGCAATTGAGGCTTTCGTATATGGCGAAAAATAACAGCATGTTCCAAGGCATGAACCGGGACCCTTTCGAGATCATCGGGGGGGTCTTGGACCGCTGTTTGACCCGGGAAAGCTTCGACCATTTGAACCTCTACCAGCCCGAGGGCCGGGCCTTGACCGGGGAAGAGAAGGACAAGATCTTCGCGGCCCTTTTTGATTACGCCCGCCGGGAAATCTATTGGAACCTGGGCCGATCCCTGAGCCCGGAGGAATTCCAGCTTCTCTTGGCCCGCCTCAGGCGTTTTGTGGCCGACCAAGGCCTGGCGTAATCGGCCTGGCGGGGGCGAAAAAACCGCGGGACCGCCCCCCAAAAGCCTTCCGTCCGCTATAATCCCCCCTTTCACGAAAGGGGATTATGGCCCGCTTGACCACCCAACTTAAGCTTCCGGCTTGGACCAATCCCGGCTGGTTCCTCAATTACTTCGCCGGCGGCCTGTCGGCGCCCGAGCGCAAGCTGGTCTGGATGATCGGGCTTTACGACTTCACCTACGCCCTTTCCAGCGTCTTCATGAACGTCTTCCTTTTCCGCCAAAGCAATGACTGGAAGGTGGTGGGGCTTTTCAACCTGTCCCAGTTCTTTTTCGTCATCCCGGCCTTCACGGTGGGCGGGTACCTGTCCAGGCGCCTGAGTTATCTTTTGTGCTACCAATTGGGGTTCCTTTTCAACGCCCTGCTTTACCTTTCGGTGCTGGTCTGGCGGGAGGATTCCACCCACCATCCCTTGGAACTGGGCGTTTTGGGCGGGCTTGGCATCGGCTTTTATTACCTTGGCCAACATGCCCTCACTTATGAGCTGGTCCACCGCCACCGGCGGGACTATTTCTTCTCGGTGTCCCTGGTCTTGTCCTCGATCTTCCGCATCCTGGCCCCGGCCTTGGCGGGCTGGGTCATCAAGAACGTCAATAGCCTGGCCGCCCAGGGCCATTGGGGCCTGAATGGCTATCACCTCATCTTCCTGGTGACCCTCGTGGGTTATTTGGGGCTGATCATCGAAAGCACCCGCATCCGGGTGAAACCCCATAAAGGGCGCTTCCTTTATTTCTCGACCCTGCTTCATCCCGCCAACGCCGATTGGAACCGGCTCATGGTCGGCTATTTCCTCTGGGGCGTGCGCAACGGGGTCTTTTGGTTCGCCACCAGCCTTTTCATCTACCAGCTCTTCAAGGACGAGTGGGTGGTGGGGAGCTACGGCATGGCGTCGAACCTCTTGGCCGTGGCGGCTTCCTATCTTTTGGCCCGCTGGGTGGCGCCCAAGAACCGGGATTTCGGCGTGCTGGCCTCCTGCCTGCTCATGGGCGCGGCCAGCGCCATCCTGACCTGGCGCATGGACCTGACGGCCTTGATCCTTTTCGCGGTGCTGAATTCCATCGGGGTGAGCTGGTTCCAGGTTTCCTTCAGCGCGGCCTCGCTGGCCGTCATCGACCGGGCCTTCGAGGGCAAGAAACGGCGGCTGGAGTATTTGGTGGTCCGGGAACTGCCCCTGGGGCTGGGCCGCATGGCGGGCCTATTGGCCTTTTTGGGCGCGGAGAAGCTTTTCGGCGCCCCCGGCATCCGCTGGTCCTTCCTGGGATTGGGGCTGGCCCAGGCGGCGGTTTGGCTTTGCACGCCCGCCGACCCCAAGGCCAAGCGCCGCAAAACCTGAACCGCTTTAGCCTCTTTCACCACGAAGTTCACTAAGTCCACGAAGTTGGAAAAAAGACGATTTTAAAATCTTGGTCAAAGATTTACTTCGTGTACTTCGGGCACTTTGTGGTAAAAATGCGTTTATGAAAGAGGCTTTTCCCTCCGGCCAGCCGGAAGTCACCCTGACCTCCTACATCAGCCAGAAAAGTTCCCAGACCCTCCTCGAATACCTTTGCCGGCGCTTCACCTACCTGAATGAGGACCAGTGGAAGGAACGGATCGCCTCGGGGAAGGTGAAGGTCAATGACCGCCCGGCTTCCCCCGGCCAGCCCTTGAGGGCGGGGGACGAGGTGGCCTATAGCACCTCGGCCTGGGAAGAGCCGGCGGTCAATGCCGATTACAGGATCCTTTACGCGGACGAGGCCCTTTTGGCGGTGGCCAAGCCCGCACCGCTTCCGGTGCACGCTATCGGGGCTTATTTCAACAACACGCTCATGTCGCTGCTTCGCCGGGACATCCCGGAGGCCGAGAACTACCACCTGGCCCACCGGCTGGACTCGGAAACCAGCGGGGTTTTGCTCCTGGCCAAGGACAAGGCGGTCCTGAAGAAGTTGATTTGGCAGTGGGAAAACGACAAGGTGCGCAAGACCTACCGGGCCATCGTGTTCGGCATTTTCCCCGAGCGCAAGACCCAGATGGACGCGCCAATCCTGGACCAAAAGGGCGGGCCCATCCGCATGAAGGGCGGGGTGGATTTCGCCAAGGGCAAGCCTTCCATCACCAACTTCAAACGGTTGGGCATAAGGCCGTTGGATGAAATCCCCCTCGCCTGGAGGGAAAAGATTCAGGCGAGGGGCGGCTTGTCCCTGATCGAGGCCCGGCCCCTCACGGGCCGCACCCACCAGATCCGGGTGCATTTGGAATTTTTGGGTTTCCCCATCGTGGGCGACAAGCTTTACTCGGGCGACGACGAGACTTTCCTGCATTTTTACGAGCATGACTTTGACGAGTGGGTCAGGTCGCGGGTGCTCTTGCCCCGCATGGCCCTGCACGCTTATGAGTTGGAGATCGCCCATCCCGCCACCGGGGAGCCCTTGGTTTTGCGGTCGCCCTTCGCCCCGGACCTTCAGGCATTTTGGGATGGGTTGAGCCAATAGCTCCCTCGCCCCTTGTAGGAGTGCGGGAGCGGCGGGATGGCTTGCCTGTGGCGAGAGTGCGTGTGGTGAGCCTGTCGAACCATCAAACCATCGAAGGGCTCGGCCCTGAGTAAGCGCTATGAATTCAGTGGTTCTAAAAGCGCATCGAAGGGTTGACTTTGCCTTTTGGTCCCTTAAAATACCCTTCCCGTGCCCTGAGCCTGTCGAAGGGCCGCGGTCCTTTTTTTCGCTGCCCGAGTGGCGAAATTGGCAGACGCAATAGACTCAAAATCTATCGACCTCCGGGTCATGTCGGTTCAAGTCCGACCTCGGGCACCAATTTCATTCCCGTAAGTGATTATTGAGAATTCTTCAAAATCATTGTTCCGGGCGCATTTCAGAGGCTTCCGACGGACAAATTTTTCCGTTGGAAGCCTTTTTTGTTTGTGACAGTCACAGGCAGTCGGAGGCCGTCAGTGGCGGCCAAAACCGACTGAATAAGACTCCTATAGGACGCGAAAAAAGTTCTCAACAACACGAAAAAGTCTATTGCGTTCCATTTGGGTATTTGCCTCAATAAAGAAATAGTTGTCCGCTAACCGAAAATCAGCAATTTCATAACAACCATTGTAATTAATGTTAGTCCCAGAAAATTAGTTGTTGGAACCATTGCTGAACCCATTGGGGAACAAGCCGCCCTCTCCTAGAGTGGCGGCTTGTCCTTGGCTTTCTTGATTAGTTTGTAGATGGTTTTGAGGCGATGGCCAAGGTTCCGTTCAACCAGCGAAACGAGACCAGGCCACGAAAACCGAGATCAAGAACAGGACCGCAGTAAACCCTGAAGGACCATATTCCTTCTTGCGGACATGGAAACCCGTGGCAAGGACCATGATGATAGCCAACCCGACGGCCGCCGTGGGTGTCAGCCAGGGAAGGACATGGGTGGCAGCCGGGGCGATCAATCCCACCGCGCCCAAAAGCTCGCTGGTGCCGATGAACTTCACTAAGCCGATAGGTTGGACGCCGTATTTCCTCGAATAATCCTCCGACTTAGACAACTTGAAGAGTCCCGCCATGAGGAACATGGCGGCCAACAAAGACTGCAAAATCCAGGTCAAGATGTTCATTTCAAACCTCCTTAATTTGGTTCCCCTGAAGGGGTCCTGCATCGGTTCGTAACCTCTGTTTTTTTAGACAAAGGTCCTTGCCGTCCTTTTCCCGGGCGGTGACTGCGCCACTTATTCCGCCGGGTAAGGTGAAACCGCGTTATCTCTTAAATGGGCTCTAAAATTCCCATCTTTCCGGTTTGATACCGTTGCATGGCGTCTAGGATTTGACTTTGGTCGTTCATGATGAAGGGTCCGTGGGCCAGAACCGGCTCATGGATCGCGGCGCCGGAAAGAATGATCAACCGGGCGAAACCCCGGGCCTTCAGGGAAACCTTTCCACCACCCTCTCTTCCTTGAGCTGCCGACGCTTGGTCGCCAAAAATCCTTTGTCCTGTTCCATCACTGCTTATTACCGCCTCCCCTTCGAGGGCGTAGAAAATGCCGTTATGGCCCTTTGGCAAATGGAAGTCGACTTCTCCTGTCAAAACAACATCGAGGAGATTGAAGGGCTCTATCGGCGAAAGGGGGGATGAGAGGCCTTGGTAATGCCCCACCACAACCCGGACCCGGTCGCCGGTCTGGTTCTTCCATTCAGGGATATTGTCTTTTTGGAGGGGAAAAACCTGAGGTTTCACTTGTTTGTTCTTCCGGCTCAAATTGACGAAGATCTGAAGGCCGTGTAGTTCTCGCCCCTCGTCGGCGGGCAATTCGTGGTGGAGCATCCCGCTCCCCGCCTGGGTCCAAATGATCCCGCCGGGGCCCATGATGATGTCGTTCCCCAAGGAGTCCCGACTCCGAAGGGCTCCTTCTGAATTTTCCAAGACATAGGTGATGGTGGAAAAACCGGCATGGGGATGGGGCCCGAAGGGTTGGCCACTGACCCGGAAATCATCAAGAACAACGACCGGGGAGGCTCCTTCGCCTAATCCGCTCAAGTCAACACTTTTGGCCGAAAACCGGCCTTGGTCGTTGGAACGGGTTTTTAGAATCTTCGAGAATTGAATCGCCATGACTTTTCTCCTTTCATGTTTTTAATCAATTTTGGCTTTGACTTGTCTTGCGCCAAAAATAATAAGACGCCAATTGGAGGACGAAGAAAGTGAAGGGAAAGGGGGCGTGCGCATAATCATGCGCGAGAAGATGGGATGCGGTGGCCCCCAACAATAAGAAGGTGAACCCCGCGTAGGCCCATTCCTTCAGCCGGGGAAAGCGCCCGAAGAGGATCGCCAAAGCCCCCAGGATTTTGGCGAAGCCCAATATCCTCAGAAGGTAGGGGGGATAGCCTAAAGACTGCATGGCCTGGGCCACGTTTGCGGGGGCATCCCCCAAAAGTTCCGGGATCGCAGTCCCGGCGGTCGGCACCAGGAAAAGGATGGTCAAGGCCCAATAGAGGACTTTTATTTTCTTCTTCATTGCAATTTCTCCTTTCGGTTACTAATTTATACTTGTACTATAAAAAGAGAGTAAGGCTACGACAAGAAGGCACATTGGGTTCAGCAAGTGAAACGGAGGTAACTAATGAAACATTCCTTGAAAAACAGAGAGTCTGAAACGGAATATTTATTTTGTAAAAGCGAGGAAGCCAAGGATGCCCGGGAGTTCCTGACGAAGGTCGGGGATAAATGGACCATCCTTTTGGTCGCGATGCTGGCCAAGTCGCCGAACCGGCGGGCCCGTTTTTCGGAGCTTCGAAAAAAGGTCGAGGGCATTTCCCAGAGGATGTTGACCACTACCTTGCGCAATTTGGAACGGGACGGTTTTGTGGAACGGGAAGTTTTCCCGGAAGTCCCGCCGAGGGTGGAATATACCCTCACACCCCTGGGCGTCAATCTTTTGGACCCCTTGCAGCATTTGATCGATTGGGTGGGGGAGAACTGGTGGAAAGTGAAGATCTCAAGGCGGAAATTCGGCCCCTTAAAATGAACCGGCTTGTTTGGGCTGTTGAAAAGATATTGGGTTAGGGCTTCCAGCCAGCCATTTCTTTTGGGTACATCGGGTTCTGGGGATTCAGCTTTACGGCGGACTGGAGGGCTTCTTCAAAATGGGGCCTGTCGTTCTGCTTACGGTAGGCTTTGGCCAGCCAATAGTAGGCCTCGTCCATTTTGGGGTCCAATTCAAGGGCTTTTTCCAGCGTTGTGATCCCCTTTTTAACATCCCCGCCACCGATAGATGGGGCCATCACGTATTGGACCCCGAGCGACAATTGAACTTGCGCGTTCTGTGGGTCGATCGACAATGCCTTTTCGTTTTCGGCTCCCGCTTTTGGGCCAATATCCATCCCGGTGAACATATCCCCATACATAAGCTTCACCTGATAAAGACGAGCAAGAAGCGCATGGGTATCCGCCGAATCAGGAGCCAAAGAAACCGCCGCTTGGGCGCTTTGAATGCCTTCGGATAGTATCTTTTCTGCCTCATCCCGGTGTTTTTCAAGATCGAAGGCCCTGGTCAGAAAAAGACAAGTCTGGCCGGCACGATAGGGACATGAAAAAACATCTTCGTGGGGGGACGGGCAGTCATTGAAGACCTGGAGTGCGCTCAAGAGGGAATTTTTGTCCAGACTCAAGGAACCAGTTTTCAAAAGATTTAGCGCCTCGGAATAACTCGGGGACGTTTTCGTGGTGGATGGAGTTTGAGAAAATGCGGGCATTGAAAGGGACCAAACCAAACTTCCGAATAAACCGAGCATCCAAGTTTTTTTCATCGGTTTTCCTTTAACCATCAATATCTGATCGGCGCCCTTTACCTTTTGAAAAAAAGACTAACTTTGGTTCCCTGGCCTACTTCGCTCTCCAACTTAATGTCCCCACCATGGGCTTTCATAATCTCCAAGCAAAGACTCAAGCCAAGGCCATATCCTCCGGTTTCTTTGGTTCTGGATTTATCAACTCTATAGAAGGGCTCAAATACCTTTTCCTGCTCTTCCTTGGGTATGCCCGGGCCATAATCAATAAAAGTCACGATAGTGCTTTCCATGGCCTCTTCCACGGCAAGGATGACGGCCTTTTTCTGCTCCCCCGAATATTTCAAAGCGTTCTCAATGATGTTTTGAAAAACGGTCCGGATTCGGCCTTCATCGGCGGTCACGACACAGCTCGGACTGGACTTCGAGAACATAAGTCCCGGATCCCTATCTTTATATTTCTCGACCATTTCCTGGGAAAGGCGGTTCAGGTCCAGAGGACCCAAGGAAAGCTTGCCGTGGCCGCTCCTGAGCCGCTGGGTCTCCAGAAGTTCGTTGAGCATGGTCTCCATTTCCACCACCGCGCGAGTCATCGAGTCACGCACCTTTCCCTCGGGGGTCATTTCCAAGGCTATCCTCATGCGCGTCAATGGGGAGCGTAGTTCGTGGCTCACGTCCGTCAAGAGCTGGTCTTTGGCTTGCATCATTTCCTTGACGCGTTTAGCCATCCTGTTGAAATTTTCAGCAAGGAACTGAAATTCTCCGTTTCCGAAGGAAGGAAATTGGAAGTCCAAATGGCCATTGGAAATTTCCTCGACACCTTTCATCAATAACCGCAAGGGTCTGAACATTCGCCGCAATCTAAAAGCCGCCAGAAGAATCATCAAACAAATTAGCACAGGGATGACGAACAGCGCTTTGGGTGCGTAATTTTGAAAAACAAAGAAAAGGCCCCCCAACGCAACCAAGATCAAAATGAGGAATGAAAGGATTTTGGCGTAGAACCAGGGACGGGGCGGTGAAGCATTGTAAGTTTTCGTGCGCCAAGGATTTTTATATTGGTGATTTTCACCCTTATTTAAATCCATGGTTCGTCACTTTTCCGATGAATATGTAGCCGCTACCCCAAAAGGTCTTGAAATATTTAGGGTCGTCCACTGAGTCACCTATCTTTTTACGGATTCGGCTGATGGCGATATCCACAGAACGGTTAAAAGCCTCGCCTTCAATGCCTTGGAGGTATTCCATGACCTTGTCCCGATTCAGCATGATTCCGGGGTTCTTCATGAAGAAGGCCAACATTTCGAACTCATTAGTGGTTAGGTTTACGGGCTTTCCTTTGAGATAGGCCATACCTTTACCCAAGTCCAATTTCAAACTTCCGCACACCAAACTACCGCTTTGGGCAGGTTGAGGATTCAACCTCCTTAATACGGTGTTAATCCTGGCCACAAGCTCCCTGGGGTCAAAAGGCTTGCTCAAATAATCGTCCGCCCCAATTTCCAAGCCCACGACCCGGTCCGTCACTTCACCACGACCGGTCAGCATGATGATGGGGACTTTGGATTGTTGACGAATCTCCTTGCAGACAGCGAAACCATCCTTCTTGGGCAGCATCACGTCTAAAAGCACCAGGTCGGGCCTGGATCTTTTCAGGAACCTCAAACCCTCCTCGGGATTGGTCACGGCAAAAACGGTTATTTCGAACTTCGAAAGGTAATCTTTCAAAAGTTCGTTCATTTCCACATCGTCGTCGATAACCAGAACTCGGATCTTCGCGCTCATTGGTTCCCCATGCATGGATTTTAGCACTTCAAAAAAAAATTCCTCCAGCAGAAACAAATAGAAACAAAGGGAAACCTCCTAGAGAAGAACCTTTCACGGCTCAGGAATATCTTCAACATCGTCGAGGTAACTACTCCGACGTTTAGGAATTCCCATCCGATCGAAATAGATGTGTTGAGGGAACGGAATTGAATAACAATAAAAGGATTAAAAAAATGTCCGATATCGTATCAATTCAAAACGCTGTTAAGGAATACCCACTGGACAAGGTGGTCGTTAGGGCGCTTCAAGGTGTTGATCTGAATGTCGAACAGGGAGACTTCCTCTCCATCGTCGGACCCTCCGGGTCGGGCAAAACCACACTCTTAAACTTGATTGGGTGCGTGGACACGGCTACCTCGGGCAAAGTGCTGATCGACGGCCAAGACACCAAGAACCTCAATGACCGCCAATTAACTGACCTTCGCCTGAACACCCTTGGTTTCATCTTCCAAAGCTTCAACCTGGTGCCCGTGCTTTCCGTCTTTCAGAACGTGGAATTTCCCCTGCTGCTCCAACGAAAGCTAACGATGGGAGAAAGAACTCAACGCGTGAATGAACTTCTGGACAGGGTAGGTCTGTCCAAGCACACCAACCACCGTCCCAGCGAATTGTCCGGCGGACAGCGCCAAAGGGTGGCCATTGCCCGGGCCCTTGTGACGAGGCCCAAGATCGTACTGGCCGACGAACCAACTGCCAACTTGGACTCAGTTACGGGCGAGAACATCATCGATCTCATGAAGCGGATTAACCGCCAAGAAAAAACCACCTTCATCTTCTCAACTCACGACGCCAAAGTTATGAGCCACGCCAATTCGGTGGTGCGACTGGCCGACGGGAAGATCACCGACGGCAAAGCAGCGGCCGGGAGGCATTGATGTTTTTCAAGGAACGCTCCCATGCGCTTCAAAAATTTTCACAGACTGCGGAGGTGCTTTGATGGGATGGACACTCCTTTTATTGCGCATTTCAATCCGAAACATCTTTTCGAATTTCCTGAACGTGGTCATCGGCCTGATCATTTTGGCCGGGACCTTTTTTTTCGTGGTCGGCGGATCGCTGGTCAACAGCATGGACAAGACCATGAGTAAAAGCATCATCGGGTCGGTCGCGGGGAACGCCCAGGTGTACGAAGCCTCCTCCGAGGACTCCCCGGACCTTTTCAACAACTGGCAGTTGCCGGACCTGGACCCCATCCCGGATTTTTCCAAGGTCAAGGGTCCCTTGATGAGCCATCCCAACGTGGCCGCCGTGGTGCCCGAGGGGATCAATACCGCCATGGTGGTTTATGGCAACACCATGGACCAGGCCTTGGAGAAACTGCGCAAGTCGGTTTCCCCTGGTACCCGGCAGCCTAAGGACATGGTGGAAAGCTATAAAGCCCACGTCCGCCAGATGGTCTCCGTGATCCAGACGGACATGGAAAAACTCAACAAGATCGCGGCCAAGGGTTCGGTGGACCCACAGTCCCTGGCCGATCTGGCAAAGGCCGCCTCCCCTTCCTTCTGGGCCTCTTTCGACCAGGACCCATTTAGCCACCTGGAATTCTTGGAGAACAAGATCGCCTTCCTGGTTCCCGATTCGGACCAAATATTCCTTTCCTATGTGGGCACGGACCTGGACGCCTACCGAAAGAACTTTGACCGTATGGAGATCGTGGACGGGCAAATGGTCCCTCCCGGGCACCGGGGCATGCTTTTGTCCAAGTATGTCTACGAGAACCAGTTCAAGCTCAAGACCGCCCGCCGATTGGACCAAATCCACGAGGCCTTGACGATCAAGAACCAGAAGATCGCCAAGAACCCGGACTTGCGGGACTTGGTGAGGCAGAACAAGACCCAAACCCGTGAAATCGTCCTGCAGTTGGACCCCATCACCACCCAAAAGGCCGTTTCAATCCTGCAGGGGAACCTTGGGTCCAAGGAGA
>DATKOC010000083.1:0-3079 GCA_035524855.1 bacterium
TGGTTTTGTTCAGCCGGCCCGCGCCGGCGGCAGGGTCGCCGCCTCCGGCGGGCATCCGGCAACCAGTGCCGGACCCCGCATTCGAGACCCTGGATGGCCGGCCGTGGCGCTTGAGCGCGCAACGCGGAAAGATCCTGATCCTGGAATTCTGGTCGGTGTATTGTCCGCCGTGCCGCGAAAAGGAGCCGCGCCTAAAAGCATTGCAAAAGGAATGGACGGGGCGTATGGATCTCTCCTTGGTTGGCGTACCGGTCGACAATGATCTGGATCTCGTCCGCCGTTATGTGAAGCGCGCTGGCATCAACTGGCCTCAACTTATTTTCCCCAAAATCGGCGCTGTCACCGCCCTGACTGAACCGCTGGGCATTCAATGGATCGAAACGCCTGATTTCTGGGTGGTGGATGCCGAAGGGAAGTTGGCCGGTTCATTCCACGATCTGGATGCGGCGGTAAAATTTGTAAAACGCCTTGTGGGAGAAAAATAAATTCGGGGCTCTTGAGATGCCTGATAAGGTTGAGCCGGGCACTTGGGCCGGGTCCTAGATCCAACATGGGATGGAAAAGCGGGGTATGGGGTAGGGGAGATGAAATGAACGCCAACCTATCCGGCGATGTTGTCGGGAAAGGTCTCCTGGAAATTCCGGATCAAACGGGTTGTCGGCGGGGCCTTGCTGGCGGGACGTAGGGAGATGTTTATCCGCTGCCACCGGAAGGAATATCGGCTTCGGGCGATCAAAAGCGGCGAACCGACCTGTTATTCTCGTTTCCAACCCCATGACGGGGCATGCAGGGGCCGGCGTTTCAGGGACGCTGGTCCCTGTTTTATTAAACGATTTAAAAGGAGAAGAACTTTGCTCGAAATACTCATGAAAGGTGGGCCGGTCATTTGGCCCCTATTGGTGGTATCGATCGTCTGCTTGACCGTCGTGATCGAGCGGCTTTGGTTCATCTTCAATGAACTCGCTTCACGGAAACCCGCCGATGTGGAAGACCTCTTCGGCCAACTGGAGAAGAAAAAACTTGAGGAAGCCATCCGGGTGGGCAGCCGTTCCACCGACTTCGTGGCCCGGGCCATGGCTTACGCCCTGAAGCACAGGGGCAACTCCCTTTCCAACGCTTTCCTGCAAGCTGCCAACCGGGAATTGTCGCGTTTCAGTCGGGGCTTGCCCGTCCTCGACACTGTGATTACTCTGGCACCCCTGCTGGGCCTCCTAGGCACCGTGACGGGCCTCATTCATTCCTTTGGGCTCCTAGGCGATCAGGAATTACAGGCCCCCACCGCACTCACCGGCGGCATCGCCCAGGCCCTTATCGCCACCGCCTTCGGCCTGGTCATCGCCGTGACTGCCCTGATCCCTTTCAACTACCTCAATGCCCGCTTGGAGGCCGCCCGCCGCGAATTGGAGGACACGGGCACCCAAATGGAACTTCTCCTGCGCGGGGAAGGGAACTGACATGAATATCCCCTCTCCCGTGGCCCGCCGCAAAGCCCGCATCGAGATCATCCCGTTGATCGACATCATGTTCTTCCTCTTGGCCACCTTCATCATGGTCTCCCTTTCCATGCTCAAGAACCTGGGTATGCCGGTCAACCTTCCGACGGCTCATTCGGCTGTCACCGACCGATCCAAACCCTCGGCCACCATTTCGGTGACCCAGGACGGAAAGGTCTATTGGGACAAAAAGGAGACCACCATGGAGTTGCTTCCTTCACAACTGAAAGGGCTCAACGATCCGGAGGCCAAGGTCTTCATCCACGGGGATAAGAAGGCTGATTTCGGTATGGTGGTGAAGGTGTTGGACGAGGTGCGCAGCGCCGGTATCAAGCACACCGCCATCCGCACAACGCCAGGGGAAAGGTAGGCTCTGTGGGCGTCCGCGAGTACTTGAAACGAACGGCGTCCCCCTCCCGCTGGAGGGTAAGCGCCCTTCTGGCCTTGGGCCTGCACGCCGGGATATTCCTCGCCGGGAGCGTGGTCATGGGCACCCAGGCCCAATATGGCATGGCGGGGGCCGTGGCCACCAATGGGGGCGACCCAAAGGTCCAAACGCCGGAAGAACAGACCGTCGACTTGGAGGACGATTCCCCGCAGGAGCCGTCGGAAAGGAACCACAAACCCAAACCGGTCCCCACGCCTGAAAAAAAGCCAGGCACCGGGGGGGCCATCTCTGCGGGTGCCCGCGCCCTCCCTTCTTATTACCTCAATCCCCCGCCACCCTATCCGGAGGAATCCAGGAAGCTCAAGCAGGAAGGATTGGTGAAGCTTTACGTCCAGGTGGATTCTGAAGGACGGGTTTCCTCGGTCGTTGTCGCGCAAAGCTCCGGCTTCCCCCTCTTGGACGAGGCCGCACGGTCCACGGTCAAGGACTGGCAATTCAAGCCCGCCCGCATGGCGGGGATCGCCGTCCCGACGTCCGTGAATGTGCCGGTGTTGTTCCAACTCAAGGACGCTGACCGTTGAGGGCCCTAAAAGCAAGGGTTGGATAACGGAACAGAAAACAGAAAGGCCGCCTTAAAAGCGAACAGGCGAATGTCGGCCGGTTTTCAGGGGCCGGCCGGCGTTCCGCCGACCTTTTATTTTTAAGGGAGGGTTTATGGAGATTTTGTCTAAGAGTCAGAAGGGTTCTTTTTGGGACGGATTGGGGGCCGCGCTATCGCTGGTCTGCGCCGTCCATTGCGCCCTGTTACCCTTCGTGTTGGCGCTCCTGCCCCTGGCGGGCCTGGCCTTCCTCAAGGATGAACGATTGGAAATAGGCCTGATATTGACCAGCCTGTCGGTAGCCGCTTTCGCCCTAGCCCGGGGTTTCGGCCGGCACCGCGATTGGCGCGTCCCCGCCGTGGGCCTCATGGGAACCGTCCTATGGGGATGCGGTCATTTCTTTCTCGCGCAACCTTGGGAGGGATTGGCCATGGGTTTGGGTGGATGTCACCTCGCGGCGGCTCAATGGCTGAACTTGCGTTTGTGCAGGCACTGCGATGCCTGTCAAGACGGGGAAAGGAATAGGAGGTTTCAAGGTTCAAAATCCGGCGGAATGATGAATGTCTTTTGGGTGTGGATAAATTTCAAAAGGAGATTAG
>DATKOC010000084.1:0-2739 GCA_035524855.1 bacterium
CCCTTGAGCGCCCACAAGGCCGCGGAAATCCGGGACTGGGTTCGGGAGAAGGTGAGCGCCCACCGGTTCCGGCATATCGAGGGCGTGGTTAAAACGGCCGTTCAACTGGCCCGTCGACACGGGGTTTCGCCCCCCAAGGCCGAATGGGCGGCTTGGTTGCATGATTGCGGCAAGGAGTTGAGCCCCGTCCAAATGAAGTCCTGGTTAAGGGGGACCCCTTTTAAGCTGGATCGCATGGAAAAAACCATGCCGTGGCTCTGGCATCCCCACGTGGGCGCCGCGATCGCCCGGAAGAGGTGGGGAGTCCGGGACAAGGATATCCTCGAAGCGGTCGAGTCCCATACCCTGGGGAAACCCGGCATGGGTAAGCTGGCCCAAATCCTCTTTGTGGCCGACTTCATCGAGCCGGGCCGTAAGTTTGGCGGAATCGGGATGGCCCGCAAAGCGGCCCAAAAGGACTTAAGGGAAGGGGTTTTGATGAAGGCCGCCATGACCCTTTCCTTTCTCTTGGAGAAAAACGCGCCGATCCACCCCCGATTGGTTGAAACCTTGAATTCATTCCGTTGATAGGAGCCCCATGAACCGGACCGCCAGCACTCTCCTGATTCTTTCGGCCGGCGCCGCGTTGGCCTTTTTCTCGGCGAAGGCCCTCCCCCAAAAGCCCCTTGTTTTTTTCGTGCTCAGGGACGACGGGGCCAACCTGGAAGCCTTCCAAGTCCCGCTTGCCGGGGAGGGAGGAGAGTCCCAGGCCAAAACGATTGTTTTGGGAGACGCGGACCGGAAAAAAGCCGGGGAATTGATCGCCAAGAAAAACGAGGAGGCGCTACGGGCCTTCGCGGCGGGGTTCGGGAAGTTCGCGGGGGACGCGGTCGTTACCGGTGAGAAGTCCGATTGGCCGTCCTTTTTGGGAGGGGGCGTGAAATCCCTACTCCAATCCGACTCCCCGGGTTCCTTCGACGACCTGGGTTGGATGGACCGGCTTTATTTGGCCGCCACTTACAATCCGCCTCCGCCCCCGCCCTTCGAGGAAGCCGGGAGTACCGCGCCCGCCCCTGCCCCCACGCCGATGGGCACTGGGTCCGCGGCCCCCCCCGCCGTCACCCCCACCACCGTGCCCTTCAACGGCCTCCTGCGCGTGGAAATACTCAACGGTTGTGGTATAACTAATGCCGCCGACTGGGCCGCCCGCCGAATCAAGGGACCGGGCATCATCATTTCCGGCACGGGCAACGCGGATCATTTCCACTACGCCAAAACGGTGGTCCGGACTTCCGCCGGAATCCCGGTGGCCCTGGAAGAGGCCCTGGACCGGATGGGTTTGGGCAAGGATGCCGTGGAGGAATCCGCCGGCCCCGACAACCAGAAGGATGTAGTGGTCATCGTGGGGCGGGATTTCCGCCAATTAAAGGAGCGGTTGCGTGAACGACGTCATCAACGACCGGAATAAATTCAAGAAACTTTTTTCGAACACGACCTCCCGGTCCCTATTAGGGGTCTGGCTCATGGCCAAGGGTTCCCGCTACCCGATCAAGGCCCTGACGGAGATCGTCTCCATCCCCGAGGACGCCCTGGAAGCCAAGTTCCAGACTTTCGCCGGAATGGGGTTGGTCCATGTTTTCGCGGACGCCCAGGGGGAACGCCTGGTGGAATTCCTACCGCCGCCGACACCCGACCTGGAAAAAATGATCTGGGAGCTCTTTGACGGCCGTAAAACGGAATATGACGCGGTGGAAATGAAGATGAGGTCGCTGACTTATAAAACTTTGATGACGATGACCCTCTAATTTCCGTGAAACGTCACGACATTTTTTCCATCCAAGCCGCCTTGGCGGATGCCCTGGCCAAGGCCATACCTTCCGGTTCGCTGGATACCCTTCCCCCCATTGAGAAACCCAAGGACAAGGGCCATGGCGATTTTGCCTCTCCCGCCGCCCTGGTTTTGGCCAAGAAGCTCAAGCGGCCGCCCATGGAATTGGCCCAGGAGATCGTCCGGAAGCTCCCACCCTCGCCGGACCTGCTTTCCGAGGTCAAGGTCGCTCCCCCCGGCTTCATCAACCTCCGGCTCTCACCGGCCATTTTCAGCCAGTCCCTGGCCGAGGTTCTGGCCCTGGGGGAAAAATACGGGGCCAGTGACAGGAACCGGGATATCCATATCCTGCTGGAATTCGTCAGCGCCAATCCCACCGGCCCCTTGAACGTGGTCAACGCCCGCGCGGCGGTTCTGGGGGATTGTATTGCCAAACTGATCCGGGTTTCAGGCGGAAAGGTTGAAACGGAGTATTACATCAATGACACCGGCAACCAGGCCCGCCTCTTTGGGGAATCCCTGGAAGCGGCGATCAGCCGGGTGCGGGGCACGCCCAAGGACGCGCCGGAGGGCGGCTACCAGGGCGCCTATATGGACGATTTGGCCAGGGATTACTTGGCCCGGGACCCAAAACTGATGGATGCCGATTTCAACACCTCCTGCAAAAGGCTTGGGGAATGGGGCATGGATCGGGTGGTCCAATGGCATCGTGAAGCCCTGGAACGCTATGGGGTCCAGTTTGACCAGTGGTTTTCCGAGCGGCGAGGCCTGCATGACACCGGCCTGGTGGAAAAAACCCTGAGTAAACTCAAAGAAGACGGGCTCACTTACCAGAAGGACGGCGCGGTTTGGATCAAGACCTCGGAGCATGGCGCGCATAAGGATGAGGTGCTCCTCAAAAGCAACGGCATTCCCGCCTATATCGTGGCGGA
>DATKOC010000085.1:0-6137 GCA_035524855.1 bacterium
TGCGGTTACCTTATTGCCCATCTCGGCCATCCCAGGGGGACTTCCATGAAAAAAATCGCCATGTCGGTTTTGGTCCTTGGCGCAAGCTTGTCCTTTTACGCCGGCTGCGGGAGCAAGTCGAGTCCAACCTCCCCCAACGCACCGACCAACACCCCTGTTTCCACCGGCACCCCGACCTTGACCGGGACCTTGACCCCCACCTCCAGCCCCACGCCGAGCGCCACCAACAGCGCCACGAACACGGCCACCCTGACGGGTACTTTGACGCCCAGCAGTACCTTCACCAACACCTCCACGAACAGCCCGACGAACACCTCCACGAACACGGCCACCCACACCGCCACCAATACCTCGACGAACACGGCGACCAACACCGCCACGAGCACCCCCACCGCCACCTGCGCGGGCGGGAGTTTCGGATCCTCCTCGACGCCCGGGCTTACGGGAGCCGTCTTCAATGGGATCGCGGTGAGTAGCTATACCTTGGGAAGTTCGGGGACGGTGATGACCAAGGGTGTCTCGGTTTACTTGAATTCCGCCGGGACGGTGCTTCGGGCGTTCATTTACGCCGACAAAGCCGGCGCGCCCGACGCCCTGGTGGTAGCCTCCGCTAGTCAAACGCCTGTGGTGGGTTGGAACTGGATACCCCTATCCTCGGTTCCCATGGCCCCCGGGAACTACTGGGTGGGGATTCAAAACGAGGCGGCGGATTACGATGTCAATTCCTCCTCGGTCAGCTATACGACTTATTTCGAGGCCGCGACGCCTTCCGCCCCGGCCCCCAACTATTTTCTACCCGTCTCCATGACCAATAATTACATGACGATCCAAGTGGCTTATTGCGACGCCCCGGGTTCCCCCACCTTCACGCCGCCGGCCACCTATACTTTTACACCTACCAATACCGCGACCGAGACCCCTTATTGCTCCGTGCCGAATTTTGTCGGCGCCTCGGGACAGGGAGACGGTACCTACCCCATGTACCAACTGGAAATGGTCCGGAACAATATTCCAGGAACCAATACCGTCAAGGCCATGGGGGTTTCGGTTTATATCAGCGTTCCGGCTGGTAACATCCGGGCCGCCCTCTATTCGGACAACGGTGACACGCCTGATATCCTCCTATCTTCCACTTCCCTCCAGACCGCTGTCTCGGGATGGAACTGGCTGGATTTTCCCGACACGCCGATATCGCCGGGCGATTATTGGGTCGCCGTCCAGGCTGATGCCTCTCAAGTGGGTTATGACACCGCGGTTTCGGCCGATTCCACCTACATTAACCTTAATCCGACCGATCCCTTGCCCACTTACATCGATCCGTTCAGCGTGAACAGGTATGGGTTTGACATGGCGGCCAAGATGGCCTACTGCGACGCCGGGGCCTCGCCCACCTTCACGCCGCCGGCCACCTATACCAACACACCCACCTTTACGCCTACTTTTACGGCCTCCCCAACCCCCACGCCGCTCTGCGCCGGTACGGCCCTTGGTTTACCGTCGGTCGGAGCCAACCCCTTGGCCGTGCCGGCGGGGGCTTTAGGTACCAGCCGGTACGTTTTTAGCGGCACCGGGCCGGTGACCGTTTTTGATATGTCCCTCTACCTGACAAGCATCTCGGGGGGGAGCATGCGCATGGGTCTCTATGCGGACAACAGTGGGACGCCGGGAACCCTGCTGGGCCAGACGGGTTATCAGCCCATGGCCAACGGATGGAACACGATCGCCATGACTCCCTATGCCACCCTGTCCGGACCCGCCACCTATTGGCTGGCTTTCTATATTAGCGGCGGGGCGACAGGTTGGGCTGACAGCGGCGGCTCGGGGGATTCGGTGGTGACTTCCTACAACGCCTCTGGCGGCATGCCCGCCAGCTTTCCATCAGGTTCCGCCTATCCCATCCATGGGACCATCAAGGCGGATTACTGCCCCTGATGGACAAGTTTAAAAAGGCCGGGGACAATCTCCCCGGCTTTTTTTGTTTCACCGGGCAAATTTTTGAAATTTTTCCCGTGGATCCGGAATCCGTCCGGGGGGTTCTTGGACGAATCGCCGTGGATTTTTGAAAGCCCCTCCGTTATCCTGGTTTCACCTTGTACCGATTGCTCAAACCCCTCCTGTTCGCGCTGGAACCCGAGGCCGCCCATGGGCTGGCCTTGGGGGCCTTGAGGCTTTCCCAACCCTTCCTTCCCCTCGTTTCGCCCCTGTTGAGGACCGCCGATCCCCGCCTGGAGAAAACCCTTTTCGGCCTGAACTTCCCCAATCCCGTGGGGCTGGCGGCGGGTCTCGACAAAAGGGGCGAACTGGTGGGCGCCTGGGAGGGGATGGGCTTCGGCTTCGCCGAATTGGGCACCTTCACCGCCAAGGCCCAGCCGGGCAACGACCGGCCCCGGGTCTTCCGCTACCCGGCCCAACGGGCCCTGGTCAACCGGATGGGTTTCCCCAACCCCGGCGCCGCGGCGGCCGGCCGCAGGCTCAAGGCCTACCGGGAATCCGGGCGCTGGCCCTCCATTCCCATCGGGATCAACATCGGAAAGAGCAAAGTCACGCCCCTGGAAGGGGCGGTCGAGGATTACCTGGAGTCCCTTTCCCACCTCAAGGACTGCGCGGATTATTTCGCCGTCAACGTCAGTTCCCCCAACACGCCGGGCCTCAGAAAACTGCAGGAGGCCAAGCCCCTGCGGAAACTTTTGGGCGCGCTGGTGAAGGCGGCGGGAAAAACCCCGGTGCTGCTCAAGCTGGCCCCGGACCTGGAGGGGAAAGCCCTGCAACAAGCCGCCGCGGCCGCCTTGTCCGCCGGGTGCAAGGGCCTGATCGCCACCAATACGACCCTCTCGCGGGAGGGGTTGCCCACGGGAGAGTATCCCGAAGGGGGCCTGTCGGGGGCTCCCCTGGCGAAGAGAGCCGTCCAAAGCCTGAGGGCCCTGGCGCGCGTAACCCAAGGTAGGGTTCCACTGATAGCCGTGGGTGGGATTTTTACGGGCCAGGACGCGCGGGAAAGACTGGAAGCGGGTGCCAGCCTGGTGCAGGTTTACACGGCTTATATATATGAAGGGCCACGGCTTCCGTCGCGGATCTGCGCGGCTTTATTAAAAGAAGAACCACCGCCGACACGAAGCCATGAAGATCCTAAGGGAAAATAACGAGGGTTATGGAAATGATTAAACCGAAAGCGCCGGTTCTTTCTTTGTGCCTTTGCGGTTTTGTGTCGGCTTTGGGTTTAATTGGGTGCGTTCCCATCCGGCAAATGGCGCCCCTGGGCCACGGCGCTCCCTCCACCGGGAAAGCCGGCAAGACCGAATTCGAGAGCCCCGACGACTACAAGAACGCCGGGAAGGACGCCTGGAAGGACGAGATGGAGGGCGTCGCCTCCTGGTACGGCGTCGATTTCAACGGGCGCCTCACCGCCAGCGGGGAAGTCTATGACATGTATAAGTTCACCGCCGCCCACAAGACCCTGCCTTTGGGCACGAGGGTGAGGGTGACGAACCTGGAGAACGGGAAGACCACCGAGGTGACCATTAACGACCGGGGGCCCTACGTGAAGGGCCGCGTCATCGACCTGTCCCGCACCGCCGGGAGGGCCATCGGCATGAGGGAATCGGGCACGGCCAAGGTGAAGCTGGAAGTGACCCACTGGCCTTGAGGGCCTAGCCGTTGCGGTTCTGGGCCTCGCGCCGGCGGATTTCCAACTCGTGGTCGATCTCCGCCAGGCAGGACTTGCAGAAATACCAGCCTTCCCGGTTGAAGATGTTCTTGTCCAACACTCCCTGGACTTTGCAAAAGTCGCAGTCGTGATAGATGAGGTTCGTAAGGGCTTGGGGCATCGCGCGCCTCCTGATCTTTGATGCGCATAGGTTAGTCGCCGCCGATTAAATATCTGTAACAGTCGATATACCGTTTCGTTACAATGCAGGTACCAAGGATGGTGTGAGCGAAACCCACGCCACCAAGGGATGAAGGGAAAGCTGGAAAATCCCGCGGACCGGAAGATAAATGGGCGATTTTTCGGAAAAGTTAAGGGCGGCCATCGGGCGCACCCGCGGCTGCCTCTGCGTGGGGCTGGACGTGGACCTAGCCAAGATGCCGGGGGATATCCCCAAGGACGGCCAGGGGGCCCTTCGTTTTTGCCGTTCCATCGTTGAGGCCACCAAGGATTACGCCGCCGCCTACAAGCCCAACCTGGCCTTTTTCGAGTCCCTCGGCGCCCAGGGTTTCGAGGTGTTGGAGAGGCTCCGCCAATCGATCCCGCAAGACAGCCTCTTCATCGCCGACGCCAAGCGCGGTGACATCGGCAACACTTCCCAAGCCTACGCCAAGGCCCTCTACGGCCTGCTGAAATCCGACGGCGTCACCCTTTCCCCCTATATGGGAAAGGATTCCGTCGAGCCTTTCCTGGATTACCCGGGAACCTGTTCCTTCGTGCTGTGTCTAACCTCCAACCCCTCCGCCGCCGATTTCCAGCTCCAGGAGCTCAAGAGCGGGGAAAAGCTTTATGAGAAAGTGGCCAAGACCGCCCCCCAATGGGCGCAAGGCAAGAAGGGGGAGATCGGCTTGGTCGTGGGCGCGACCCAAGCCCAGTATTTGAGGGACCTGCGCCGGCTGGTTCCCGACACGGCCTTCCTGGTGCCGGGCGTGGGTACCCAGGGCGGCGACCTACAAGGTGTATTGAAGGAAGGAAAGTCCAAGGATGGCTTCGGGCTCCTGGTGAACGTGTCCCGGCAGGTGATCTACGCCTCGGCGGAGAACAACTTCGCCGACGCCGCCCGGGATGCCGCGAAGAAGCTGGTGGGGGAGATGAAGTCTTACTTCTGATTCCACCGCCAAGGCGCCAAGCCGCCAAGAAAGGCAAAAATGGATTTTGCTGGGCCGAATAAATCTTATGAGGAAATCGATCCCGAAACGGATAGGATCGCAAAAGAGGTTGTCGATTCGGCTTACCAGGTTCACTTGAATTTGGGCCCTGGACTTTTGGAAAACGCGTATGAGGTTTGCTTGGCCCATGAAATTTCACAACGAGGCCTAAAGGTTGAACAGCAGGTTGCCGTTCCCTTGAATTACAAAGGCGCTCGTATGAATGTCGGTTTTCGGCTGGATTTGCTGGTGGCTGATAGGGTTGTCGTGGAAATCAAAGCTGTTGAACAGCTGGCGCCGGTTCACAGGGCACAGGTTATTACTTATTTGAAGCTTTCCGATAAGAAATTAGGCTTTTTAATCAACTTCAACGAGTCGATATTGAAGAATGGTTTGGAACGCATCGCTTTATCAAAACCTCGAAAATCATAGAAGGACTTAACTTGGCGTCTTGGCGCCTTGGCGGTTCAATGGAGGTTGGGGTGACGAACGAGGAAGTGCTGAAAGTTTACGAGGAAACGAACGCCCTTTTGAAGGGGCATTTCCGCCTGTCCTCCGGGCGGCACAGCGACCGGTACCTCCAGTCCGCCCTGGTCATGCAATTCCCCTCGGTGGGGGAGAAACTGTGTGGTGCCCTGGCCCAAAGGGTCGCGCCCCTGAAGCCCGACTTCATCCTCTCGCCCGCCATGGGGGGCCTTTTCGTGGGGCATGAGCTGGCCCGGGCCTTGAAACTGCGGCATATCTTCACCGAGCGCAACAAGGACACCGACGCCATGGAACTGCGGCGAGGGTTCACTGTGGGGAAGGGCGAGAAATTCTTCACGGTGGAGGACATCATCACCACCGGCAAATCGGTGAAGGAATCCATCGAGGTGGCCAGGGCCCTAGGCGGGGAGCCGGTGGGGCTGGGCTGCCTCATTGACCGGTCCGGCGGGACGCTTTCCTTCGGGATGCCCCTGGTGGCGCTGGCTTCCTTGAAAGTGGAAAGCTGGGAGGAAAAAGACTGTCCGTTTTGCAAGAACGGAGAACCTCTTGTCAAGCCTGGTTCCCGTTCGAAATTTTAAATTTTGAATTATGAATTGCGGAAAATTTCAATTTGGGCCCAAAATTGAAATCAACAATTACTTCGAACCCGAGGAGAAACAGTGTCCCAAGGCAAACAAAACCTAAATGAAGCCGGGTCCCCAACCGGCCGTTTGCGGGATTATGTTTACGCGAATTTATTCTTTTGGGGCTTTCTTCTGGCCCTGGCCATCGTAAGTTTTTTCACCTGCGGCGCCGTTTGG
>DATKOC010000086.1:0-10333 GCA_035524855.1 bacterium
CTAACGAACCAGCGCCCTCCCGATATGCTAGACTTCGTCAGGTTTCCCATTTCACCCGATCAGGAGCCGCCGTTTGAGTGACACCGCCGAAAAACCGAATGGGCCATCTTTCATGGACAAGGTGGAAGTGAAATGGGGTTCCGTCCTTCTTGTTCTCCTGGCCGTCGGCTTGTCCTACGCGCCCTTGGGTCGGAATGACTTCGTCAATTTGGATGACGGTGACGCCATCCTCAATAACCCCCATATCCGCTCCTGGGGCCCGGAATCCTTCCATTGGATGTTCACGACCTTTCACCTGGGAAATTGGATCCCCCTCACCTGGCTTTCCCTGTCCCTGGACTACCAATTGGGGAAATTGGACCCGGCCTATTACCATTGGCACAGCCTGGCGCTCCACCTCCTCAACACGCTCCTGGTTTTCCTCCTGGCGGAAAAACTTTACCGGCGTGTCACGACCCTATCGGGGTCGGATTGGATATTCCCTTCCTCCCTCCTGACTATGCTTTTCTTCGGCCTCCATCCCATTCACGTGGAATCGGTGGCCTGGGCCGCGGAGCGAAAGGATGTCCTCTACGCCTTCTTCTTTTTGGCCAGCCTTCTCGTTTATTTGTCCTACATCTCGGACAAAAAACCCCTGAAACTGGGCCTTTGCCTGGCTTTGTTTTTATTTGCCCTCATGGCCAAACCCATGGCGGTTTCCCTGCCGGTGGTTTTGTTGATTCTCGACGTTTGGCCCCTGGGCCGGTGGTCCAGGGAAATGAATCGGATGATTCCCGAGAAAATTCCCTTTTTCATGATGGCCTTGGGTGCGAGCGTCCTGGCTTACCAGGCCCAACTGGTCACGGGCGCGGTCAACAACCTTCAGGCTGGCTCCTTCTTGTTTCGGGTATCGAACGCCTTTCATTCCTTGGTCTTCTATATTTGGAAAACCCTGGTTCCCATGAGCTACTCTGTTTTTTACCCCTTCCCCCCCGCGAAAAATCCTTTCACCGCCGAGAACTTGGCCTGCCTGCTGCTAGTGGCCTCGGTGGCGGTGGTCTGTTTCCTCCTTCGCCGCCAACAGCCGTGGCTGGCGGCGGCCTTTGGTTTTCACTTCGTGGCCGTCCTGCCGGTGCTGGGACTGATCCAGGTGGGTTCCCAAGCCGCCGCCGACCGCTATACCTATCTGCCCACACTAGGGCCCGTCTTGCTGGCGGCGGCCTGGGTAGGCCGCCGATTGGCCGGGGACAGGGCCCTCTTCCTGTCCCTGGCGGCTATCCTCGCGGCGGTTTTGGGCTTTCAAACCTGGCGACAAGTGGGGGTTTGGGAAACGCCTCTTTCCCTTTGGCAAAACGCGGCCCGGAACGTTTCCGAGCCGTCGGAAGTCATCGCCTTGAACCTGGGGGAGATTTACCAAAAAGCGGGGCGGTACCCCGAGGCCCTCCAATTCCTGAACACTTCCATCCGCCTGAATCCCAACCTGTCGGACGCGCACGCCACGAAGGGCCTCATTCTCATGGACCAGGGGGACTACGCCGGGGGCGCCGGGGAATTGCAAACCGCCGTGAATTTAAGTCCCCAAAAATCCGTCCACCGGGCCCATCTCTGCCTGGCGTTGATCCGGTTGAACCGCCTGGAGGAGGCGGTCACCCAGGGGCTTGAGGCCGTCCGCCTGGACCCCCTTTCCCCCACAGCCTACGACAACCTGGGGGTGGCCTATGGCCAGGAGAAGGACTGGGCCAAGAGCGCGGAGGCCTTCCAGAAGGCGGTGGAACTGGAGCCCGGCGACCTATCGTTCCGGAAAAACCTGGAGACGGTCCGGTCTCAAATAGCCAACCCAAGCCCAGGAAAAAAATAGTCCAGCCCCCCTGGATTATTTTTCAGGCTAAATCTGTTATCCTTTCGCCACCATTCCAAGAAAAGGAGCTCAACCATGGCCGACAAAGCGCTCGTGAACATCCTGATGGGCAGTAAATCCGACTGGGAAGTGATGAAGAACGCCTCCGATACCCTGAAGGATTTCGGCGTCGCCCATGAGTCCCGCGTGCTTTCGGCCCACCGCACCCCCAAGGACACCGCCGAGTACGTCTCCGGCGCGGAGGGCCGGGGCGTGGAAGTCATTATCGCGGCGGCGGGCGGCGCGGCCCACCTGGCCGGCGTTTGCGCGGCCCATACCCTCCTGCCCGTCCTGGGCGTTCCCATGGAAAGCAAGTTGAACGGCTTGGATTCCCTCCTCTCCACCGCCCAGATGCCCGGCGGCATCCCGGTGGGCACCCTGGCCATCGGTAAGGCGGGCGCGGTCAACGCGGCGCTCCTGGCCATCGCCATCCTGGCCAACAGCCGCCCGGAACTGCGCAAGAAGATCGCCAAATTCCGGGAGGACCAGGCCGCCAAGATCCTCCAAGAGAAACTTACATAACATCAGTTCGCAGCGCGAAGTTCGCGGTTCGAAGTTTTGGAATGCTTTTGTTGGGTTTATCCCAACAAAAGCTTCATTCACTTCAAACTACGGACTGCGAATTTCGAACTTATTTTCAGGTGTAAATCATGCCGAATAGCAATGAACCTTATTCCCTTCCCCGGCTGGTGGATTCCCTCGCCACCGTCCTGGGAAAAGTCCTTTCCTACCAGGAAGGCGAGCAAGCCCTGGCCCTGGAGGAAAAGGTCCGCCAACTGGCCAAACATTTCCGCGCCACCTCCGACGCCAAGACCGGCGAGGAGCTTTCCCAGATCGTGGCCAAGCTCCCCACGGCCAAGCTGAACCTCCTGACCAAGGCCTTCACCCATTTCTTCGGGCTCATCAACCTGGCCGAGAAGATCGACCAGGTCCGTTCCCTGCGCCATCCCACGGTGGACGGCGGCCTGCGGCCCGGTTCCATCCCCGAGGCGGTGGCGGCCCTGCGGGAGCAGGGCATCCTGCCCCGGAAGTTCCAGGCCATGCTTGACCAGGCCCAGGTGTCCATGGTGTTGACCGCCCACCCCACCGAGTCCAAGCGCCGCACCACCCTCACCAAACTGCACCGCATCTACACCGTGGCTTCCCGCCTGGCCGACGAGCGCCTGCCGATGGAGGAAAGGGACAACATCCTGCGGGAAGTTTTGGAGGAGACGGTGGCCCTTTGGCAATCCGATGAGGTGCGCCAGGTGAAGCTGGCGCCGTTGGACGAGGTGAAAAGCTACGTTTATTACTTCAAGGAAGCCCTGATGGAGGTCGTGCCCGTCCTTTACCGGGAACTGGAGCAATCCCTCAAGCGCGAATTTCCCAAGACCCCCTGGTCCGTGCCGCCGCTTTTGAAATTCGGCTCCTGGGTCGGCGGCGACCGGGACGGGAACCCCTTCGTCACGCCGGGCGTGACACTGGAAACCATCCGGCTCCTGCGGGTCAACGCCTTGAGCCACCATATCGGCGTCATCGAGGAACTGGCCCGCCGCCTGAGCCCCTCGGACCGGCAGGCCCCCATCTCGCCGGAATTGGCCGCCTCCCTGGCCGCCGACGAAGCGCTCTTCCCGGAACTGGCGCAACAGCTCAACAAGCGCATCCTCCACGAGCAGTACCGCAGGAAGTGCAACTTCATCCATGAGAAGCTCCTGCGCACCCTGGCCCACACCGAGGAGTTCCATAAGGATCTCAGCCGCCTCCCCGCCCCGCCGCCGGCCGGCAGTTGGTACGCCAGCTCGCTGGAATTCCTGGACGACCTGGACTTGATGGATAAAAGCTTGAGGGCCAACAAGGGCACCATCCTGGCCGAGGGCTACCTGAGCCGGGTCAAGCGCAACGCCGAGGTCTTCGGGTTCCGCCTGGCGACCCTCGACATCCGCCAGCATTCCAGCCGCCATACTTCCGCCCTGGCCGAAGTACTTCAAAAGGCGGGACTTTGCCAGGATTACGCCGCCTTGCCTGAGGAAAAAAAGCTCGAGCTCCTCGAAAGCCTGCTTTCCGGATCGGGCCTTTTGAAACCCGAGAGGCCCCATTACACCCCGGAAACCGCCGAGACCCTGGAGACCTTCCGGGCCCTGCAGGCCATCCTGGAGCACCTGAACCCCCGGTCCATGGACACCTACATCATTTCCATGACCCACCACGTTTCCGACGTGCTGGCCGTGTTGTTCTTCCTCAAGGAAGCGGGCCTATACCAGAGGGACAAGTTGAGCCTTTTGAACATCGTTCCCCTCTTCGAGACCCGGGAGGACCTGAAGCGGGCCGGGGACATGTTCGAGCGGCTCCTCAAGAACGACTCCTACCGGGCGCACTTGAAACTGCGGGGTGACGCCCAGGAGATCATGCTGGGCTACAGCGATTCCAACAAGGAAGCGGGCTACCTCTCGGCCAACTGGGCGCTTTATAGGGCCCAGGCCGACCTGACGCGCGTGGCCGACAACCACCAAGTAGCCCTGCGCCTCTTCCACGGCCGGGGCGGCAGCGTGGGGCGCGGCGGCGGGCCCGCCAGCCAGGCCATCCTGGCCCAGCCGCCGGGCACCTGCAAGGGCCGCATCAAGATCACGGAGCAGGGCGAGGTCATCAGCGACCATTACGGGGAGCCCGCCACCGCGCACAGGCACCTGGAACAAATCCTGAACGCGGTATTGCGTTCGGCCTTTCCCTCGCGGGAAGTCATGCCCAAGGCCGAGTGGAAGCAATTGATGGACAAGCTGGCCAAACGGTCCCTCCAGGCCTATCAGTCGCTGGTTTACGGCCACCCGCGCTTCAAGGAGTATTTCCACGCGGCCACCCCCATCGCCGAGATCAGCCGCCACCGCATCGGCAGCCGCCCCGCCAGCCGGTCGGATGACACCGCCATCGAGTCGCTGAGGGCCATCCCCTGGGTCTTCGCCTGGATGCAATGCCGGGCCACCCTGCCGGGCTGGTTCGGGGTGGGAACGGCTTTGGGCGAGTACCTGCAGTCCAACCCCGAGGGCTTGTCCATGTTGCGGGAAATGCACGCGCAGTGGCCCTTCTTTCAATCGGTTCTGGAAAACGCCCAGATGGTGCTGGCCAAGGCGGATATGGATATCGCCCGGCGCTACGCCGAGCTGGTTCCGGACAAGGAATTGGGGAGGGAGATCTTCAACCGCATCAAGGGGGAGTTCGACTTGACGGTCCAAATGGTTTGCCAGGTGGCCCAAGTGAAGGAGCCTTTGGAGAAGGAACCCCTGCTGGCCGAATCCATCAAGCGGCGCAACCCTTACATCGACCCCTTGAGCTTCATCCAGATCGAGGTCTTGAAGCGCCTGCGGGCAAACCCCGTGGGGCCCGAACGCCAGGAGTTGGAGGACGCCATCCTCATGACCATCAACGGCATCGCGGCGGGGCTCAAGAACACCGGGTAATAAAAAAGCCCGCCTCCCGTCGGGAAAGCGGGCTTGGTCACGACCCGGATTACTTCTTTTCGGATTTCTCGGTTTTCTTTTCTTTTTTCTTGTCCTTGTCCCCCATCATGCAGCAAGCGTCTTTCTTCTTGGAGGGGTCACATCCCAACTGCCGCATCATGGCCATGCTATCGCCATAACCCCAGCGGTCCGTCGCCTTTCCATCCTTGATCTTGACGATGTCGATCCCGCCGATTTTGAATTTCTTGCCGGAGGCGGGCATGCCCATGTAATCGCCCTTTTGGGTTCCGCTCATGGTGATGCGGGCAATCGCCAAATCCCCCTCGGCCGCCACCTGCTCCACCGTGACATGCAGGTCAGGGAAAGCCGTGAACAGGCCCTTAAAGGCGGCCTTGAGCCCTTCCATACCCTGCTTCTGGTCCGGATCGGGATTGTGATCCACGAACTTCTCGGTGCAATAGTCGCCAACGGCGTCCGGGTTATGGGCGTTCATGACGTCCTTATAGAACCCTTTCAACTTTTCCTTATTCGCATCGACCGGCGATTTCATGTCCTTCGCGAAAGCCAAGCCCGAGGCCACCAAACCCAGGCCAAGGGCCAAAACCAGTGTTTTTCTCATGTTCTCTCCTCCATCAGGGAATAAGCGGCCACTTCAAAGCGAGGGGATTTTAAGGGAGCCCCCAATGGATGGCAACCAAATTGGGACCCCATCAGCCCTTAGCCGGGGGCTTGCCTGGAAACAGAAGGGAGACCAGGACCGTCACGGCGAAGGAACCCGCGAAGATCCAGAGGGCTTCCCGGTGGTCGGCAAGCGAGGCTCCCGTGGGCGTGCGGGAAAGCAGGAAACCCAAAATGGAGATACCGAAGACCCCGCCGAGGTAACGACTGGTGGCGAGCACTCCCGAGGCGATGCCGCTTTCCTTCTTGTCGATGGACCCCAGCGCCGCCGATTGGGAGGGCCCGTTGGCCAGGCCCAGTCCCGCCCCGCCCAGGATAAGGGCCCCGATGAGCTTGGCTACCCCTTCCCCCCGCTCCAGGATGGAAAGAAGGGTAAATCCACCCACGGAGATGAGGGATCCCGCCATGCAGGTGGCCAGCACCCCCAGTTTTTCCGCCACCCTCCCCCCCAAGGCCGATCCCACCATCATGCTGATCATGAAGAAGGTCATGGTGTGACCCGCCTGGCTGGGCTCCCATTGGTAAAGCAGTTTGAGCAGATAGGGCATCTGGAACAGCAGGGCGTACATCCCCAGGTTCTGCAGGCCCACCATGGCGCAACCGGCCCCAAAGGCCCGGTGGGCGAAAAGCTTCAGGTTGAGAAGCGGGTGCTGGACGCGGGATTCCCACCAAAGAAAGGCCCCGAAACCCAGCAAGGCCGGCCCCAATAGGAGAAATTTCCCTTTCAGCCCCCCCACCAAGAGCACCAACCAAAGGGTCATGAGCCCCGTGCCCACATAGTCGAAAACAAAACCATGCTCGGGCTTCTGATGAATGGTGTCCTTGAAGTAGGTCCAGGAAACGGCGATCGAAAGGATTAGCGGGGGGAAGTTCATCAGGAATACCGACCGCCAGCCGAAATGGTGGACCAGGAAGCCGCCCAGGAAAGGCCCGATGGCGGCCGCCATCCCCATCATGGCGCCGATATAACCGAAAATCCGGTGCCGCTTCTCCGGCGGCACGGTCACGCGGGCGACCGCCATGACCGTCGGGACCATGAAGGCCCCGCCCGCCGCCATCAACACCCGGGAAACCGCCACCGCCGCGAAATGGGGGTAGAGGGCCGCCAACAGGCTGCCAAAACCGAAAACACCCTGGCCCAACCGCAGGGTTTTTTCGTAACCCCAATAATCGCCCAGCTTGCCCCCCGGACTTTGGCCGATGATGCCCACCAGCAGGTAACTGCTGACCAGCCATTGGGTGAGGAGACCCGGCTCCTTGGCGAACTCGGCCCCGATGTCCGGGAGAGCCACCGCGATCATGGTGGAGCCCAAAGGGACCAGGGTGGCGGAAAGGGCCAAGGCCATCAGGCGGAGGGGGGAATAAGGCGGGGCGGTAAGGTTCACTTGAACTTGCCCACCGTGATGGAGCGGCATTGAAGGAGATAAAGTGTGCCGTTTTCGTAGCCCCATTCGATGTCCCGGCCGGGGCCGAAATGCTTCTCGCAGAGGTTGGCCAATTGGACCATTTGGGCCAGTTGGACGTCCTCCAAGCAAAAACCCTCGACCTTTTCCGGGTCCTCCTGGGGGGCTTCCTCCGTCCCGCCCCCGGGAAGGGGCTTGACCACGATGTCCTTGGTGCCGGCTTTTTTCTCGATAAGGGTCCCATCGGGCTTGAGCCGGAATTGGTCGGGAATGACCAGTCCCTCCACGATGGCCTCGCCCAGGCCCCAGGAGGCGTCGATGACGATTTCCTGTTTGCCGGTCACGGGATGGCGGGTGAACATGACCCCCGCGCAGTCGGGAAAAACCATTTTCTGGAGGGTGACGGCGGTGCGGGGCTTTTCGGTGATACCCAACTTGGCGCGGTAGGCCTTGGCGCCTTCCGAGTGGCCCGAGTTCCAGACCAGGTGTAGGGCTTCCTTGACTTCCGTGAAACCGATGCGGTTGAGCTCGGTGAAATGCTGGCCGGCGAAACTGGCGATCTTGGCGTCCTCCCCCACCCCCGAGGAACGGACCGCCAGGGGATAGGACTTGTCGGCCATGAAAGTCTTGAGGACTTCCAGCGTTTCCGGGTCCCGGTTGACGGCCGCTTCCACGAAATCCACCGACAGGGCCCAGCCGGGCGGGACCGGAAGCCCGGCCTGCAGGGAAGCCCCCAGTTGGACCGATTTGCCGCCGAAGATCTTCTCGTCGTCCGCCTGTTCCAGCGGAACCGGCGCCTTCACGAAAGGATGGTCACTTCGCCCTTGTCCGCGTCCACGCGGACCTTGGCGCCGTTGGGGATGGTCTTCACCGCGTCCCGGCAGCCCACCACGCCGGGCAAACCGTATTCCCGCGCCACGATGGCCGCGTGGCTCATGAGCCCCCCGCGGTCGGTCACGATGCCGCCCACCAGGGGCAGGACATAGTTGAAGGCCGTCGAGGTGGAGCCTGTCACCAGCACCTCACCCTTCTGAATTTGGTTGAGTTCGTCGATATTAGATACAACCCGGGCCTTGCCCTCGTAAACGCCCGAGCTCACCGAGATACCATGCACCACCTTGGCCTCATTAGCCTTGGTACCCGCGCCGAAAAGATGGGAGAGGAAGGCGTCCATCGCCTTCATCGTTCGCCGGGCTTCCTCCGGGTACCATTCCACCGGCGGCGGGGGTGACGGCTTTCCACCTAAAAAAGGGGGAACAATTTCGGTTGAGACGGTGGCGTGGTAATGGGCGCGTTTTTCCAATTCCTCCGCGCCCGGGACGGGCCCGCTTCCTTTGCCGGTAAACAGGGCCTGGGTCTCCCCGTAGGAGGCGTGAAGGATATGGTCGGCTTGGCGGATGGATCCCTTGGCGGCCAGCCGGCGGCCGATCTCAAGGAGAACATGGCGGGTGATGCCCGTGGACCAGAGGTCGCTCCAATAACTGCGCTCGTCCCGCAGGCGGTTGACCAGTCGGGCCTCCCCCAGGATCTCGTCAAAAGCCGCCCGCTTTTCTTCCGGCACCGCCTGGCGGATTTTCGCGATCTGCGCCCTCACCTTTTGCTCAGCCTTGGCCGCCTCCTCGGGGGAATGGGTTTCCTGGAGGGACTTGACCAGAATTTCAGGGGTTTCGATGGCGGTCGGGCAGGTGACGTCGTAACCCCCGATCACGCGGTAGGACACCAGGTCCAGATAGGTGGAAACCGCCTTGCCGGTCTCGCCGGGCAGGGCCCGCAGTTGGGCCAGAATCTCCGCGGGCCGGCTTTGGGACTTCAATATCCTCTGGGCCTCCTTGTCCTTCTCGATGGATTTAAGGGCGGCCAGGTATTCCTCCGTGACCCCCGAGGAAATGGGGGTGCTTCCCCGCAGGGCCTGGGAAATTTCGGAAGGCGGCAATTGGGTCCATTCTTGGACGCAGGCCATGAAATCCCCCACCGGCATACCGCAGGAGATGGTATAGATATGGTGCTGGAAAGCCATAGCCTTGGAGTTTTCCCAGCACTCCGCGAAATGGGCCATGAGCTGTTCGTCCGAAAGCCCGGAAAGCCCGACCGACTGGAGCCGCAGTTGGTTTTGGGTGGACTTAGGCTTGAGTTCCTCGTCCCAGTTCCGGAGATGCTCGCGCCAAGGCTTTTCCTGCATGACCGTCTTGGCCCGTTTCACGCGCCGGCGGACCTCGGGATGGAGCAAGCAGAGCAGTTTGAAGACCGGCTTGGGAGGTGGACCACCCTTGGCGTTCTCAGGGGCGCCGACGATGCGGGGCTTCATATAAAGGAACCCGTTGACGAAGCCCGGTACCAAGTGGTCCAGGAGCAGCCCGTAGCCGGAGGTGCCCATGCTGAATCCCTTTTTGAACCCCGCGGGAAAGGCTTCCTGGGCGAATCGGGTCAGGGGGCGGGGAAAATGGGTGCTATCCTGTTCCCAAACTCCACCCCCGGGAGCCTCAAATTTAAGTTCTTGCATGGTTTCCTCCTGAAAAATTATCCGGTCAAGGTCGGGTAAAAGTTTACCTAATTTCTCCACCCACCGGGTTGAAATAATTTACACGGCCGTAACATGGCCGAAAAAATGGATCTGCCGGAAAACTTGGAGGAGTGAAAAACGAGGAACTAAAAAACTTAGGGAACTTCGACCGGCAACGGCTATTGTGCCCTAAACGATTTGCTGTATTTTGTGCCTGCTTAAAAATTTATCAACCGCCACCGTACCACAGGGTGCCAAGGCGGATTTGAGGTTCCTCTTGTCGGATATTCAAAAGGCCGCGCAAATTATCCAGGAAGGCGGCATTGTAGCCTTCCCCACCGAGACCGTTTACGGGTTGGGCGCTGACGCCCTGAACCCCTACGCGGTGGCGCGTGTCTTCGAGGTAAAAAACCGGCCCCAATTCGATCCCTTGATCGTGCACGTG
>DATKOC010000087.1:0-2822 GCA_035524855.1 bacterium
CCCTCGTTTTGGGCGCCCTCCTCGGCCACATCCAGGGACATTTAGTGACCTGGTTCAATATCCCGCCCTTTATCGTGACCCTCGGTGGCATGCTCATTTTCCAGGGAGCCTTGCTGGGCACGACCGGTGGCGTGGCCATCAGCCCCACGCCGGATTACCTCTACGTGGGACAGGCTTACCTCCCCAAGAGGGTGGGATGGGCCCTGTTGGGGATCGCGATTCTCATTTTCCTTTATCGCTTCCTGAGAGATAAAACGGCGGCCCGGTGGCAATGGGCGGGCCTCATGGTCCTGGCGGTGGGTTTTATCACGGTCTTGAATTCCTACGAGGGAGTCCCCGTGCCGGTGCTGCTCATGATCCTCTTCGCGGTGGTTTTCTCGACTCTCGCCCAACAAACTCCTTTCGGGCGGCACCTCTACGCCATCGGAGGCAACCGCGAGGCGGCCTTTTACTCCGGCATCAACATCGAACAGCACATCGTCCTGGTCTTCACGCTCATGGGCCTCATGGCGGGGATGGCCGGCATCGTCCTGACGGCCCGGGTGGGGGCCGCGACTTCCGACGCGGGGCGCATGATGGAGCTCGACGCCATCGCGGCCTCCGTCATCGGGGGAACCTCCCTCATGGGGGGGCGGGGAACCGTCTGGGGCGCCCTCTTGGGGGCCCTGGTCATGGCCTCGCTGGACAACGGCATGAGCCTGATGAACACCGAGGCCTTCTGGCAGCCCATCATCAAGGGGGGAATTTTAGTGGTAGCGGTGGCCTTGGACATGATGGGTCGCAAGGGAAAGGCTTGAGCAGTAGTGTCTCATTTTGACGTCATTCCGAGGAGCCGAGCCGATAGGCCCGTTAGCGACGTGGGAATCTCAGGTTTTACCTATTCGTGTTGAGATTGCCACGGTCCAAAGCACCCCGATTGGGGCTGGACCTCGCAATGACAACTTTAAACTTAAATTGAGATACTTCCGCCAGAGCAGGTTTGTGGCCTTTTGCGCCCTTTTTTATTAATGTGCGACCGCCGAGAAATAGCTACAATTAGCGGGTTTCTTACCGACTTTATCCCTGGAAAGGTTGAAATATGAACCTCAAGCGATTGATGGGTTTGGCCACTTTGTTCTGCTTGGCCGCGATTCTGCCCCTGGCCTGCGGCAAGGGGGCGGTGAAGAGCGAAACCAAGGATGTGGGTTACACCACCCTCTCCACGGGTGAAAACCCCACTTCGGGCGCGCCTCATGGGCATATCAAGAAAACCACCCCGCCCCTGACGCTCGAGGATATTTGGAACCAATTGAAGCCCGCCAACCTCGCGTGGAATGTGCCGGACAACATGCAACTGGGCGAACCCCAAAACGCCAGCCTGGTCCTAACCGGCAAACTCGCGCTGGGGGATTTGGAAAAGCGCCTCAAGAGGAAAAAATTCGGCGGGGACTTGGCCGGGGCCAAGAAGGTTGAGATCTCCACCGACCTGACCGCCAAAATGACAGGGGACGGCTTTACCGTCGTCCAAGTGGGGCCGGCCCGCCAAGCGACGACCGGGGATACGACCCAATGGAAGTGGACCCTGACCCCCAACCAGGAAGGCGACCAGCAGAAGATCCATGTGGATTTGATGGCTTCCGTCATGGTGGACGGGGTCGAAAAGTCCGCCCCCGTGACCAGCCTGGACAAGACCGTGGAGGTCACCTCGACCCTAGGCCAAAAGCTGGGTAAACTTTTCTCCAGCCCCTGGCTGTGGATCTTCCTGGTCTTGCTGATTGTGCTGGGTTATTACGGTTTGAGCTCCCAGAACAAGAAAAAAGCCTAACCTTTTCGAAAGACCCGGGTGATTCCCTTCCGATAGGGAGGGAACCACCCCGGCTTTCTTCCCCTCCCCCGAAATTCAACAGGGAATTAGTGAGGTGTCACCCCAAGGTGCCGAACCAATAGGCCCGTTTTGCGACGTCCGAATCCCGTGTTTTTGCCTAGACTTGCTGGGATTGCCACGCCGGCAGCCGCCCCATTGGGGGCCTCCTCAAGACGGATCAAAGCTCAAACCCGAATTTCCCTTCGACTTAAACAAACCCCGTTTTTTTTGCATTTCCATCCCTTGGTCCAAGATGTTTCCGTGAAATATGCCCGTGAATGTGGTTGCAAATGGGATGTAACGGGCGTATTTTCGTAACCGGTTTAAACAATTCCAAAGAAAAATTCAAAAAGGACAAGTCATGAGCGACTTCAAGCCAAAGAAGGAACACAAATTCTCGTTCGGGTTGTGGTGCACCGCCAACCGGGGACGCGACCCCTTCGGCGAGGAAACCCGAAATAGGTTGGACCCCATCACCAACATCAAGGAATTGGGAAAGCGCAACGTTTACGGGTTCAACTACCACGACGACGACCTGATTCCCTTCGGCGCCAACCTCCCACTGCGCAATAAGATCATCAAGCAAACCAAGCAGGTGATGAAGGACTACAACATCGTCTGCTCCATGGCCACCACGAACCTCTTCTATCACCGCATCTTCAAGGATGGCGCCTTCACCAGCCACGACCCCAAGGTGCGGGCCTTCGCCCTGCAGAAGGTCATGAAGAACATGGACCTGGGCGCCGAGTTCGGCGCCAAGACCTACGTTTTCTGGGGCGGCCGGGAAGGGGCCGAGGTGGACGCCGCCAAGACCCCCGAGGAGGCCATCAAACGCTATCGGGAATGCATGAACTTCCTGTGCGCCTACGCCCGCAAGCAGGGCTACGGCTTCCGCTTCGCCATCGAGCCCAAGCCCAACGAGCCCCGGGGCGACATCTATTTCGCCACGGCGGGCCACGTGCTGGCCTTCATCGAGACC
>DATKOC010000088.1:0-14509 GCA_035524855.1 bacterium
TGGGGTGGCAAGGGTCAGATCACCCGCTTCAAGTTTGACTGGGACACCCAGAAGCTCCTGCCCATCACGAATCCTGAAAACGCCGAGGCCAGCCTGCGGTTCCTCCTGGAGACCCAAACCAAGTCGGACCAGGAAATGAAGAGCTTCCTGGCCAAGCTCAGCCCCCACGCGCTCCTGACTGGCAGCAACATGGGGCTCCCGGTGTTGGGCAACGTGAAGAGCGACTCGACCATGGATTTCATGGACACCCACGCTTATTGGGACCACCCCCAGATTTGGAACATCGAGGGCGGCTGGCAGAATGTGGACCGCGCGCCCATGAACAACAACTCCCAACTGCTTTCCCCCTTCCAAGGGTCACTCCTGTTCAACCTCTCCCACGCGCCGGTGGAGGGTAAACCCCTCATCGTCACCGAGTGGAACGACTGCGCGCCCAACGAATACCGCATTGAGGGACCGATCCTCATGGCGGCCTACGGGAGCCTGCAGGACTGGGACGGAATGCTTCAGTTCGACTTCGGGCCCGCCTTGATTGGCTCGGAAAAGATGACCAACTTCGCCATCAACAGCCGCCCCGAAAACATGCCCCTCTACATCGCGGGAGGGCTTATGTTCCGCCTGGGCTACTTGAAGCCCGCCGCCGTGACGGTGGTGGAACCCCTTTCGGACGAGGCGGTGCTGGCCAACGGAATGAAAAGCGACTGGCTCTTCGGCCACCCCTGGCTTCCTTACGTGGCCAAGGTCGTGAAACGCTTTACGGGCAAGAAAGAAGAGGCGCCCACGGACCTGGCTGGACTCGAGAAACGCAACAGTCCCACCGAAAGCCGGGTGGACAGCTCCACGGGCGAAGAGGCGCTGGACTACGGGAAGGGAATCCTGAAGATCGATAGCCCCAAGGCGCAGGGATTGGTGGGAAATATCGGAAATGGCCAGACGCTTGGCACGTCCGGGCTTTGGGTGGAAGCCGCTCCCCGAAATCCATGGGCGGCAGTGCTAGTCATTTCTTTGGACGCAAAGCCGTTAGACCAATCCTCACGCCTCCTTTTGGTGGCCCAGGCCCGGGCCGAGAATAGTGGGCAGGTTTACAACGCTTCCCGAAAGGCCCTCAAGGACGCGGGCCACATTCCCATTCTCATGCAGGGCGTCCAGGCTGTAGTTTCCGTCGTGGTAGACCCGAAACAAAAATTCAAAGTGACGGCACTGGATGAGACGGGCGCCGCGCTGAAAACCCTTAAGACGACCCTGGAACATGGGGGGCTGAAGTTTACCGTGTCTCCTGGGGACCATAGCCCCTACTACTTGATTGAGGCGAAGTGACATGACTGCTGAGGCGGCCAAAATTCCTTTAACTGTCAACGAGGTTTACCTTTCGATCCAAGGCGAGTCCTCTTGGGCGGGTTTACCCTGTCTATTCGTACGGTTGACGGGCTGTTCGCTCCGCTGTTCCTGGTGCGACACGCCCTACGCCTTTTACGAGGGGCGCCAGCGGGGCCTCGATGAGGTTTTAGCGGAGGTTAAATCCCACGGGGTCAAGCTGGTGGAGATCACGGGTGGGGAACCGCTGGAACAGGAAGGGGTCTATCCCTTGATGGAGGCCCTTTTGATGCTGGGTTACGAGGTGTTGCTTGAAACCAGCGGAGCCGTGGACCTGGGACGGGTGCCGAAGGAAGTGGTCAAGATCATGGATATCAAGTGCCCGGGCTCGGGCGAGGAAAAGCGAAACTTCTGGCCGAACCTCGAGAAGCTGGTGCCGTGGCAGGACGAGGTCAAGTTCGTCATCCGGGACGAGGCGGATTACGATTACGCGAAGGCCGTCTTGAGCCGGCACGGCCTGGCGGAAAAGCACACCGTGCTTTTTTCTCCCTCACATGAGGAACTCAACCCCGCGAAACTTTCCGAGTGGATCGCCCGTGATAAGCTCCCGGTCCGGCTCAATTTACAGTTACATAAGTACATCTGGCCGGATGAGACGCGTGGCAGGTAAGGGGAGAATAGCCGTCTTGAAACCCTGGTACTTCGCTTGGATCGGATTAAGCCTATTCGGGGTACCGGCTTATTTGCTCGCGGGTTTGCCCGTTGCCTCCACCTCGTTGGTCCTTCACGACCCTTCCCGCAACCGGGACGTACCCCTCAAAATTTATTATCCCAAGGAGAGCGGCGAAGAAAGGTATCCGGTCCTCCTTTTCTCCCACGGAGCGGGAGGATCAAGGGATGGTTACGGCTACCTGGGTCGCTATTGGGCCGAGCACGGCTACATCGTCCTGCATCCGACCCATTTGGGAAGTGACAGGTCCCTCCTCAAGAAGGGGCGTATTTTCTATGACCTGAGGGCTCTGCGGGGCATGGTGAGGGACAAGAACAATTTGCTGAACCGGCCCAAGGACATCACGTTTTTATTGAACACCCTGCCACAACTGGAGGAACTGGTCCCGGCACTGAAGGGCCATTTGGATCCTACCCGTATTGGGGTAGGAGGCCATTCCTTCGGCGCCTACACCAGCGTGGCGGTGGCCGGGGCCAAGGTTTACGGGAACCTGGGGGAACCTGCCTCGTTCGCGGACAACCGGGTGCAGGCTTTTTTAGTTCTTTCCCCCCAAGGGCCGGGTGGTTGGGCCTTCAAGGAAGATTCCTGGGACTCCATCCGGCGACCCATGCTCATGATGACCGGAACCCAGGACAAGGGGTTCGAATCCGGGGAACCTTACCAATGGCGGCTCAAGGCGTATGAGCATTTGAGGCCGGGACATAAGTACCTGGCGGTTATCCTGGGGGCCAACCATATGGATTTCTCCGACACCCAGTTTTCCGGAAAAGTCCGGGATCCGAGGGTGCATGATTGGATCCAAAAGGCCACCCTGCTTTTTTGGGACGCTTATGTCAAAGGCGATCGGGCCGATCAGCAACTGCTTAAATCTACGGGTTTTCCATCGGTCAGGGGCGTCAAAATCAAGGCCGAATCAAAATAAAGGGCTACAAATTGGATTCTTCACCCCGATACAATGTGTCCATGTTTTTCAAACTTCTAATAACCGCCACCGTTCTTTGGATGGTGTCAGGTGCTTCAAGTTCCTGGGCCCAAACCACCGAACCCATCACTCCCGAGAATGACGAGGGGGTGACGACCGGGTTCGCCAAGCCCTATGCCTATGAACAGCAGGCCCAGGGTTATGACCCCGAAGGTATCGACTATAAGGAAAACCAGGCCGAGGACTTCCAGGTCATCTTCGTGACTTCCATGCCTTTTACGGCTTTGGCCAGTTTTGGAATCACGGGTTTGGTCTCCCTGGTCAGCGGGAACAATTTCGGCGTGGGCGGCGACTACTTTCTCCCCTTCCTGGCGGGTACCGCCATAGGCGCCACCACCATTGCTTGCGTGTCCGTTTTCACGAACAAATATCCGCCTCCCCAGACGAATTCCTTCGTGGACTCGGCCCTTTCGGGACCTTCCTTGGCCTTTAAGATTCCACTTGTTCAGGCTGAGTTTTAGGGCAAGCGAGCCGACACTATTGAACTAATTGGGCTAAAAACGCTTATTTTTCTAGGTTCAACCGGGCGGGGTAGGGTTAAAATGGGCGCTTCCAAAGGACAGCCTAATTCAATAAGGAGTTGCTCCCATGCAGAAACGATTTTTGGCTCTCGCGCTTTTTTTCCTGGCGGCTCATTTCGTGAACGCCCAGGACATGCCCCCCCTGCCGCCCATGGCGGACCAGACGACCGTAACCACGACCACCGATAATAACGCCGCGGCCCCGGCTTTGCCGCCATTGCCAAGCCAGGATTCCTCAACTGCTACCGCCGCGAATAATAGTTCAGCGCCTGCCTTGCCGCCCTTGCCCGACCAAAAGAACACCTCCAGCAGTTCCTCGGTGCCCGCCATGCCCCCTTTGCCGGATCAAAGTGCCCCAGGCGCTTCCGCCCAGGCTTCTCCCGCCATGCCACCTCTCCCGGATCAAAACGGCGCCTCATCAAACGCGGCCCCCGCGAATCCGCCATTACCCGGTGACCAAACCCAAGCGGCCGCTCCGGGGACTCCAGCTGTCCCCGCTAAAAAGAAAGCCGCTCACGAGCCCCGTCCCTGGGAAAGGACCAAGCACCGCGCGAACGTGATCTTCGCCGGATGGGTCAACGCCAAGGGGGGCAATGAGTCCTCTCGTATCGCCTGGACCGCCCAGGAAGTCATGAACGCCTTAGCCTTCCATAAGTACAAGGTTCTTCATGAAGAGGGGAAGTACATGGGCCAAGCTGACGCCGATGGCAAGCAGTGGCGTGAAATCACCTTCTCCGTTCCCAAATCCAAGAAGTTAACGCTCCCTGTTTATATGCGGCAGGTAGGGAAAAAGGTGTGGCTGAGGGTTGGGCCCTCCGAGCCCCCGGCTTTTGCCGTTTATTCCGTCGCTGAGGTCCAAAAGATGCGCGAAGCCAACCTGAAGGCCCTTCACCTCATCCAAAAGGAAATGGGACGGCGCTTGGGGCCGAACCGCATCGAGAAGTCCTGGGAAGCGGCCTACAATTACAACCGGCATGATGTTGTTGAGTAATTAAGAAAAGGGATGTCCCGGCATTTTCTGGCTTTTATTTTTTTTGGAGTAGGCTTTTGCGGATTGATGTTCTCGCTCCTGCGGACCTATTACCTGGTTTGGAAATTGAAAAAAGAAAGGGACGCACGAAGCTGGAAGCGTCCCCCGCTCAACAAACCCGGCGGTGAGTAATTGGTTAAAATCCATCCGATCAAGTCCGCTAAACCATAGTGTAAGGAGGAAGGAATGGCTATCCGTCGCGAAGGACCCCCTACCGATTTCCTGAAGGAAGTTAGTCTTTTCGACGGCATGCAGGATAAGACCCTCAGCCAGGTTTTCAAGCTGGGTAAGGTCCAGGAGTTCAAGGCGGGACAAATGATCATCGAGGAAGGGCAGGAAGGGGGGAACCTCTATATCATGATCAACGGCCGGGCCGAAGTTACCAAGTCGGGGAAGGAGCCAGGAAACCAGAAATACCTGGCGGACCTGGACCGGGGCTCGATTTTCGGTGAGATGAGCGTTTTCGATAACGCCCCTTATTCCGCCAACGTCAAGGCCAAGCAGGACTGCTCGGTCCACGTAATCAAGGGGGATGACTTCAAGAAATTCCTCAAGAAGAATCCCGATGTGGCTTATGAAGTCTTTTGTACTTTGATCAGTCTTATTTCCAACCGCCTGCGCCGCACCAACCTGGCTTTTTCCCTGCTTGAGTTCAACTGAGCACCAGCCAATAGCTGATAGCTGTCAGCTTTTGGAAACTTCACCTTAAAGTTATCGCTATCGGCTAACCCGCTATTTTCCCCCCACATTTAGTGGGTCGATTGGGCTTGCCATCTACCCCTTGGGATGGTAAATTCATCCTGTTTTTAGGCCCTTCCACTCCTTTCCCACACTTTTCGAGGCCCACTACCCCCCTGACCGGAGTCGTGTTTGTACCTCAAAAAACTGGAAATCCACGGTTTCAAATCCTTCGCCGATAAAACGGAACTCCTTTTTGAACCTGGCATTACCGCCGTTGTTGGTCCCAATGGATGCGGCAAAACCAACGTGGCGGACAGCGTGCGCTGGGTCATGGGGGAACAATCCGCCAAGGGTCTGCGCGCCAGCGAAATGACGGATGTCATCTTTAACGGCACCGACAGCCGCAAGCCCTCCAGCATGGCCGAAGTGACCCTTACCCTTTCCAATGAGGACAAGGCCCTCGCCCTGGAATTCTCCGAAGTATCCATCACCCGCCGGGTCTACCGCTCCGGCGAGTCCGAATATCTCATCAACAAATCCCTGGCGCGCTTGAAAGATGTCCGCGAACTCTTCATGGGAACGGGTTTGGGCATCAGCGCCTATTCCGTCATGGCCCAAGGCCAAATGGATCAGATCGTCACTTCTAAGCCGGTCGAGCGCCGGGCTATTTTCGAGGAGGCGGCGGGTATCACCAAGTACAAGGCCCGCAAAGTGGAAGCCCTCCGGAAACTGGACGCCACCGAGCAGAACCTTGTGCGTATTTCCGACATCATCGCCGAGATCAAGCGCCAAATCTCAACCCTGGAACGCCAGGCCAAGCAGGCGGAAAAGTACCGGCAGCACAAGGAAGAGTTGGCCAAGCTGCAGGTGTTGATCCACCTGGATAAATTTGAAAAATTGAAAGATAAACTCAAGGATCTCCATCACAAGATGCACCAGGTCAAGACGAGGTTGGAAGAGGCCCATGATGGCACCCGCAAACTGGAGCAAGACGAAAAAAATCACCGGGACCAGCTGGCGGAGATCGAGGAGGAGCTTGCGGCGGTTCGGGAGCAGGCCTATAAGGCGGGCAGCGAGGTGGAGATTACCCAAGGCCGGATGGAAGGTACCAAGCGCCACAAAGGGATGCTGGCCGACCAAAAGCGCCGCAACGAACAGCAGGTCATTGAATCCCTGGGCCGCATTGAGCAATTAAAGACCTGGGTGGCGGAGCGCCTGGAGCTATTGCGATCCAAAGAAGATCAAAAGATCCAAAAGGAAAAACTGCGGGCCGAGATGGATAGGCAAATGGTTTCCCTGGACCAGGACCTTTCCTCCAAGAACCAAGCTTTGGAGAACAAGAATGTCGCCGCTTTCGACCTGGTGGCCAAAGCCGCCCAAATGAAGGCGGAGCTCGAATCGCTGAAGTCCCAGGACGCCGAAACCTCCCGCCGAGTCTTGGACCTGACCGCCCAAGTGGAGAGGATGCAAAGGGAAGTGGCCCAGGCGGAGGAGCGGCTGACCGCGGTCACGGAAGAGAAAAAGACCGCCCAGGCCGATGAAGCCCATGCCGGCGAGGAATTGCTCCGGCACCAAGGCGAACTCTCGGGGCATGAGACCCGTATCGAGGAAATCAACGGGACCCTTAAGCAACTCAACAACCAATACTCCGAACTGCGATCCCGCTTCGGCGTATTGGAGGAGCTCCAAAGCAAACTGACGGGTTACGATTCGGGCGTGAAGAACATCCTGCAAGCCAAGCAGGCTGAACCCCTTATGTGGCAGGATGTCCTGGGCGTGGTGGCTGACTTGGTGGTGGTGGACAAGGCCCACGAAGGGGCCGTGGAAACCCTCCTGGGAAGCCAGCTCCAGTCGTTGGTGGTCCGCAATCGCGAGATGGCCCAAAAAGTGATCGCCCATCTCAGGGCTGAGGGCCTGGGCAAGGTTTCGCTCTTCGTGCTGGAGGACATGCTCAAGCTGGAAAAACAAGGGTTTCCCGAGAAGCTTCTCTCCGAAGATGGCGTGGAGGGATCCGTGATGTCCCTCCTCAAATTCGAGGTGCCCGTGGAACCGGTCATGCGGTACCTGTTTGAACAAGACGTTTTCGTTCGGGATTGGGAGACCGCGGAGCGCCTCGGCGTGGCCTATCCTCGGGTAAGGTTCGTTACTCCCGAAGGAGACCGTTTGGGACCCTTGGGTTCCCTCAAGGCGGGATCCGTTTCAACCGGGGTTTCCTTATTGGGAAGACACCGTGAGATTTCCGAACTTACCGAAAAAATCCAGGGGTTGGAAGCCCAACTCCAGCAATTTGAGGCCGCTCTGGGTGAATCCAAGAAGAAACGCCAGGATTCGGAGGACCAAATCGTCCTCTTGGAAACCCGCCGGCAGCAGTTGAGGATCCGCTTGGCGGAAATGGAAAAGGAAATCAGCCAATGGGGCGAAACCCTTTCCCGCCTTGCGGGTGAGAAGGCGTCCGAGGAAAAAGAAAAAGCCCAATTGGAGGAACATTGGAGCGCGGACAAGGCCCGCATCCAGGAATTGTCCGGCCTCCTGGCCCGTAGCGAACAAGCGCAATCCCTCACCCAGGAAGAAATCAATGAGGCGCGCCGGAATCTTCAGGCCTTGCAAAACCGAAAAGAAGATCTCTCGAAGCAAATTCTCCAGGCCACCATGGAATTGTCAGCCTTGGATGAGGTGGCGGCGAGATCCCGCGAGGAAGCGGAACGCTACCAGAAGGAACAGGACCAGCTCACCAAGTCCGTGGCCCAGAAGAGGGAGGAGAACCTTCAGTTGGATTCCCAGGAGAACCAATTGTCACTGGACCTGGATGACATGGAAAAACGAATGGGAGGGCTCTCCCAAGCCAAGGACGAAGCGGACGTGAAGGTGAGGGGAATCGTCGAGCGGAGGGAAAAGGCCGCCGCCGAGACCGAGGAGCGAACCGAGAAGGTCCGCGGAGCGCGCGGTAAGTTCGAGGAAATCCAGCGGGAACTGCACGGCTTCGAGGTTCATGAAGCCCAGATGAACGTCGAGATGCGCAACATCGAAGAGAAGCTCCAGGTGGAGTACCGGGTGGACCTTGAAAACCCGCCTGTCACGCCGGATAAGAATTTCGACGGGGACGCGGCTGAGAAGGAGTGCATTGAGCTCAGGGCCAAAATCGAGCGGTTGGGGCTCGTCAACATGGTGGCGGTCGAGGAATACGACGAACTTTCCCAAAGGTATAAGTTCCTCACCGAGCAAAGGGAAGACCTGCTCAAGGCGAAGGATGATCTGCAGAAAGCCATCAACAAGATCAACATGACCTCGAAAGAGCTTTTCACCTCCACCTTCGCCACGGTCCAGGAAAATTTCAAGGATATCTTCCAGCGCCTGTTCGAGGGCGGGCGCGCGGAATTGATCCTCATTGACGAGGGGGATGTGCTGGAATCCGGGATTGAGATTGTGGCCCGGCCACCCGGCAAACGCCTCCAGTCGGTTTCTCTGCTCTCTGGCGGGGAAAAAGCCCTGACGGCGATCGCCCTCCTCTTCGCGCTGTTCATGGTCAAGCCCAGCCCTTTCTGCCTCTTGGATGAAATTGACGCGCCGTTGGACGACGTGAACGTGGGCCGCTTCACCCACCTGCTGAAGGAATTCGCCAAGCGTACCCAGTTCATTATGATCACCCACAATAAGATCAGCATGGAAACGGGTGACGTGATTTATGGGGTGACGATGCAAGAATCGGGCGTCTCCAAGATCATCTCGACCAAATTCAGGGAAGAGACTCCAGAACAATCCGCCGTTTCTTAGCCCCTTTATTCCAGAATTTCCCTCCCGGGATTTCCATCTTTTCCTTTCTCTTGTGTAAAATACTCCCTCGAGACCATTCCAACACTCAAGGCTCACCATGGGTTTATTCGATAAATTTAAAAACGGTTTGCGGAAGACCGCCCAGCAGATCACCGGCAACCTGGAGACCCTTCTCAAGGGAGGCGCACGGCTGACCGCCGAATCCCGTGCGGAATTGGAAGAGAGGCTTTTGGCGGCGGATGTTGGCGCCGTAACCGCCCAAGCGATAATCCGGGAGGTGGAGGAAAACCTGCAAAAAACCGGAAGTGGCCAGTCCGCAGCCTTACTTAAACCCTTGCGTGAGGCCCTATTGTCCCACCTTTTAAAGGGTTATTCCCCCTGGACCCTACCCAAGCCGGTTGTCGTATTATTGGCCGGTGTCAACGGGGCGGGAAAAACAACGACCGCCGGAAAATTGGCATCCCGTTTTTCTTCAGAAGGCCGAAAAGTCCTTTTGGCGGCGGGGGATACTTTCCGGGCGGCCGCAGAAGAACAGCTGACGGAATGGGCGGCCCGTGCTAAAGTAGAGCTCGTTCGGGGAGCCCATGGCGCCGCTCCGTCAGCTGTGGTTTTTGATGCGTTAAAATCGGGTCTTTCCAACGGCGTGGATTGTTTTGTGGTGGATACGGCCGGTCGGCTTCATAACCGCCAGAACCTCATGGAAGAGCTGAAAAAAATCGCCCGTGTGATCGACAAGGCGGCGCCCGACATCCCAAAGGAAAAGTGGCTGGTCTTGGACGCGAACACCGGCCAAAACGCCATCCATCAAGCCAGGGAGTTCCATAAGGACGTCGGATTAACCGGCATCGTTCTGACAAAATTGGACGGCACCGCCAAAGGCGGGGTGGTCCTGGCCCTGGCCGAGGAATTGGGGCTTCCCCTGCGTTTCCTCGGGATGGGAGAGGGGATCGAGGATTTAGTGCCGTACGACCCCCGGATGTTCGCCCAGGGTCTCGTGCCGGAATCAGCTGTCAACGTTTAACAGGTCTATATCGGGGATTCGAAATCCCCCTCGGAGGAAGTTTCATGGAGCGTTTGGTGCTGGCGGCGCGAGCGGCCATGTCCAATACGTCGGTCACGGTAGTGGATATCGAGGGAGTCCTGGATATCAACACCGTGGGCGAATTCGAGAACATTCTCCAGGAACTGTTCAAGAAGAAGCAGTACAAGGTTGTCCTCAACATGAAGAAACTCACCTACATTTCCAGCGCCGGCTTTGGGGTCCTCATGAGCATCATCAAGGACGTCCGCAAGAACCGGGGTGACATCAAGATCGCCAACGTCAGCTCCGACATCTACAAGGTTTTCGACCTCCTGGAGCTTCCGGGACTTTTCCACATCCTCAAAACGGAGCAGGACGCCGTCAGCGAGTTTTGACCGCCCCAAGATTTATCCCCACGGAATAACACGGATGTCCTTACTTCATCGTCTAATCATTTCCATGGCTATTTTTCACTTCGACCGTTTTCTTCGCGGTTCCCTCGTTTTCGCCCTCGCTCTTTTTCTGGTGCTGGGGTTTAACCCCGCTGGAGCCCGGGAAGCGCATTTCACTCTCCTCTTCACCAACGACCACCACGGTCAGGTGGACCCGGTGCATGAGGGGAACGCATCAGGGGCCGTGGGAGGCGTGACCCGTCGCATGGCCTTGATCGAGAAGATCCGCAAAGAGATGGGGCCCGCGAACGTTATCCTAGTGGACAGCGGCGACATCTTCACCGGGACCGCCCTTTCCAGCTTCTCCCACGGGGAAGTGGATTGCGAGGCTTACCAAATGATGCAGTACGACGCAGTGGCTATCGGAGAGCACGATTTCGACTATGGCACCAAGGCCCTGCTCGAAGAGCGGAAGAAATTCAAGATTCCGTGGATATCCGCCAACATCGTTGTCCGGAGCAATTCCCAGAATTTTGTGAAGCCTTATGTCCTGAAGTATGCCGGGGTGCGGGTCGGGATCATTGGTTTCAGCAACCCCGACACTCCCAACCTAACCTCCCGGGCCAATGTGGGCGGCCTGACTTTCAATCCTGCGGGAGCCGCCGCCAAAGGCCTGCATTCCATCCTCAAGAAGGACGCGGATATTTTTATTGCCTTGAGCCACCTCGGCGTCGAGGCGGACAAGAAATTCGCCAAAGATAATCCCTTTATCCACGTCATCATCGGCGGACACAGCTATACCGCCTTGACGGAGCCGATCGTCGAAAAGAGGGCGGATGGGAGCCTGGCCGGACCCCTGATCGTCCAGGCGGGATCGCGAGGCCTTTACCTGGGCCGGCTGGATTTGACCATCAAGGGACGCCGGGACCCCAAAACCAAGAAGGAAGAATATTGGGTGGATGATTACAAGTACAAGCTTATTCCCATCACCGCCGACCTGCCGGAAGACCCCCAGATGGCCGCTTTAGTGGACAAGTACAAGGACAAGCTGAAGGAAAAGCCCCTGGATGAGGTGCTGGCCACTGTTAGCGGCGACCTGACCCAAGCGGACCAAGGAGATTCCCTTATCGGGGAAATCACCGCGGACGCCATGCGAGAGGAATTTCGAGCCCAGGTTGCCCTCATCAACAACGATTCTTTCCACCCGGAGTTCAAATCCGGCAACCTGACCCGCGAGAATCTGTATGAAGTTTTTCCCCGGGATGAGGAAGTGGTGACCCTGGATGTTCCGGGAGTCTACTTGAGGAAGATCCTGGAGGCCTCCGCGCCAAAAAAGGGACAGGGGGGGTTCCTCCAAGTTTCTGGATTGAAAATCGAGAAAGACGGGGAGGAATTGAAAATCCAAGTTGGGAACGAACCGTTAAACGATAAGGGTAAATACCTCGTGGCGACGAATGGTTACATGGCCGAAAGCGGCTCTGTTCTTTTGCGACGGGTCAAATCCCGGAGGAAGACCCAAGTCAAGATCAGGGAATTACTCGAAAAGGCCTTGAAGGCAAAGGCCAAAGTTTCCCCGACGGACATGGATAAAAGGTGGAGTATTCCCTGACGACAATCGTCTTATTGTTTCCAACATCAGGTGAAAACCCGTAAATCCACTTAGAACACCGACGTTTTACCCGCCTTGACACCCCTTTCTTGCCACCTATAATGCCCGAAATCTTCGGACCTATTTTGGTTTCACTGGGCGTCGAATCATCCTTATGGAAAAGAAAATGGCAAGAACAAGCACCAAGAAAAACAAAGAAGAACCCCAGGCTTATTCCACAATGGAAGGCGGTTCGGCCAAAAGGCGAGTCTTTTTTGTGTCCCCCGAAATCGTGCCCTTCGCCAAGACGGGGGGGTTGGCCGATGTAGTGGGGTCTTTGCCGCGTGCCCTCATGAAATTGGGCTGTGAGTGCTCGGTCGTTATGCCGAAGTACCGCAGTATCTCACCCGAAAAATACAAACTGAAACTCGAAATCAAGGGGCTCGCCGTCCCCATGGGTATGGGCGAGATGGGGGCCGACATCTACTCGACCCGCCTGGGGGACACCCATGGCACGGCCTATTTCGTCTCAAACGACCGGTACTTTGACCGGGACGGCTTCTATGGCACCGCGGAGGGTGATTTTCACGACAACGCCGAACGGTTTGCCTTCTTTTCCCGGGCCGTGCTCGAGATGGTCAAAGCCCTTAATTGGTACCCCGAAATTCTCCACTTGAATGACTGGCAGACTGGGTTGGTGGCGGCCTATTTGAAGACCCTCTACCAAACCATTCCCCCTTACGACAAGATGCGGACCCTTTTTTCCATCCACAATATGGCCTACCAAGGGCTCTTCCCGAAATATATCCTTCCCATGACGGGCATTGGCTGGGAGGAGTTCCGACATGAGAAACTCGAATTCTACGACCAGATCAACTATCTCAAAGCGGGACTGATTTACTCGGACGCCCTCAATACCGTCTCCGAGCGCTACGCCCAAGAGATCCAGACCGACGAGTACGGGCATGGACTGCAAGGGGTCCTGAAGGCCCGCTCCAATGACCTCTATGGCATCGTCAACGGGATTGATTACGACGAGTGGAACCCGGCCACCGACAAGGAAATCCCGGCCCAATACACGGTGAAAAACCATGAAAAGAAGGAAGAGGCCAAGAAAAAGCTCCTGCAGGAACAACTGTTGGAGTTCAAGCCAAAGACGCCTGTCATCGGGCTCATTTCCCGGCTGACCGACCAAAAGGGCTTCGACTTGATCGCCGAGATCATCGAGGCTTTCCTTTCCATGGACGTGCAGTTCGTGGTCCTGGGGACAGGAGAGCCCAAATACCACTCCATGCTGTCTGAACTCCGGGAAAGATTTCCCGCGAAGCTCTCGGTGGCCCTCAAGTTTGACAATCGGCTGGCCAAGTTGATCTACGCCGGAAGCGATATGTTCCTCATGCCGTCGCGTTTTGAACCCTGTGGCCTGGGCCAAATGATCGCCATGAAGTACGGAACCGTGCCCATCGTCCGCAAGACGGGAGGCTTGGCCGATACGGTGGAGAACCTCTCGCCGGATGGCAAAAAGGGGACCGGTTTCGTGTTCGAGGACTACCGTGGATCCGACCTGCTCTTTACCATTAAGCGCGCCATCGAGGCTTTTCACCAGCCCAAGCTTTGGACCGAGCTGGTCCAACGGGCCATGAAGCAGGATTTTTCCTGGGACGCTTCCGCCCGGAAATACCTGGATCTCTACAATAAAATCTTGGGCCGGTGACACAAGCCTGGGAAACCTTCTTTTTCAAAGACTTCCAACCTAGATTCATCTTATCTATCCTCTGCTGAATGGAAATAAAAACTAATGTCCCACAATTCATTAACTCAATTCTTGAAGGATGAGGAGGGGCTGATCAAAGGCCGCTGGCAATCCTCCATGGGTGCCCTTACCTCCCGCGCGGGGCAATTTCATCCTGATTCGAAGATTTACCAGGAAATACGGAGACTCATGATGAGCCTGGTCTCCATCGTGGAACGTAAAGGAAGCGCCGAACAGGCGGTGGATACGGAAATCAAGCCCATCGTCTCCCACTTGAAGAACCTCCAGAAGGAAAACCACCTTACGGGACCGGAGATGGTCCATTTGCTTTTCCTGATGAGGGATATTTTGAAGGATCTGATCATGGAAATGACCCACCGCAACGTCGACAGCCGGGGAAGGGAATTGGAATTCGCCGAGGGACTCGACCAAGTCTCGTCCCTATTGAACCGCCTGGGGATCGTCTTTTTCGAGGGCGCGATGCGCCTGAAGCACGAGGACGGCATCAGTCAGCAGGACGTGTTGGCCATCGAATACGCCCTTTTATACGAGAGTACCCGGCAGCTGGCCATCACCGATCGGCTGACGGGCCTTTTCAATTTCGGTTATTTCCATGAGCGTCTGAAGGAAGAGCGCATGAGGGCGGAGCGTTATCACCGGTTGCTTTCCTTGATCCTCTTCGACCTCGACCATTTCAAGAAATACAACGACACGAATGGCCATCCG
>DATKOC010000089.1:0-17858 GCA_035524855.1 bacterium
AACAAAATGGGAGTAAATCTTGGTAACGCTTTAACACGCCGTCTTGTTCTTTAGATGGATTTCAAGTCCGCCCAAACATAGGAAACCAATTGAAGGGTGTGGCCCGCCACATCCAGTTTTTTGATACCCTCCCGCAATTTCCCTCCCATTGCTTCATAAAACTTCCGGTAAGGGCTTTGGGCAAGGACCCAAACTTCCATGGAGGAGATGCCCGTTTGGGCGAGGCTTTGGGCCGCCGCGTTGAAAAGTTTTTTCCCGATTCCCCGCCGCTGGAATTCTGGGAGCAGATAAATGGCGTAAAGTTCGCCCGTTCCCCGCTCAGGATGGCCGCGCTCCTTGCCCCCGTCCGCGAAGCCGACAATGCGGCCTTCCGGTGTCTCAGCCACGTGGAGGAAATAGGAATAGGAATTGGGTTTCAGGCTGTCGGCGAAGATCTTGGAAGCGGCCTCAATAGTGAGGCCCTTCACGAAAACCTCGGGCGCAAATCCCTGGTAGGTCGAGCGCCAAGACGCCACATAAGCCTGGGAGATGACGGGAATGTCGGCCGGGGTCCCCGGCCGGATCCGGATGGAGTCGCTCAAGTCGGGTAGCGGCGCCTTTCCTCGGAAGGCTGGGTAGAAACAGTCTTCTGGCCCTTGTAGCCTTCCCCGTCGTCCACGATGATTCCTGCCTCCATCCATTCGTAACCGCCGTCCATGGCTTTTTGGGCGACCTTGCCGTCGCGAACATCGGTATTCCAGCAGACACCGAGGAAATGGTTGCAGATGCGGATCTGGGCCTGACGGCAGAAAATATCCGCCAACTCGCGGGGTCCATTGTCGATTTGGGTGCGGGGCGGGGTCACAGCCTTGGCGGCGGCGGCGCGGGTCTCAGCCTCCCGGTTCTGGATCATGGCTTTCTCCAGGGCCAGCACCTTCGCGCAGGCGGTCGCCATGGCGAAAAGCTCGGTCCCCACCTCCACTAGCCGGCCCAGGATCATCTGGCGGCGCTCCAGCTTGGGCCCGAACTTGACCATTTGGTGAAAGAGCGTGCGGGCCAGCTTGCGGGAAGTCCGGTCCACATAGCGCATGTACTTGGCCAGGGACCCATATTCGGAGTACTTGGGCCAGAAGCTGGTGGGCAGCCAGAGACGCAGGTACCAGAAGGGGTAGAAAATCGCGCAGTTGACCAGGGCTTTCAGTTTCTTACCCAAGGGCGCCTTGGGATTGAGCACGTCCCCCGCCAGGCTCATGTGCTTGTCGAGGGCCTCGCGGGCGATGAAGAGGTGCTGGATCTCGCTCGTTCCCTCGATGATGCGGTTGATGCGGGAGTCGCGCATCATGCGCTCCACCGCGTAGCCTTTTTCCCCGCGCGCCCGGAGGGAGGGCCCGGTCTCATAGCCCCGGCCACCGCGCAGTTGCATCAGGTCGTCCACGATCTTCCAGGAGGCCTCGGAGCAGAAAAGCTTGGCCATGGCGGCTTCCAGGCGGATGTCCGCGCCGCCCCGGTCCACGAGGGCGGAGGTGTAATAGGTCATGGCTTCCTGGGCGAAGGTGGAGGCGGCCATCCAGGAAATCCTCGCCGCGCCCGGCTCGTGCTTGCCGATAGGCTGGCCCCACTGCACCCTTTCCTTGCCCCAACGCCGCGCGATCTGCAGGGCCTGCTTGCTCATGCCGGCCGAGGCGGCGGGCAAGGTGAGGCGCCCGGTGTTCAGCGTGATCAAGGCCAGCTTCAAACCTTGGCCCTCGCCCCAAAGCATGTTCTCGGCGGGAACCTTCACGTCCCTGAAGGTGATGACGCCGTTTTGGATGGCGCGGATGCCCATGAAGTCGCACCGGCTGGGGTACTCGATACCCGGCGTTCCCTTCTCCACGATGAAGGCGGTGATTTGTTTTTTTTCCTTGCCGTTGACCATCTTGGGGGGGGTGCGGGCCATGACGACCATGACGTCCGCCACCAGGCCGTTGGTGCACCAGAGCTTGGCGCCGTTGATAACCCAGCTTTTCCCGTCGGACGAGGGAACGGCGGTCGTGGTCATCTGGGCCGGGTCACTTCCCACGATGGGTTCCGTGAGCGCAAAAGCCGAGACCGCTCCCTTGGCGAACATGGGGAAATACTTATGTTTTTGGGCGTCGTTGCCGAAGAGCTTTAAGGGTTGGGGCACGCCGATGGACTGGTGGGCGGAGAGCCACACGGCCGTGGAGCCGCAATAGGACGCCACTTGGGCGATGGCGCGGTTGTAATTGACCTGCGAGAGACCCAACCCGCCGTACTCCTTGGGGATCTTCATGGCCCAACAGCCCATCTTGGCCAGGCCGTCGAGCACCTTCTGGGGGATAAAGGTCGTCCGGTCCGCCTCGTCCGGGTCCAGGTTGTCCTTAAGGAAGGACTCCAACCGGCCCATAAACTCGTCGCCAATGGCTTTGTCCTCCGGCGACTGCAGGGGGTAGGGGGCGATCAGATCCTCCCGGAACTTGCCCATAAAAAGCTCGGCCACAAAGCTGGGCTGGTGCCACTCGGTTTCCCGGGCCCCTTCGGCCACGTCCAGGGATTCTTTTTCTTTCTCCGTCAGGTGTTTCGCGGTATCGGTTACGCTCATGGGACACCCCTTAAGATTGGAATGACGTTGTCAACCCTGCTTGGCACGGTTTCAGTAGTGATTCCCATGGGTTTTGCCCATGGGAGTCACGAAGTCCAAGCTTCGCTTGCCCAGCCTTCCGCTGGGACGCATTTCATCCCCGGCTAACACCAGGGATTTCAATGCTACGACTTTAAACCCCTGCCCTCACCTTCTATATGATGCAAATACCAAATGGCCCCTCCATTTTAACCCCTTCCCCCGGGGGAGCCTTCGTATATTTAGCGGAAGTCCTCCAGGAGCCACCATAAACAGTGGGTTCCAGGCCCCTCTCAAAATTCAGGAAGAATTTAGTGTTTCCCAATTGGAAGGCCGCTTGTAAAATACGGCCTATGAATCCCTTCGCCAAGCCCGAGGAAACCTCCAGTTACGAGTGGCCCGAATTTCCCAAACCGGAATCGGAAATCTCCGAATACACCAACGTCGAGGGCGTGATCGAGTTCCAGTTGAAGAGTTTCAATCCCGACGAGCCAGCTTTCGACCCGACAGCGCAGACTACTCCTGTGGTCCATCCGGTCCTTTTACAGGATTTCAAACAGATCCTTCCTTCCCCCCAAGCTTAATTCCAGTTAATAGTCCACAGCTGATAGTTCACAGGATAATCAATTAAGAAGCCTTCTCGTGCCATGAAAAATTCCCCTCAAAAAATCTATATCGGTAGCGATTGGGTTGAATCCCCCAAAACCCTTCCGATCGTCAATCCCTACACCGGTCAGGCCTTTACCCAAACTTTCCTGGCGGACTCCAGCCAAATTGAGACCGCCTTAAGCCGAGCCGAGACTTCTTTCGCTCAAACCAAACGGCTTTCCGCTTATCAAAGGGCCGAAACCTGCGAGAAGGTCACCCGTAAAATCGCCGACCTGTCGGACGAATTCACCAAACTGATCGTGCTTGAGGCGGCCAAGCCCTTGGCCGACGCTCAGCGCGAGGTCGCGCGCGCCGCCGCGGTCTTCGCCGACGCCGCGGCGGAAGCCCGGCGGATGGGCGGCGACCTCCTGCCGATGGACTTGGCCCCCGGCGCCGAGGGACGTTTTGGTCTTTACCGCCGCTTTCCTCTGGGTACCGTTTTCGCGATCGCGCCCTTCAATTTTCCCCTGAACCTCGTGGCCCACAAGGTGGCTCCGGCCATCGCTTGCGGGTGCCCCTTCCTCTTGAAACCTTCTCCCAAGACGCCCTTAACCGCCCTGCTCCTGGCCCAGGTCCTGTCGGAAGCGGGGCTTCCACCCGGAAGCTTTTCGGTGTTCCCTTGCGAAAATACCGATACGGAAAAAATCGCCCGGGACCCCCGGGTGAAAGTCCTCTCCTTCACGGGGAGCGCCACGGTGGGGTGGCACTTGAAGGGCCTGGCTCCTAAGAAGAAAGTGCTTTTGGAGATGGGCGGCAACGCCGCGGTGATCGTGGAGCCCGACGCGGATTTAGATTTCGCCGTGAAAAGAATCGTGGCCGGTGGCTTTAGTTTCTCAGGACAGGTCTGCATCTCGGTGCAAAGGGTTTACGCCCATGAAAAAGTTTACCGGGAATTGCTCGATCTCCTTTTGCCTCAAATCCAGGCTCTAAAACGGGGTGACCCCGCCGACATGCAAACTCAAATCGGTCCCATGATTTCCGAGGACGCGGCCAAACGCGTGGAATCCTGGGTCCAAGAAGCCTTGGCGGGCGGGGCAAAGGCCCTTTGCGGCGCCAAGCGGGATGGTTCTTTTTACGAGCCAACCTTCCTGACAGGGGTTAAACCCGATATGAAGATTTCCTGCGAGGAAGTCTTCGGACCTGTGGTCGTCCTTGAGCCCTACTCTGAGTTCTCGAAAGCCCTCGCCAAGGTCAACGAGGGCCCCTACGGCCTCCAGGCCGGAGTCTTCACCCACGATTTGCGAAAAGTCCAGCAAGCTTATGAAAACTTGGAAATGGGAACGGTCCTCATCAACGAGGTCCCCACTTACCGGGTGGACTCAATGCCCTACGGCGGGGTGAAAGATTCCGGCTTCGGCCGCGAGGGAGTGAAATACGCCATCGAGGGTTACACCGAGTCACGTCTCCTGCTGGTGAACCCCAAAACTCCTTAGGATCCGGTTCTTTTCCAGCTTTTTAATTGCCCCCGCTCAAGTTACGATGTTCCCCTATGGTTCATCCCCATCGAAGGAGTTTGATATGAATCGTTCGCTTCGTTTTTTACTTCCCGCCTTCTTGTTTTCGGTCTCTTTGGCTCAGGCCAAACTCGAATTGCCCGCCTTCATCAGCGACCACATGGTCCTTCAACAAGGGATTCAGGCCCCGCTTTGGGGCAAGGACAAGCCCGGCCAAGAGGTTACGGTTTCCCTCAACGGGCAATCGGCGAAAGCCGTCGCCGACAAGGACGGAAAATGGAAAACGAACTTGCCTAAACTTGATGAGGGCGGCCCTTTTGAGCTGCTGATCGAGGGATCGGAATCGGTGACGGTGAAAGACGTACTGGTGGGGGAGGTTTGGGTGGCCTCGGGCCAGTCCAATATGGAACTGCCCTTGAACAACACGAACGGCGGGACGGCGGAGGCCGCCAAGGCCAAGGACAACCAGTTCCGCTGGTATGTCGAGGACCGCGCCTTGACGGCGGCGCCGATGGAAAAAGCCAACGGGGCCTGGAAAATTTGCTCCCCCGACACGGCTAAGGATTTCTCCGGAACCGCCTATTATTTCGGCAAGCATTTGCGCCAGTCATTGAAGGTTCCGGTGGCCATCGTGGGAACCTACTGGGGCGGCACTTGGATCGAGTCCTGGATTCCCCAGGAATCCTACAAGAGCGATCCCGCCTTGAAAGCCAGCTGGGACAAGTGGAACGCCCTCACCCCCGCGGAAAAAAACCAGCGGCTGGGCATGGATAAAACCGAGTTGCTTCTTTCCACCATCCGCCTGCTCCCCAAGGACCCTTCCAAAAATCCGGTCACGGTCCTGGTCGGCCCCGATCCGAAAGCTCCCCAAGGTACCCTGGGCGGCGCCTGGTCCTCCAACGCTCAGGCCGGTTCCTCCATCACCTTCACGTCTCACGACGTCGGCGGTCCCAAACCTGGACCCATCGGGGACCTCACGGCCTCCATCCAGGCGGGCGGCTGGGGCAACTCCAACACCTCCTTCTCCCAGGACAGAAAACCTACGGACCTGAGCGCCTATGAGGCTGTGGAGTTTTACGCCAAGGGTACGGGTAAGTTCAACATGATCATTTCCCAGCCCATCGTCACTGATTGGGATAACTACGGCTCGGAGCCTTTCGAGCTGACCAAGGATTGGGCCCTTCACAAAATCGCGCTTTCCTCCCTCAAGCAAAGCGGTTGGGGACAGAAGAAGCCCTGGGACCCCACGGCCTTGACCGGACTCTATTTCAACGTCATCGCCCCGCCTATGTCGGCGATCCCCTCCGGGCTTTACAACGGCCAGGTGAACCCCCTGGTTCCCTACGGAATGAAGGGCGTCATCTGGTACCAAGGGGAGACCAACGAGGGGAACGCTCCCGAGTACAAGGACCTCCTGCCTGCCCTTATCCGTGGCTGGCGCGCCGCTTGGGGCCAGGGCGATTTCCCATTCATTTACGCCCAACTCCCAAATTTCAAGGAAGTGAAGTTGGAACCCTCCGAAAGCGCTTGGGCGGAGATCCGTGAGGGACAACGCTTGGCCCTGGCGGAACCCAATACGGGCATGGCCACCTTAATTGATGTGGGCGAGGCGAATGATATTCACCCAAAGGATAAGAAGGACGTCGGAGACCGCCTGGCCCTCGCCGCCCTCCACGTGGCTTATAACGAGCCGGGCCCCTTCTCAGGACCCCTTTTCGATTCCATGACAGTGGATGGGAAAAAAGCCACGTTGAAATTTAAGTACGCCGAGGGCGGATTGGTTTCAAAAGGCGGAAAGAAACTGCGGGGTTTCGCCGTAGCTGGCGAGGATGGGAAATACCAATGGGCCAAGGCGAAAATCGTGGGTTCAACAGTGGAAGTTTGGGCGGACGAGGTCGCGGCGCCCAAGTCGGTCCGTTATGCCTGGGCCGACAATCCGGTTTGCAATTTGTTTGGCAAGAACGGCCTACCAGCGTCACCCTTCCAAGCCAGGGCAGCTGATTCGAAATAGGTTTGGTTCGATTCCAACCCGGGGAGCCGTTCAGAACGACTCTACGAACAAAATTCACCCTGTTTTGTTCTCTTTTAGGGAAGCGTCTTGTGGGTCCCATCGCAGTAGGGCTTGTTGCCGCTATGCTTGCACTGGCACAGGAAGGCGGTCTTGGTTTCCTCCGCCGTGAAGACCAGGGGCACGAATGGCGGATGGGCCTTGTGGGAGCCGTCGCAGAAGGGCTGTTTTTGGGAATGCCCGCAGGAACACCAGGCGTATTTCTTCCCCTTTTCCAGCTCCACCTTGGCCGGGGCTTTCGCGGCAATATTCGGTTCTGACATGAATTCCTCCCCTTTTTGAAATGTTTCCCCGGGCGATATGTTAGGGATATCCCGGCTGGAAAGTAATCCTCCCGGGGGTTTATTGGGTTTCAATCAGGTAACTTCCCTTCTCCTCCATGGGAAACCGACTTACCACCGAAAACCGGTCGTATCGTGGCCTAAACAAATTTTCGATTTATAATACGGGTTGAATGAAAGATCCAAGTCCGGCATCGCTTCGCATATTACTGCTGATCCTTTTCACCCTCTCAAACTTGTTTCTGTCTTATTCCGATTTCACCATTCAATTCAAACTGGTAGTTTTGGCAATTGGAATCCTCACGCCGGCGCTGTGGTTTTCTCTTTTCGCCGTTCCAAAATCCTCGCCCAAAGAAAATCTTTTCCCGGAATTTGAGATCAAATTTTATTGGGGATACTGCTTTTTGATCCTCGTCCTTGGGATTTTCTTGAGGTTTTACCGTTTGAAGGATTTCTCCCTTTGGCCGGGAGGGGACGAGGGAATCCTGGGGATGTTGGCCATTAACCTCAGTGAAAAGTGGAATTGGAGATTTTTTTACACCACCGCCATGCATCCACCGCTGTCGGTTTGGATCTCAGCCGTTTTATTCAAAGCGGGTTTTTCCCCGCCCCTTGCGTTTTGGCTGTCGCCAGCCCTTTGCTCCTTATCAACAGTTTTCCTGGCTTTTTGGATGGTAAAAAATTACGTCTCCAAGACCTTTGCCTTCATATTCGGGTGTTTGTTCGCCCTCTCTTTTTGGCCGCTTTACATCGGCCGCTTGAATCTTCAAGGAACTTGGCTTCCCCTTTGGGTTTGCGGAAATCTTCTCATCCTGGGTTTCTACAAGACAAACCGTCACGGTTTTCGGGGAAATACTGGCGCTATGGTGTTGGGTTTATGCACTGCGCTCGGATCTTATATTTTTACGTCTTGGCCCGTGATGATCATTCCCGTTTTCATCGCGGCTTTCCGGGTTCCTTTTATTGGCGGCGTCCGAAACAAGGGCAACTTTCTGTTTTTTGGGGCGGGATTCATGGTGGCTCTTATCCCATTTTTAATCGGCATATTTACGGAAGATTATTTCGGCCATTTCAACAGTCTTTTCATGATCCACGATTGGTTCTTTCCGGGTCGCCAGGCGGTCCATATTTTTTCCTATGTTTCTTCGATTTTCTGGGGCCCCTTCGAGCCTTTATCTTCTTTTGGCACTGACACGGGCGGTATGTTGAATCCACTTTTAGGGGCTTTTTGTTACTTGGGGTTTCTTAAATCCACTCAATATCGGGAGAACAAGTTAATCCAATGGGCCGCTTTTTCCCTCTTCTGCTCCCTGCTGCCGGGTTTTCTATCGATGAACGTGGAAATGTTCCGAATTGTCCAATCGTTTCCATTCCTTTTCTTTTTTATTTCCCTCGGAATTCAAGATTTGACCCCTATATTTTCCAGGAGCAATAAGAGTTGGTTATTGGTAAGCCTGATCCTTATCTCGTTAGTGTTCGACGCGAACCGGCTTCTGAAGTTTTATCCTGATCGGGCCCATCTTCCGAACCAGGGGCTGACCGATCCCGAAGCCATCCAGGAATGGCGGGCCCAAAAACTCCTCCGGACTATTTCGTTGAACTGGGGAAACGGGCTCATTTTCACGGAATTTTCCTCCGAATCCCTCAGGGATCAGAGTTCGTTTGTGATGACTTATGATATCAACGCCGCCGAGAATCCACGGCTGCGATCGAGCAGGCCCATTTGGGCCGCGGTTCAAACGAATCGCCATTTCTATTCCTTTCTTTCGTCCGAATTTCCGGAAGCCAGGTGGTTTAAGGTGGGGGTGGATTTAGGCAATGACAATGATTTGATTCTGGGAATTATTCCGATCAACGCGCGCAACTCAAGGACCCTCATGGAATGGAGGGAGATTCATCATTATTTTCGGGCCTTAAGCTTCGCGGTCAACCAGATCAGTGAAAAGGATACCTATGAAAAAGCTAGTCAACTTTTCGATAGTGAACCGGCTTCGTTAAAAAGGGATAGGTTCATTGAATCCTGTTTTTGGGAAAGGCGTGCGGAGTTTTATTACCAATTCGACTTCAAATCACACTACAGTGATCTCCTGTTCGCCCTTCGCCAGGCCATTGAGAAGGGTTATCCTTCCGCCCACTTATATTACAAACTTGGTAGTCTTTATCTTCAAAAGAAAAACTTCACCGAAGCCCAAAAATCCCTTTGCGCGGCTTTAAGGATTGAACCCGGATACTCAGAAGCCCTACAAGCATTGAGGCTTGTGGAAGACAGGATAAAAGAAACGAAAAATTGATGAGAATCTTGAAAAATTCATGTTCTTTATATTTTATAATGTGTCTCTTTTATCCCTCGAAGGATCGTTGAGATGAGATTTTTTTCATTCTTTATCTTTGCGGCGTTGTGTTTCTGTTCCGAATTTTTAACCCCAAATACCGCTTCGGCCCAGGATTCGGACTTACGTTTCCAGGTCGTGGACGCGAAGGGGGTCGTGACCGTGTACCGGGATGAGAACAACGAGACGATCCGGCTCCGCAAGGGTCAAATGACCGACGATGGGGACCGTATCATTACCCCCAAGGACGGCGAGGCTGTTTTGCGGCTCAAAGGGCGCGCTTATTTTCACCTGGCCCACGGCACCCGCATCCGCATTCTCCGCGCCCGCATGGGCGACAACAAACAACCCATTGTCCGCCTGAACCTGGTTTACGGCCGGCTCCTTTGCCAAATGGACAGGCCGGACGCCATTTCCTACGTGGTCACCGCCGACAGCGTCACCTGCAGGGCGCATAGCACCCTTTGCGAGGTTTCACGGAAAAAAGAGGAGGTCCAGGTGACGGCCTTCGAGGGGAACATGGTGGCCAACGCCCACGGCCACGTCGAAATGGCGAAGGCCAACCAGGTTATCGCCTTCAACAGGGGACAGTTCCGTTACCGGCACTACCTCCAGATCGAGGAGGAAAGCCGCCTAGAGGAATGGAAAGACCATTTGGGGGAAATCAGGCAAAAACGTGCGGTTAAAGGTCGTTAATCCCCGGACTCTTCAATTTAACACTGCCGAAGCCTTAAAAGGTTTATACTAGGTCTGTAGTTAGGAACCGACGAACAGCCCTTCCTCCGACCTCACGAGCAATAATGGCTCAAGCCTGAAACACCTCAGATTGTCAGGCAGCTCCGGACGAACGGCGTTTTGGCCCAAAATATGCTTCAAAAAAATTGGGCCATTGATCCCGTGTTAATCCGGGCACTCCCTCGATTCGCTGATTGCCGGAAGGAATAATTATCAATGGCGTTTTTAGACACAGTTTTGGATCCCCCCTCTTATGGATATCTTCGCGACAACAAGTTATACGTCCCAAGCCACAAAGAAATATTCAAGGAGTTTTTTACCCGTCTGAATATCTTTAAGACCCGAAAAAACTGGCTTCCCCTTTTCAGCTGGACCGTCGTCCTGGTCTTCGCGCCCTTTTTCTTTCTTTTCCTTTTTAAGTATTTCACCTGGCCACTTTTCATCGCGGGGTTCATCTACAGCATGGTGATCCTGGGGACCCACGGCACCATCTACCTGCACCGTTATTCCACCCACCACGCCTTCACCTTCAAGAACCGGTTCTGGCTTTTCATCGTCCGCAATTTGGTCGTCAAGCTCATTCCCGAGGAGGTTTACGTGGTGTCCCACCACGTGCACCATTACATCTCGGAAAAACCCGGCGACCCCTACAACGTGTTCGGCGGCTGGCTTTATTGCTTCCTGGCCGACGTGAACCACCAGTCCATCGCGCGGAACTTCTCGAAAGAGGATTACCTCAAAACCGCCGCGCTCGTGCGCCACACCGGCATGGGCTTGAATAGCTACGAGCAGTACCAGAAGTGGGGCTCCATTGCCCACCCCGCCCGCACGGTCTTCCAATTCGTCTCCAACTGGGTTTTTTGGTTCGCCGCCTTTTACCTGGTCGGGGGGATGCCCCTGGCGGTGGCCTTGTTCGGATGGTCCGCGGTTTGGGCGGTCGGCGTCCGCACCTTTAATTACGACGGCCATGGGGGCGGAAAGGACAAGCGCAAGGACGGCATCGACTTCAACCGCGCCGACCTTTCCATCAATCAGGTCTGGCCCGGCATGGTCACGGGCGAATGGCACAACAATCACCACCTTTATCCCAACGGCATCCGGGCCGGATTCCTTCCCTACCAATGGGACTACGCCTGGCTCTTCATCGTGTTTTACAAATTCATCGGCGGTATCACGACCACCCGGGATTATAAAAAACAGTTCATGGCCAAGTATTACGAGCCTTATTTGAAACAAAAGGCGATGGCCAAGGCCACTTCCCAGGCCGCTTAAACCCCATCCGGATCATTCTTGACTCTCCCTTTAAATCATCGGACAATTGCGCCTCCAAAAACCAGTCGGCCGTCGACGGTCGACAGGTAAGAACAAAACATTAAGGCAATCGATGATTTCCGCGAAAGACATCACCCTCCGTTTCGGCAAGAAAACCCTCTTCGACCACGTCACGGTCAAGTTCAACCCCGGCTATTGCTACGGCCTCATCGGGGCCAACGGGGCAGGCAAGTCCACCTTCATGAAAATCCTGGCCGGCCAGATCAAACCCGACGAGGGCGAGATCGCGGTGGACCGGGGGGTAAAGGTGGCCATGCTCAAGCAGGACCAGTACGCCTTCGATGAGTTCTCGGTCCTGGACACGGTCCTCATGGGCCGGGAGGACCTCTGGAAGGTCCAGCAGGAAAAGGACGCCCTTTACGCCAAACCCCACATGACCCACGAGGAGGGCCTGCGGGCCGCCGAGCTGGAGGCCCACTTCGGCGACATGGACGGCTACACCATCACGGCGGGCGCCGGGGAGCTTTTGGAGGGCCTTGGAATCGAGACCGAAAAGCACGACTGGAAAATGAAGCAGTTGACCGGGGGCTGGAAGGTGCGGGTACTCCTGGCCCAGGTGCTCTACGCCAAGCCTGACGTCCTCCTTTTGGATGAGCCCACCAACAACCTGGATATCCGGACCATCGACTGGCTGGAGGACTACCTCAATTCCTACGAGGGGACCATCATCGTCATCTCCCATGACCGCCACTTCCTCAACCATATCTGCACCCATATCGCCGACGTGGACCGGGAAAAGGTCATGGTTTACTCCGGCAACTACGACTTCTTCACCATGGCCTCCAAGCAGGCGCTGGACAGCAAGCTGACCGAGAACGCGCGCAAGGAGAAGCAGATCGCCGAACTCAAGGCCTTCGTGGCCCGCTTCTCGGCCAACGCCAGCAAGAGCGCCCAGGCCACCAGCCGGGCCCGGTTGCTGGAAAAGATCGAATTGGAAACCATCATCCAGTCGTCCCGGCAGTATCCCCGCCTCTTCTTCAAGGAGAAACAGCCCGCGGGCAAGGACATCCTGAACGTCAAGAGCATCAGCAAGGCTTACGGGGACTTGAAGGTCCTGAAAAAAGTCAGCTTCATCGTGGGCAACGGGGACAAGATGGCCATCATCGGTCCAAACGGCGTCGGTAAGACGACCCTCATCAAGTGCCTCGTGGGTTCCTATCAGGCGGAGGGTTCCACCCTCGCCCAATGGGGCGTCAAACCCGACGAGGGCCAGGCGGTCTGGGGCAGTACCGTGCGCCTTTCCAGCATGCCCCAGGACGTGAAGGAGGAACTGACCACCGACATGACGGCCCTGCAGTGGCTCAGGCAGTTCGCGCCGCTGGAGGAGGGCCAGGTCATCCGCGGGATGTTGGGCCGGATGCTCTTCACCGGCGAGGAGCAGGACAAGAACGTGAAGGTGCTTTCCGGGGGCGAGTGCCAGCGCATGGTGCTCTCGCGCCTGATGTTGGAGGGCGGGAATGTGCTGATCCTGGACGAGCCCACGAACCACATGGACCTGGAATCCATCGAATCCCTCAGCACTTCCTTGGCCGAGTACACGGGCACCGTGATCTTCTCCAGCCACGACCAGGACTTGATCGGCAAGGTGGCCAACCGCGTCCTGGAGTTGAAACCCGGGGGGACTTACGTGGATTTCAAGGGTTCCTACACCGAGTACGAGGAATGGTCCGCCGCCGAGGCCAAAAGGGCGAAAGAGTCCGCAAAAGCCGGCTCCAAAAAGTAGTTCATAGTTGGCCGTAAAACCCCTGAGAATCAAAATTAAAATCGGTATAATCAATACCTGCGGATAAATGAAAGTAGAGGAGTAAATATGGCGGACAACGACTGGCAGTCTCGAATCAAAACCGGGCGTAACGATGAGTGCCTTTGCGGTTCAGGCAAGAAATACAAGAAATGCCACCTGGAGGCCGACGAGAAGGCCCAAAGCGTGGCATTGGCCAAAACCAACGCCGAGGCGGCCGCCAAGGTGAAGGCGGAGGATCATGACCACGATCACGACCATCCCCACGACCACCCGCACGACCACCACAAGCACGAGAAGGGCGGGCCCGCCCGGCCCCATACCTCCACCACGACCGCCCGGCAAGTCAGCGCGCCAAGGAAAGTCGGATCGTCATAAACAAGTAAAACGCATAAAGTATGAAGGTGTGAATGTTCCCACCTTCTTACCTTCGAACTTTTATACTTTCACACTGATTCAAAAAGCTCCATTGTCCAATTTCAAGGAGATTCAAATGTCGAAAAGGGAGAATATTAGTACGGGTTCAAAATGGGAACCCATCCTGGGCTATTCCCGCGCCGTCAAGGTGGGCAACTATGTTCACGTTTCCGGCACCACCGGGGCGGGTCCTGACGGAAAATTTACTCCTGACCCATACGTGCAGACCCAAAACGCCATTAAGACCATCGGAGCGGCTTTGGAAAAAGCCGGCGGCTCCTACAGGAACGTAGTCCGCACCCGGCTTTACGTCACCAACATCGCCGATTGGGAGAAATATGGTAAGGCCCATGGCGAGGTTTTCGGCGAGATCCGGCCGGCTATGGCCATCGTCGAGGTCTCCAAGCTGATTGACCCGGCCATGCTGGTGGAAATTGAAGCGGACGCTATCCTTGAATAAAAACCATTCAAGGAGTTTTGGGTTCTGAGTTTTGAGTTCTGAGTTACCGTCAAGTTTTTAACCAAGGGTTAAAAACTTACCTTAACTGAGAACTACGAACTTCGAACTTCGAACTCCAAAGAGAGCATCTTCGTGGAGTCCTCAAAACCCGCCTGGAAATCCCGCCCCTACCAACCCTCCGATAAGGAGGCCTGCCTCAAGATTTTCGACAGCAATACCCCTCAAACCTTCCTCATCAACGAACGGGATATCTTCGACAAATACCTGGAAAACCATTCCGAGGGCTATACCGTCCTGGAGGACGAGCACGGCACCCCGATCGCCTGTGGCGGCTACGTCATCGGCCTGGACGGGGGAGCTTCCAGCCTCTGCTGGGGCATGGTGCGTAAGGACTGGCATGGCAAGGGCCTGGGCCGGCACCTGATCTCCAACCGATTGGCCACCCTCGCTCAAATCCCCAAGATGAAGCTCATCCGCCTGGATTGCAGCCAGCAAAGCGTGGAGTTTTTCATGAAATGGGGCTTCAAAACCTACCGAATCACCCAAAACCATTACGCACCTGGCCTGCACCGCCATGAGATGTACATGGTCTTGGATGAGGAAAAAATCCGGGAGCTTTTGACAAGAGTAGGCTGAAGGCGCTTTAAGGAGGCGAGATGAACCATCTCTGGATTCCCGAAATTCCAATTTGGGAAAAAATCCTTCGGTCGGCGGTGGTTTACCTATTCATACTCCTGGCCTTCCGGTTCACAGGCAAGCGCCAGGTGGGACAATTGACCCCCTTTGACCTAGTAGTCCTCCTGATTATTTCCAACGTGGTCCAAAATGCCGTCATCGGCAACGATAACTCCCTGGGCGGAGGTATCATTGGGGCAATCGTCATTCTCTTGCTCAACTGGATCGTGGTGCTGGCGGCCTACCGTTTCAAGCCCTTTCGCCGGGTCATGGCGGGGGAACCCACCCTCTTGGTCCACAATGGGAGAGTTTTTCAAGACCGTATGGAACGGGAGCATATCAGCATGGAGGATTTGAACGCGGCCCTGCGCAAAAACGGGGTGGTGGACACCCACCAGGTCCGTTTCGCGGTTTTGGAGGAAAACGGCCAGATCAGCGTTATTCCAAAAAGTAACTAACGGTTTTTTTATTTAACAGTTTTCTTCGAGGGCTTCTTGGCGAGCTTGACGGGATGCTTTTGAAGAAGGTTTTCCACCACCGGTAAGGTTTGAATGTCGGTCTTTTTGGCTTGGCGGCGCAGGTTCTCGAAGGTCGTTTGCGGCCAGCCCTGTTGGAAGAAGTTCACCACCCATTTCGGCACCCCGCCCTTGGGGTCGCAATGAATTTCCGCCTCCACGTAGGTCTCTTCCCCGATTGACATCGGCACCATCTTGAACACGCAGGACATAACCCCACGGGTGTACTTCTTCACCGGTGGCGCCAGTTCGTCCTCGGCCGGAAGGTAGCTGACCTTCACGCGTTTTGTCTCGGGGTCGCTTACCAGGTAAACGTGGGAGACGAAGTCCCGGTCCGACATGAGCTGGTCGAAGGGAAAGGCGATGCCGACGTGGTCATATTCGATGAACTCCGTGGGGGAGACGTTGCGGACAACCTTGGAGGAAACCAGGCTGTCGATCCATTCAGTGCCACGCGTGGTGTCGATGATGATGCTGGCCACCTTCTCGATGGGGGCATCCACGATTCCTTCGCCCTTGAAGGCGATCACCTGGCTTCCCTCCACCTTTGACCAGTAGATGGTCAACCCCTCGGTGTTGCACGACTTTTTCCAGGCGAATTTGGACTCGTCCACCGTGGCCGCGAGTTTGGATTCTTCCTTGGTGGCGGCCCCCCAAGCCGGAAAGCTTGTTCCCACGGCCAAGACAAGGATTGCGGTCAGTAAAAATAAACGCCTCAAGGGTTTATCCTCCAAACTAAAAATTGTTGAGAGTGTAACCTTGTTTTCTTTGGCGACCAAGGACAATTAGTGGCCAGGGTTAGGGGTGGTGTTTTTCGGTTGGTGATCGAGCCAATCCAACCATGTCCTCGAGGGGGTCAAGTCCAAGGGAGCTTGTGTCGCCTTGAGAAAGGCCTTCCGTGCTTCGCCATATTGTTGTTTAACCAGGAATAGTTGGCCCATTTTGAAATAGAGATCGGCCGTGGGATAACCCCGGCTGAGGCTATTTTGGTAGGCCTTCATTTGCGAGTCATAGTCGAGGTTCTCATAAGCGTAGGCTCCCATTTTGTCCCAATAAACGGATTCCAAGAATGGGTCGAATTTATATGAGGACGCGTTTGAAAGAATTTCAACGGACTTATCGAGCCGCCCCGAACTCTGGGAAAACCGCTGAAGATCTGCTTTCTGCAAATCCCAGTTGGTGGCAATCCAGGCCTCCTTATCTTCGGGAGTCAGGGCCTCGAAGGGGATGATCCCGAGAAGCTCCCCCCCATTTTCGAGGCTCAGTCCTTTTCCAACCCAAATCCAATTGCCCGCGGGATAGCGTTTTTTGAGGAAGGGTTCATAGTTCTCGTTGACGAAAACGGCGACCCACTTGGGAATCCCCCCTCGCATGGCGCTGGACAAAACCCTGCTCATGAACGGGAGGGTCGGGTCATTGAAGGCGTTGGTATCAAAGCTGGCCAGAATGGCTCCGGGGCCTTTTTCCTCCTGGGCCTTTTCCAAAGCTTGGTAAGCACGGTAATGTTCCAGGGATTTTAACGGTCTTCCGAAATTTTCGGGTTGGATTTCAGGGTTTCGGTAAGGAGCCGCCATCGAGCTAAAATCAAAGGCTCCCACGAGGATCATCACTAAAAAGAGGGAGGCCACCCTTCGCGCAACCGGAATGCTTCCAAAGAACGTGTGAATCCCAATGGCCGTAATGAAAAGAAGAAGCGGAAGCACTTGTGCCACGCGGAAAGTTTCTAAATTGGGAGATAAGGCCCCTGGCAAGAGAAAAAGGAAAAAGGCGGCCGTCACCCACCTCACAACGCCTGATCTCCAATGGGCGACCAGTTCGAGGCATCCCACAAAGAAGAAGGCTCCCAAGAGGGGGTTTAAGAATCCGCCCCAGATTGGGGTGTAAGCGGGATCTTTCTCAAAGGCTCCCCAGACCAGGACTGCGAAGTATTTGAAGAAGTTAGTAAAGAAATCCAGTCCATGAAACCATCCGCCCCAGGGCGACAGGGAGAGGATATGTTGGCCATAACCTTCCTGGCGCACCGCTAGAAGGAATGGGAGCAGGCCTACCACAAGTCCCAGAAGCAATAGACCTATTTGGAGACGGTCTTTATCTAATTGGGCCCTGGTTGACCAAAGGACGGATAAAAGGAAAATTCCAGCTATGCCCATCCAGGGAGTAAAGGTAAAGGAACCGAGGCCCATTCCCAAGCCGATGAAGATGGCCCAAATTCTCTGGGACGTTTCCCCGTTTGATTTTAAGTAACGGCCCCACAGGAAAAAAACACCGCAAACCCACATGGGCAGCCAGATCCCCTGATGGCAAAAACGCCCGAGGAAAAGCGGCCAATAGCTGAAAGCCAACAGTCCACCGCAAACCAGGGAAAAAGATTTGGAGAAAAATTGCCTGGCCGCCCAATAGCCCATGACTACGGTGAGGAGGGATACGACCGCCGAGGGAAACCAAAGGCAAAGGGCCGGCGGCCAACCGAGCTTTAACAGGAGTGCCGCGGTCCAAACCGGAAGCGGGGGTGCCTGGCCAAAGGTGTAGAAAAACCTCCAGGTCCAATGTTTCGACAGCTCAAGGGCCAATATCCCGTTCCAGCCTTCGTCAAGGGTCGGCCAGCA
>DATKOC010000090.1:0-9854 GCA_035524855.1 bacterium
AAAGCACCGTCTCCATCCACGTGCTCCAAGGGGAGCGCGAGATGGCCACGGACAACCGGACGCTCGGCCGCTTCGACCTGGTGGGCATCCCGCCGGCCCCGCGTGGCGTGCCGCAGATCGAGGTGACCTTCAACATCGACGCCAACGGCATCCTGAATGTGGGCGCCAAGGACCTGGGCACCGGTAAGGAACAGTCCATCCGTATCACGCCCTCCTCGGGGCTCTCCGACGAGGAAATCAAGAAGATGCAGAAAGATGCCGAACTGCACGCCGAGGAGGACAAGAAGAAGAAGGATAAGATCGAGGCGAAGAACCACGCCGACACCCTGGCCTACTCCACCGAAAAGGCCCTGAAGGATTATGGCGACAAGGTGGACGCGGATACCAAGAAGTCCATCGAGGAGAAGCTCGAGGCTTTGAAAAAGGTTCTCCCGGGCGACGACGCGGAGGCCATCAAGAAGGCGGCGGAAGAATTGAGCCAGGCTTCCATGAAGCTGGGCGAGGCCATGTACAAGGCCCAGGCAGCTTCCGGAGCGGCGGCCCCTAGCGGTGACGGTGACGGCGCCAAGGCTGACGATAAGGCCAAGGAAGGCGCCGTGGACGCCGAGTACGAGCCGGTGGACAAGGACAAGAAATAATTTCAAAAGCCCGTATTAAACGAAGGGAAAGGTAACTTTCCCTTCGTTTTTTTATTTTTGAGGGATGTTATAATTTGCCGTTTTTGATTCCGGGGTTTTAGGATTTCTCTCTCATGCCCAAAAAGATCGCCATCCTGGGTTCGACAGGCTCCATCGGACTTTCCACCCTCAAGGTCGTCCAGAAGCTCAAACCCGCCTTCCAAGTGGTGGGGCTCACCGCTTACCGGAACGCCAAGGAATTGGCCAAGCAGATCAAGGCCTTCCGCCCCAAGATGGCTGCCATTCTGGATTGGCGTTTTTATCCTGAACTCAAGGCATTGACCAAGGGCACCTCCACCCAGCTTTTGGCCGGGGAAGAGGGTCTCGTGGCCGTAGCCGGGGAATCGGGCGCCAGCCTGGTCTTGTCCTCCATCGTGGGCGCGGCGGGGTTGAAGCCCACCTTGACCGCCATTCAAAAGGGAAAAGACATCGCCCTCGCCAACAAGGAAACCATGGTGATGGCCGGGGAAGTGGTGACCCAAGCGGCCCGGAAGTCGGGGTCCAAAATCCTTCCTGTGGACAGCGAACACTGCGCGGTATTCCAGTGCTTGGCGGGGTCGGAGAAGCCTTCTGAAATCCACAAGATCATCCTGACCGCCTCAGGCGGGCCGTTCCGGAACCTCAGTCGCAAACACTTCTCCAAGATTACCCTGAAGCAGGCCTTGAACCATCCCACCTGGCGGATGGGGCCTAAGATCACCATCGACTCCGCCACGCTCATGAACAAGGGGTTGGAAGTGATCGAGGCCCATTTCCTTTTCAACGCTCCCTATTCCAAGATCGACATCGTCATTCACCCCGAATCCATCATCCACTCCATGGTGGAGTACATTGATGGGTCGGTGCTGGCCCAACTGGGCACAACCGACATGCAAATCCCCATCCAATACGCCCTGACTTATCCACGGAGGGGAAATTCCCCCGTAAACCGGCTGGATTTAACGAAAATCGGGCGCCTTCATTTTGAGAAGCCCGACCATGGAAAATTTCCCTGCGTCGACCTAGCTTATGAGGCGGGAAAAAAAGGAGGGACTTACCCGGCGGTCTTGAATGCCGCCAACGAGGTGGCGGTGAACCGGTTCTTGAAAGAGGAAATTTCCTTCAACCAGATTCCGAGAATTATTGAAAAAACCTTGCGAAAATACCGTCCCCTGACAAACCGTACCCTGGATGGTATATTGATGGCCGACCGTTGGGCCCGCCAAGTCGCCTCGACACTGTAATCCCAGAAACGGCAGTTAGCCACAGATGAACACGAATTTAAAAAAATTAAACTTCTCCCAATAAGGTGAAAAAACCGACTAAGAACCGGCAAAAACAAGATTTTTGGTTTTCTCCATCTAATGCATCAGTCTTTATCAAAGTTCCAAAGGTTTTGATTTAGGCCCTGAAGATTACGCTTTGTTTAACTTGGTGCCCTTGGTGTCTTAGTGGTTCAACAGAATTTTTTAGAGTTAAGGAATAAATGGATATTCTTGAGGTCGTACTAGCCTTTGTCTTCATGATCACCATCCACGAGTACGGCCATTACCTGGCCATGCGGTGGAGCGGGGTGGAGGTGACCGAGTTCGCCATCGGTTTCGGGCCGACCCTCCTATCGCGCAAGTGGAAAAACACCACCTGGGCCATCCGCGCCATCCCCTTGGGGGGCTTTTGCCTGCCCCAGGGGGGGGATTTAAGCGGCAAGTCGGCCGAGGAAATGGCCGCCGTGGCCCCGGTTCCCGGCGACTTCCTTTACGCTTCCTGGTGGAAGCGGGTCATCATCGCCTTCGCCGGCCCCTTGATGAATTTCGTCTCCGCCGTGGTGCTCCTCTTCCTCCTATTCTCCATCAAGGGCGAGATTATCCCCTACGAGAAACCCTACGTGGGGTTTGTCCCCCCCGGAAGCCTGGCCGAAAAGGCGGGCCTTAAAACCGGCGACCACCTTTTGAAGGTCAACGGCAAGGACATCACTAATTTGGCCTTGGCCCTCGATGATCTTATGCCCGACTACGGCCAGTCCTCGCTGGTGACGGTGGAGCGCGGCGGAAAGACCTTTGAGACCAACATTGTCCGCGCCCCCAAGGTGCTCAATTCCTGGGAAGCGTCCAATAACTGGTTCCTCGTCACCCTCAATTCCATCGGGATCGGGCCCGATCCCGTCGATGAGGCTTCCCTGGGTATCATGGAGGCGGTGCCGCCGGTCATTGGCATGGCGGCCCTTGGCCAACCGGCCCGCAACGCCGGCTTAAGGGAAGGTGACACCATCACGGCCATCAATGGGCAGAAGCTGGACGATTGGGGTATGGTGACCTATCTCATCCGCAACACCAAAAACGATCCTATCCATATTGAGTTCCTCAGGGACGGAAAGACCCACAGCTTGGATGTGAAGAGGGTCTACAACGGCAGTTTCAAGGCGGTGGGTATCGGCCCGGTGGAATCCAAGAACTCGGAAACCAAGAAACTTTCCCTCCTCGAGGCGGGCGGCGACTCAGTCCAGTCCGCCGTGAGGTTCTGCAAGATGTATATGGCGGGTTTCATGAAAATCGTGGTGGGGAAGGTCTCCCTGCGGGAGAGTGTGGCGGGTCCCGTGACCATTGTGCGCATGATGTACAAGCAGGCTTCCCAGGGGTTGGAGGAATTCGTGAACGTGGTGGTGATGATCTCCCTGATCCTTTTCCTGTCCAACCTCATTATCCCGATCTCCCTGTTGGACGGCGGCCAAATCCTCCTTTTCCTGGTGGAGGGCATCAAGCGCAAGCCGGTTTCCATCAAGGCCCAGATCATCTACCAAAACACCGGCGTGGTGCTCATCGTCTGCCTGGTCATCCTGGTGTTTTTCAACGACTTCAAGAGTTTGTTTTTGGAGATGCACAACAACATCCATTAACCTAAAAAGAATTAGCCGTAAATTTGGGCTGATTTGCGGCCAACCGCCGTTTAAGATTGAAGGCAGTCGACGGTCCGCTGTTCGCAGAACTTCTTCATCAAAGATTAAAGGAGTGCCTGTGAAACTTCACGAGTACCAAGCCAAGGAAATCTTCGCCAAGTACGGCCTGCCGGTTTCGCCGGGCCAGATGGTGACCCACCTTTCGGAAGTCGATGAGGCGCTCAAGAAATTCCCACAAGGTCCCTGGGTCGTCAAGGCCCAGATCCACGCTGGTGGGCGGGGCAAGGCCGGCGGCGTCAAGCTGGCCAAAAGCGAGATGGAAGTCAACCAGAAGGCCAGCGACATCCTTGGCATGAAGCTGGTTTCCCCCCAGACGGGGCCCCAAGGCAAGATCGTCAAGAAAATCTTTATCACCCCCGCCGCCGACTATACCCGTGAGCTTTACGTGAGTGTGGTGCTGGACCGCTCCCACCGCTGTCCGGTGATCTTGGCTTCCGCCGAGGGCGGCACGGAAATCGAGGAATTGGCCGCCACCAAGCCGGAGGCTATCCAGAAGGTTTACGTGGACCCGGTGCAGGGACTCCACCCTTACCAGGCCCGACAACTGCACATGGACCTGGGTCTTCCATCCGATAAGATCAACCAGGGCGCCAAGCTTTTCCAGGACCTGGTCAAGATTTTCATGGATTTGGACCTCTCCCTCATCGAGGTGAATCCCCTGGTCATCCTTAAGGATGGCAGCCTGCATTGCCTGGACGCCAAGGTTTCCTTCGATGACAACGGCCTCCCGCGCCACAAGGAATACATCTCCTGGCGGGATCCCGATGAGGAGGACCCTCGGGAGCTTCAGGCCGCCGAGTCGGGACTCTCTTATATCTCCCTCGACGGTAATATCGGCTGCCTGGTGAACGGGGCGGGGCTGGCCATGGCCACGGCCGACGCCATCCAGCATTTCGGCGGCTCGCCCGCCAACTTTCTGGACGTGGGTGGCAGCGCCACCACCAAGGCCGTCACCCAGGCCTTTAAGATTATTCTCTCCGACAACAGGGTGAAGGCCATCCTGGTCAATATCTTCGGGGGCATCATGAAGTGCGACGTCATCGCGCAGGGCATCATCGACGCCGCCAAGGAAGTGGGGCTCTCCCTTCCCCTGGTTGTGCGCCTGGAGGGAACCAACGTGGATAAGGGAAAAGAACTGCTTTCCAAGTCGGACCTGAAGTATAAATTCGCCTCCAGCATGGATGAGGCGGCCCGCGCGGTCGTGGAGTCGGCGAGGGTTTAGGGTTATTTTCAAAGGGAACCGGGGTAAAGTTTTCGTCCGCGAGTTTTGAGTCCGGAGTTTTACCCTCATTCACTTTTCGAAAAATCGGGCTTTGCCCGATGAAAGTAATGAGGGTCACACAGGTTCCCTCTTTTGGGCCTATGGCCCGGTTTATTGATGAGCAGTGTAAGTTTTGAGTAATTGTGGATTTGAGCCCGCGGCTCAAATCATCTTTAACTCAACACTTAGAACTCAAAACTGAGAACTCCGGGCGATTCGGCTCAAATTACTTCACAAACGGAGGAATACGCGTGAGTATATTTCTAAATAAAGGAGCCCGGGTAATCTGCCAGGGCATCACCGGCTCGGCGGGGTTGTTCCACTCCCAGGCCTGCCGGGAGTACGGCACCAAGATGGTGGGCGGGGTCACGCCGGGCAAGGGCGGCACCGAGGTGGAGGGTTTCAAGGTGTTCGACACGGTGGCCGAGTCGGTCAAGAAGACCGGCGCCAACACCACCATGATCTTCGTGCCCGCGCTTTTCGCCGGGGACGCCATCCTGGAAGCCGCGGCGGCGGGCATTGAGCTCATCGTCTGCATCACCGAGGGCATTCCCGCCAACGACATGGCGAAGGTCAACGCCATCCTCAAGCAGTACCCCAGGACCCGACTTATCGGCCCCAACTGCCCCGGCATCATCACGCCGGGCGTGGCCAAGGTGGGCATTATGCCGGGCTACATCCACAAGCCGGGTAAGATCGGGATCGTCTCCCGCTCGGGAACCCTGACCTACGAGGCCGTCTGGCAGGTGACCCAGCTCAAACTCGGCCAATCCACCTGTATCGGCATCGGCGGCGACCCCATCGTGGGCACCACCCACTTGGACGCCCTCGAGGCCTACAACAAGGATAAGGACACCCAGGCGGTCATTATGATCGGGGAAATCGGCGGCACGGCCGAGGAAGAAGCGGCCGCCTACGTGAAGAAACACATGAAAAAGCCCGTGGCGGCCTTCATCGCGGGCATGACGGCGCCCCCGGGCAAGCGCATGGGCCACGCCGGCGCGATCGTTTCCGGCGGCAAGGGAACGGCCAAGGAAAAGATCGCCGCCCTGGAAGCGGCCGGCATTGTGGTGGCGCAAAGCCCCGGCGAGATCGGCAACGCCCTGGTGGAAGCCCTCAAAGGCAAGGGCCGGAAGTCCAAACCTTCCCCTAAAGCCAAGGAAAAAAAGAAAAAGTAGTTTTGAACCAGGGAAGCCCCGAAGTAAGCCATAAGGATTTCCGTAAAATCATTGTTTTAACTCGAGTTATTTTGTGTGTCGCCGAAGGCGGGCTGGGGTAACAACCTTTTTGCCTTTCATTTTTTCGATAAATGAAGGCTTTGAAGGGCCGCCCAAATGACGGCCTCGTTCGGCCCCCAAACCCTCGCGTCGGTCGTTTGAAAGATCGCGAAGGTCCTCAAACCGCAGGCCGCCGCCAAATGGGTTACTCCGCTGTCGTTCCCCAAGTAAGCCGAACATTGGGAAAGGACCGCCGCCAAGTCGGCCAACGGCAGTATTTGGGGGAGAACCCTAACTCCCTCGATGCCCTCAAAAGACCTCCTGATGTCCCCCAAGTTTTTTTCCTCGGCTTCGCCCCAAATCACCAAGACTTCTTTTTTGGATTCATTTACCGCCCTTTCGGCGGCGGTTCGGAAGAAATCTAACGGGGCATTTTTGGCCCTACTGCCGCTTCCCGGATGGATGACGAAGGGATTCTTGAGGGAAAGTTCATCTAAAAGCTCCCGCCCTTTTTCCTTAAATCTCTCACCCATGACCAACTTGGCTTGGCGGTAGGGTGAGTCATAGGGAAGGGGTTCAGACGCGGCGGTCTCCAGCCAATACTCGGCCGCCCAGCGGCCCTCCTCCAGGAACTCGCTAAAGGATTTGGAAGGGAAACGGATTTGGGCGCCGGATAAGGCGGCCAATTTTTCCAGAATGGCCGCATCCTTGTCCTTGAAGAAAACGAAAATCTCATCGAATGCCCGCCAAAAATCCCGCTGGGAAGAATCATCGCCGGTGGAGTAAAGAATTTGAAGGAGAGGATCGAGGGGGATGATGCGTTGCAGGCCCAAAAGTCCCGCGCCGAGAGAATTGTAAGGGGAGGTCCCGGCGACGGTGGCTTCATTCCCCGCGGACAAATAACGCAGGGCGGGAAGGGTCAACAGAGCGTCACCTAAACTGCCTGCGGCCAGCACCAGGACGGTCTTTGATTTCCGCATGGATTCATTATAAGAAAACCTCCCGTAACCGGTTCCAGAGTTTTGGCTGAACCCAAAGTCATTTTTCCATCCGTCGTCAGAAAGGAATCAAAAAAGCGCTTCGACTTTTCGCTTTTCGGGTGGTTTTGCTTCGCTTTCAAAGGGGTTTCGTGGCATATTTTCTGCACGTTTTTGAAGTTTTGAAGGATGGAGATCCAACCCATTGGATGAAATTTTCCGCCCGGCATTTTCGAAACGGTTTTCATTTCCGCAAAGGACAACCCAGTGAAATTTTTGAATTCCAAATTGAGGGTTCGCGGAGTTTCGCGCAACGATTTGAGGTTGTTCTCCATTTGCGCCGCTTTGTTCCTTTGCGCTTCCGTGTCCCTCGCGCTTCCGCCCCAACTCCATGTTTCCGGAAACCAAATTCAAACCGACACGGGTTGCTCCGTCCGGCTCAAGGGCGTCAATGTAGACGGCCTGGAATTCGACTCCTCCGGGAATCAGGGTCCCGGTATCGCCAACACCGCGGCCGAATCGGTCACGGCCTGGGGCGCCAATATCGTCCGTATTCCCCTCAACCAGGATTGGTGGTTTGGTTGTGGTGGCGGGGGGGCGAATTACCAGACCATCGTGGACAACGTGGTCAATTTTTGCAATGCCAACAATGTTTATGTCCTCCTTGACCTCCACTGGTCAGGCCGTCAGACCGGGGCCACGGACCCCTGCGGGACCGGCTGGGGAAGTGATTCGAGCACAAAACAACAATATATGCCCGACGACAACAGCGTGACGTTCTGGACTTCCGTGGCGACCCGGTACGCCAATAATCCCTCGGTCCTTTTCGACATCTATAACGAACCCTATGACTATGACGGAAACGGGTGGTCCATCTGGCGCGATGGGGGAACGGGAACTTCCTATTCCTTCCACACCCCTGGGATGCAGGCCCTTTTAAGCACCATCCGGGGAACGGGAGCCAACAATGTTTTGGTGGTGGGCGGAGTGGATTACGCCTATGACTTGACGGGTTTGGTCAACGGTTCATGCGGCGGGGTACCCTGCGCCTTGACCGACACGGCGGGAGGACAAGGCGTCATTTACGCATCCCATATTTACCCTTGGAAAGGCAGCAGCCCTTGGATTCCCGCGAATGGCGACCAAAAAATTAGCCCCGCCGCCGCCTACTATCCGGTGTTTATCGGGGAGTTTGGCGAAGGAAACGCCCAAGGAGCCACAGTTGCCGGATATTCCCCTAATCCCGATACGAATGGGACCTGGGACCAGACTCTTTTGCAGTGGATGGATGGGACCAACTCCGCCGGCTATGCCTTTAACGGAACGGCTTGGGATATGCACCCCGGTTCCAGCCCCATTTTGATATCCAATTGGAGTTTCACCCCGACCACCTGGCATGGGGTGCCGGTAAAGAATTGGCTGGCCACCCCGGCGCCTAATTGTATTCCTACTTTCACCCCCACCGTCACCTACACTCCCACGCCTTGCGGTTATCCCGGCAATACCTGCACCCCGACTTTCACTCCCACACCCACCCCCACTCCCTCGAACCTCCTGGTGGCCTTTCCCAACCCCTGGCCGGACCCGCAAAACCCGGGAAACACCATTTCCTTCTATTACCAGAACGACACCGCGGCGGACCAGGTCCAACTCAAGGTTTTCACCCTGGCCTACCGCAAGATCTATGAGGACGACTCTCTCCCCGCGAGCCAGGGCCCCCAACCGCCCTATACGTTGGATTTCAACAAGGCCGGACTTAACCTTTCCAATGGCCTATACTACTTCGCGGTCATCTGGCAGAGGGGCGGGACCCCGACTCAAAAAGTCATGAAGGTTCTCATCCAACGCTAGGTTTTTTCATTCAAAGGAACAGGCTTACATGAAAAAACATTCCATGGGTTCGATATTTCTCGCGGGTGGGCTCGCTGTTTTGGCCTTTCCCGCCCGGGCTTCCATCATAACGACTTGCGCCCAATACCAAACGGTTACGACGGCGAGCACGCCCGCTTACGATGTCCAGACCAATTACTGGAACAAGGGCAGTTGCCCCACGACCCAATGCCTTTGGATCGACAACGTAACCGGGGATTTCGCGGTGACTGCGGGAGACTTTACCTGCAGCAACACCGTGGCGACATACCCCTCTATTTATTACGGGTGCCACTTCGGGAATTGCTCCCCCGGCACCAACCTTCCCATGGCTGTTAGCCTGCTCCAGTGCGTTACCAGCAGTTGGACGGTTTCCACCACCGACACCGGCTATTGGAACGCGGCTTATGACATTTGGTTCAGTACGACGACGAATACCACCAGCTACTCGGGCGGCGCTGAACTCATGATCTGGATGGATTACATGCCCGGTACCGGCCCGGGAGGCTCCTTGAAGGCCTCCGGGGTGACCATTGACGGGGCCACATGGAACGTTAATGAAGGACCGGTGGGCTGGAACTACATTGCCTATCTTGCCAACAACCCCGTCACGCAATTCGACAATATGGACATCCTGGCCTTCATCAACGACAGCGTGAGCCGCGGCTATATCCAACCCTCCTGGTACCTGGCCGCCATCGAGGCGGGGAACGAACTTAGAACGGGAGGGGTTCCTTTCGGCAGCAGCGGGTTCAGCGCGAACGTGAATGGGGGTAATTGCGGAACCTCCACCCCCACGCCCACCAACACACCCACGGCCACCTCCACCCCCTGCGGCTGGCCAGGGGCCACTTGCACCCCCACTTTTACACCCACCCCCACCCCTACTTTGTCAAATAATTATGTTACATATCCAAACCC
>DATKOC010000091.1:0-10416 GCA_035524855.1 bacterium
TATTCCCATGCCTTGGCCTTCACGGCCGAGGGCTACAACATCACCACCATCATGTACCACATAATGAATGTGGTGGCTCCCGACTACTCCAGCCCCCTCCACAAGTTCTATGGCACGGCCACGGGCAACGCCGCCGCCGACAACGCCCGCACGCTCAACCAAACCATCCCCATCGCCGCCAATTTCCGGCCGACTTCCAGCGCCAATGCCTTTCCCTCGGTCAGCGTGACCTATCCCACCGAGGGGGCTTCCTTCACCGCGCCCGTTTCCCTTGCCCTTTCCGCCGACGCCTCCGACAGCGACGGAACCATCACACAGGTGGATTTCTGGGCCGACAGCATCCTGATCGGCACCGCGACAACCAGCCCCTATACCTACACCTGGAACGACGTGCCCGACGGCACCCACTTCATCTCGGCCCACGCCATCGACGATAAGGGCGCCATCCAGTATTCCTGCCCCATCAGTATCAGTGTGGCCAGCACCCTCCCGCCACCCTGGATGGACCAGGACATCGGCCCCGTCTCCGTCATGGGGGGAGGAACCTATAGTGGAGGGGTCTTCACCGTGAAGGGGGGAGGAATGGGCCTGGGAAGCTCCCACCTTGGAATTTTCGATTCCTTCCAATTGACCTATCAACAAATGTGCGGGGATGGCAACCTCATCGCTCGCCTAACTTCCTTTCAGTCATCCAACACCGGCGCGGAAGCCGGAATCATGATCCGGAATTCCTTTTACACCGACGACCCCTTCTTCATGGTGAATGTCTCGCCTTCGGGTCAGACCGGCCTGATTTACCGCCGGCTCGTGGGGGCGGCCACCCAGGTCGCCGCCGGGCCCGCGGTGACCCTGCCCTATTGGCTGAAAATCTCCCGCGCCGTGAGCCTCTACACGGGTTACGTTTCTCCCGATGGGACTACCTGGACCCAGGTGGGCCCGGGCGTCACCTTGACCATGCCGGTCACTAACAGCCTCGCCGGTTTCGCCGTCAGCAACACGGACGACGCCCAACTAGCCGTCGCGAACTTCGACAACGTGGGCCTGACCCAGTCTTGCGTACCCCCAACCTTCACGTTCACGCCCAGTTCAACCCCCACCGGCACCCCCACCCGGACTTTTACCGCCACACCGACCGGAACCCCCACACTCACCTTCACCAATACCGCGACTTCCACCCCCACGCCTTCCTCCACCAATAGTCCCACCTCCACGCCGAGCGCCACCCTCACGTCCACCTCCACGAATAGTCCCACCAATTCCCCCTCGGCCACGCCCACCGTCACGGGAACCTTTACGCCCACCGCCACTGTCACCGACTCAGCTACCCCCACTTCCACCGGGACCTCCACCAACAGCGCCACCCTGACTGACACCAGCAGCCCCTCCAATACACCCACCCCAACGGCCACTTGGACCCCGACCCTGACTTCCACGGCGACGGCCACGTCCACGCCGACCTTCACCCTGACCAGCACCGCGACCACGACTCCCACCTTCACTTGGACCGCGACTTTCACCGGCACCCCCTCCAATACATGGACGAACACCGTGACCGGGACCACGACCCCCACCGCCACCTTCACCAACTCCCCGACCCCTACATCCACCTCGAGCCCGACCTGGACCTGCACCGGTACCGCCACCCGGACCCCCACCAGCTCCTCCACCTCCACCCCTACGGCAACCGCCAGTCCCACCTGGACTTCCACTCCCACGGGCACCCCGACCCCGTCGCCCACCGGCACCCTCAGCCCCACTTTCACCTTCACCCTGACGGAGACGGCTACCCTATCCCCAACTCCAACGCCCAATCCCTCTTTACCAACCCCGACTTGGACCCCCGGCTTCCCTCCCGCCCCCACCGGCGGGATTATCCTCAATGAAACGGTTTATCCCAACCCTTCCTCCGGCGGGGCGGTGACTTTCGCCTATAACCTTTCCCCGGGGGTCGACCAATTGTCCTTCAAGGTTTTCACGACCGCTTTCCGCAAGGTGAGGACGTTGAATGGTGCGGTTCTTCCGGGCGTCAATTTGGTGGGTTTCGACACGTCGGAATTGGCGAATGGGCTCTATTACTACGTGGTGGAGGCGGAGGCGGGTAACCGGCACGAGCGCAGGGTGGGGAAAATACTCATCACCCGGTAATCGGACAGGAACCCTGGGTGGGTATTTATTTGGCTAGGGCCAGACGCCCCTTGTGGCTCGGCGCCCTCCACTCGGGGTTCAGGTTCTCACGGCGGAGCTTATGTTTTCGGTTCATGAAAGCGCCACGGATTTTCTCGGCCCGCACGGGGTGCTGCATCAGGACGCTGTCGAATTCCGCCTTCCGGAGGACCAGCAGTTCCGAAACTTCCTCGGAGGTGATGGTGGCGTTCCGGGGCTGGTTGACCAAGAGGGCCATCTCCCCAAAAAACTCGTTCTTCCCGAGTTCCGCGACCTTGTTGGTCTTGTTGCCCTTCTTCACCTTCACCGAAACCCGGCCCGAGATGATGATATAGAAGGAATCCCAGGAATCGCCCTGCCGGATGATCTCAAATCCCTTTTGGGTGCGGATCATGCGCAGGTTGGTGAGGATCTTGTCGAGCTCGGGGGCCGTCAGGTCCTGGAAGAGGTCGCTGCCCCGCAGGATGTCGAGCAGGCGTGGAATGGGAGCGTCGGATTTGGCCATCTGGGGATCGGTCATGGGAATAATTCTAACGAATTTCAGGCGGTTGCGAGCTTACCCACGCGTAAATTTTTTCCCCGGATGGGTAAACCATTCCCCAAGATCATAATGATCCATTGACTATGGAATTTCCGGGCCCCGGCAAAAATCGTTACAGTCAGTGCAACACCAGGATCTTGAGCGTCTGTTCCCTCTCGGACCCGTCAGCGTCGGTCACTTTGACCCGGGCCAGGTAGAGGCCGCTGGCCACGCCCGCGGAGTCCCACGTGCACAGGCTCGCGCCCGACCCGCCATCCGTCGCCGCCGCCAATTCCCCCGCCAAGGTATAAAGATAAACCCAAAGGGTCGCTCCCGGCTCCGGCACCTTGAAGGTACAAAGGTTCTGCCCGCCCGTGAGGATATTGGGCTGGGCCTTGACCGGCCCCGGGGGAAGCGGGGTCGCCGTAGGGGTGGGCGTGAAGGTCGGGGTGCAGGTGGCGCCGGGGTAGCCGCAAGGGGTGAAAGTGGCGGTGGGCGTCGGCGTCCAGGTGGGGCAGGTGCCCGTCGCGCTCATGCCCACCATCCAGGTCGAGACCGGGGCGCCATGGGTGCTGGTCAGCGAATAGCCGCCGCTCCAGTTGGAGAGAAGGCAGGGGCAGGCCTGGGAGCTCAGGTCCCAGGCGATGGCGGAATAGACGTAACCCGCGCTGTTCCCGCCATCCGCCCATCCTAATAGGTAGGAGTCCCAGGTCACGGGGTCGCTCGAGGATTCTCCATACTCTTCCAGGATCACCGGATAAGAAGAAGTGATCGTGGTGGCGTGGCTGTCCCAGTTGGAGGAGGTCCCTTTGCTGGAGTAGATATGGGTGGCGTAAACCACCCCGTTTCCGCCGGGATCGGAAAGGGCATATACCGTCGGGTCCGCCGTGGCATAGCCCGCCACCCCCCGCAGGTCGTAGGCGAATTGAAGCCCCCCCGCCACGCAGATGTTGGAAGCCCCCGCCGAGCGGACAGTATTGAGCAAGACCTGCATCCCCGGCGAGTGGAAGGTCCCGGTCGTCGTGACGCCTCCGCTGGAGACCAGCGACCAATTGCAGGCCCCCCCCGACTGCCAGATACTCCAGCTATTGATGAAGGGTTCGTTAAAAAGGTCGAACAGCACCGCGGGATTGTTGGCGTAACGCGAGGCCACCGAGGACCAGAAGGTCACGGCGTTGTCATCCGGCATAGGCTGTTGGCCCGACCGGGAGTTGGAGGCGGTTCCCCACCCCGCCCCGCCACAGGGGCTGGAGGCGCCGGTAGCGGTGCCGGCCCAATGCAGGTCCAGGTCCACGTAAGTGCCCGTGCTGTCGGCCTGGGCCACCACCGAGTCCACGATGGAGCGGTAATTCGCCCCACCGTCCGATTGGCCCGGCCCACAGCCAAACCACCGGTCCTCGTTCAAGGGCAGGCGGACAATGTTGGAATAGAAGGCCGTGATGGCCTCCGACTGGGTGCCGGTGGCCCCGTGGGGGTCGGGGCTGGTGTTTTGGTACTCGAGCCCCGACATGTTCACGCCCCGCAGGCGGATCGTGCAACCTTGGCTGGTGACGATCTGGTTGTCCGACACGTGGAGCGGCAGGGGATCGGCCCAAAGAGGAAGAACGGCGGGCCAAAGGAAGGCCAGGGATCCCAAAACATTTCTTTTAAGGAATGACAAACGATCCTGCCTTTTACGAGTGAACGGCCTTCAGCCAAGCGTCGAGGGTCTTCATGTTTCCCAGGGTATCCCCCCAGGTCATGGCGGGGGATTGCCTCCAACCCTTACGCAGGGCCTCCCCGACCTTGTCCACTTCCAGGGCGTAAATATCCCGGCAGTTGGGCACCCGGATAACCTTGGGCTTTTCCTTCCCGTTCGGGTAGAGGAGGATTTTCGAGTTCCCCAGGTCCCACCGGTCGGCGTGCCAGGGATGGTCCACCCTCAACCGGCCCTGGGTGCCGTAAACATTCACACCCACCCGGAGCGACAAGCGCGTGCCGCAGGAAAGCTCGGCCAGGATGCCCTTCGGGAACTTGAGTGTCGCCAGGGCCAATTCATCCACGCCGGTTTCCTTGACGAGGATACCGCTTCCCTTCAGCTCCAAGGGGTCCGCGAAGGGTTTTCCCAACGCCGCCCCGGCCAAAAGCCGGGACATCGAGACGGGGTAACAGCCGATGTCCAAGATGCCCCCGCCGCCCAGTTTGCGGTTGAACAGGCGGTGCTTCAGGTCCAAGGGCCGGTAAAAACAGAAGGCGGCCTGGATAAGCTTCACTTCCCCGATAACCTTTTGACGGATGAGTTGGACCAGTTTGGCCGTTTGGGGGTGGCAGCGGTACATGAAAGCTTCCATGAGGAATACTCGGTTGTCCTTGGCCGCCTTCACCACCCGCTTGGCTTCCGACAGGTTCATCGTGAGGGGTTTCTCGCAAAGGATATGCTTGCCGGCCTTGGCGGCCTTCACCGCCCATTCGGCGTGATAAGGGTGGGGCGGCGCGATATAGACGGCGTCCACCGCTGGGTCCCTTAAGAGGTCCGAGTAGCTTCCATAGGCTCCGGGGATCTTGTATTGCCTGGCGAAGGCCTTGGCGGAAGCGGGTTTCCGGCTGGCCACCGCCGCCAACCGCCCCGTTTTGGATTTGAGGGCCGCCTGCGCGAAAGCGTGCGCGATGCCTCCGGTGGAGAGGATGCCCCAGTTGATTTTATTGGGCATGGAAGTTTTCCTTTTAGACAGAACTGGAAAAAGCGGCTTATTCTAACAGCCCGAGGAAGCATCCCTTCCCTTAAAATAACCAAGTTATCTTGACTAAAGGAACCACCGCATCGTGTCATCCCTATTACGGCGAATCGACTGGAGCCGGTTATTCTTTTTTCTTGGAATCATGGAGATGGCGCTCATGGGCAAGGCTTCGGCGGAGGACGGCTACAAACTCTGGCTTCGCTACGCCAAGGTCGAGGACGCTTCGCTGCGGGAAGCCTACCGGTCGGCCATTTCCTCGCTGGTCGTCCCCGGCCAAACCCAAACCGAGAAGATCATCCTTCAGGAACTACGGACGGGACTCAAGGGAATGCTAGGCGTGGAACCGGCCCAGGTGAAGGAACCCCAAGACCATTCGCTGGTGGTCGCGACTCCCTCTTCGCCCCTCTTTTTTTTCCTGAAATGGAATAAAGAATTGTCAAAGGTAGGCGCGGAAGGTTATCTCATCCGTTCGACCAGTATCGGTGGTCATCCCTGCGTCGTCATTGCCTCCCAAACTCAGGTTGGATGCCTTTATGGAACCTTTCACTTCCTGCGGCTCATCGGCACGCAACAGCCTCTCGATAAGCTGAATTTTTCCGAGCGTCCAAGGGTGAAACTGCGGGTCTTGGACCATTGGGATAACCTGGATGGCTCGATCGAGCGGGGCTACGCGGGCAAGTCGCTCTGGAAATGGAAGGAACTGCCGAACCGGCTGGATCCACGTCTTACGGATTACGCCCGGGCCGACGCCTCCCTTGGCATCAACGGGGCCGTCCTGAATAACGTCAATTCCAACCCCATCTTCCTCACCACCGAATACCTCAAGAAAGTGGCGGCCATCGCTTCCCTCTTCCGGCCCTACGGCCTCAAGGTCTATCTCTGCCCCAACTTCGGGGCGCCCAAGCATATCGGCGGCCTCCCCACTTCCGACCCCCTTGACCCCCAGGTCATCGCTTGGTGGAAAGCGAAGGTGGATGAGATTTACACCCTCATTCCCGACTTCGGGGGCTTTCTCGTCAAGGCCAACAGCGAGGGCCAAAGCGGCCCGCAGGATTACGGCCGCACCCACCGCCAAGGCGCCAACATGCTGGCGAAAGCCTTGAAGCCCCACGGCGGCGTGGTGATGTGGCGTTCCTTCGTTTACAACGACAGCCTGGACCCGGACCGCATCAACCGGGCTTACAAGGAATTCCAGCCTGAGGATGGCAAGTTCCTGGACAACGTCCTCATCCAATCCAAGAACGGGGCGCTGGATTTCCAGCCTCGCGAACCCTTCGCGCCGCTCTTTGGTGGCCTTCAAAAAACTTCCGTGATGGCCGAACTGCAGGTGACCCAGGAATACCTGGGCCACTCCACCCATTTGGTTTACCTGGGACCTATGTGGGAGGAATTTTTCCAATCTGAAACCTACGCCAAGGGCAAGGACTCCACCGTGGCCAAGATCGTGGAGGGAAAGGTTTTTCCATACCGCCTTACCGGAATCGCCGGCGTGGCCAACACCGGAAGCGACCGCAACTGGACCGGCCATCCCTTCGCCCAGGCCAATTGGTACGCCTTCGGCCGCTTCGCCTGGAACCCCGAAAGCTCCGCCCGGGACCTGGCGGAGGAATGGACCCGCCTCACCTGGGGCAACAACCCCAAGGTGGTGGGGCCCGTCGTAGAGATCATGATGGGCTCCAGGGAGACCTTCGTGGACTATGTGACGCCGCTGGGTCTTTCCGGCGTATTTGAGAAGGATATCCATTACGCACCGGACCCCGGCATGGTGGACCCACGCCGGGAGGATTGGAGCGCGGCTTATTACACGCGGGCCGACAAGACGGGCCTGGGCTTCGACCGCACCCGCAAGGGAAGCGATAACGTGGACCAGTATCACCCTCCCTTGAATGACCGGTTCAACAGCCTAAAAACCTGTCCGGAAAAGTATCTCTTGTGGTTTCACCACGTGGTTTGGAACCAGAAGATGAAGTCCGGCCGGACCTTCTGGGGGGAGCTTTGCGCGCGTTACGATTTGGGTGTCCAACAGGTGAAGGAAATGCAAACTCAATGGATATCACTCAAGGGCCTGGTGGATGGCGAGCGTTATGGCTTGGTTGGGGACAAACTGCGCCAGCAGGTGGAAGACGCCATGGCCTGGCGGGACAAATGCCTGAAATACTTCCAAGGTTTTAGCGGCCGGCCCGTTTCTAAAAAGTGACGCTAATCATTCTTTAAGCTTTGTTCTCCCTTTAGAATAATAAACACGATGAACGCCATGGTTTTAATCGAACAAGGCAAACCCCTGCGCTTGAGTGTCCTGGACAAACCGAACCCGGGCAAGGGCCAAGTGTTGGTGAAGGTCCATGCCTGCGGCATTTGCCGCACCGACCTGCACGTGGTGGACGGTGACCTGAAGGAGCCCAAACTGCCCCTCGTACCGGGCCACCAAGTGGTGGGAGTCGTGGATTCCTTGGGACCCGGCGCCAAGGCCTTCAAACCGGGCGACCGCGTTGGCATTCCCTGGCTAGGCGGTAGTTGCGGCGCCTGTTCTTACTGCCAATCGGGCCGGGAAAACCTCTGCGACAAGGCGCTTTACACGGGCTACCAGATGGACGGTGGTTTCGCCGAATACTGCCTAGCCGATGAACGGTACGCCTTCCCGATTCCCCCTAGTTACCCGGACTTGCAAGCCGCCCCCCTCCTTTGCGCCGGGTTGATCGGCTATCGGGCTTATCAAATGGCCGGCGCGGGTAAGCGGTTGGGCTTTTACGGCTTCGGCGCGGCGGCCCACGTGCTCATCCAACTCGCCCGCAAGCAAGGGCGGGAAGTTTACGCCTTTACCCGCCCGGGGGATTCAGAAAGCCAGGCCTTCGCCAAAAAGCTGGGCGCGGCCTGGGCCGGCGCCGCCGGTGAAATCCCTCCCCAAATTTTGGACGCCGCAATCCTTTTCGCCCCCGTCGGAGAACATGTGCCCCTGGCCTTGAAGGCCGTGGCCAAGGGGGGAACCGTGGTCTGCGCGGGCATCCACATGAGTGATATCCCCTCTTTCCCCTATTCCCTGCTTTGGGGGGAACGAACGGTTCGTTCCGTGGCAAACCTCACCCGTAAGGACGGTGAGGAATTCCTGAAGCTGGCTCCCCAGATCCCCATCCAAACCGAGGTGAGGGTTTACCCATTGGAAAAGGCCAACGAGGCCCTGGCGGACCTAAGGGCGGGACGGATGCAAGGGGCGGCGGTGCTTCAAATCGCGGCGGGGAGCTGAGGATGGACCAGGACCAGGAAATTTTGGAGCATCTCAAGGAACGGGGTTCGGACCTGACCAAGCCCCATGAGGTCGAGTATTACGTCTATTTCCCCACCCAGGAAGCCGCCCAAACGGCCTCCCACGAGATCGTCCGCTTGGGCTTCCGGGTGCATATCCTGGCCGATCCTTCCGGCAACCGGTGGCTTTGCCTGTCGTTGAAGGAATTCGTCCCCGACTACGACACCGTGGTGAACTACAAGCGGCGGTTCAATGAATTGGCCAAACCTTACGGGGGCAAATGTGACGGCTGGGGAACCCAGGTGGAGAAGTAACCCAAAACCCTGATATTTCCACGCGAATGACCGTCTTATTTTTTTGGAATGAACCCCCTGGTTAAACACACTAATAATCGAGGGAATTTAATCTTTTTCTGTGACCATTGCGGGAATAAAAGGGGGATATACTTTGACCTCCCATCAAACCACGAGAGGAATTCGAGATGAAAAACCTTAAATCCTTTTTAGCAATCGTCCCGCTGGCGGGGGTTTGCTTAATGCCCCTCGCTTGCTCCTCTTCCTTAACGACAACCCCCTCGGCGGGCCCCACCCCCACCCCGACATTCACCAATACACCCTGCATGGTCGGTGGAACCCCTTGCACTTCCACGAATACGCCAACGCCGACCAATACCTTTACCCCTTCCTTCACGCCGACCTTTACCCCGACTTATACCCCCACGGTGAATGGAACCGTCACAATACCCATGGGTATTTGGGTGGCGGCGGCATATACCGGCTCGGTCATAGACATGAGCTATTACGGCCTGTCTACCCCAGTCACAACCGTTCTTACCTTGATCACACTCTCTATTAACCATACGGCTGAAACCACTGACACCATCTCTTTAACAACGCCTTCGAATGGCACCCTTCCGGTGACTTATTTGCAGTCCTACTCTCTCTCGGGCATCCCGGTCGCACAATACGCCACCACTTTCCAATACGCCTACGTCCCCAACGGAACCTATTCGATCTCGGTGGCTACGTCCTTGGGCACAGTCACTTCCACAATGGCCGCCCCTGGGGCCATTTCCATTAATTCCAACGGGGTCACTACGACTTCTTCCAGCGGCGTGACCGGATCGGCCGTATATCCAGGCAATTATGACACCGCGATCGTAACGTGCATTTCTTGTGGAGGAGTCACCACGTTCAACTCGGGGGTTACCTCCGTGGGAAGTCCCTTCACCTATCCTCCTTCAGCTTATCCCGGCCCCGCGTCCTCCATTTACTCGACCACTTATAGCGCGAGTACGACTATCTTTTCCTTTACCGGCCCGGCGGCGGTAGGTTGTGCCTTTGTGGGGAATGAGAATTATTCAACCTATTTCATGAAATAAGATAACTGGGAATTTCAAGGGGAACCGGCTCAGGACTTCAGGGCGTCCTGCAGCATCTGGGCGAGCTGATCGCAGCAGCAATCAAACGACATCTTTTGCTGGCCTGGGCCCGAGTCCTCCGAGAATTTGAGCCGGGGGTTTTTCTGGTGGGTGGGGCATACGAGGTGGGTGATCTTCTCCTCGATGGCCTTCACGGTGGCGTTCAGGGCGTCACGCTGGATTTTTTCCTGGAAAGTTTCTTCTTTTTGCGACGGTAAAAAATCTTCCATATCTCCATCCTTCATGAACGATTAAGGTATCAGGACAATCTTACCGTAAGCCCCCATTTGCAGGACCAGCTCCTGAGCCTGGGGAGCCTGGGCGAGGGGTATTTCCCTGCCAACGATGGGTTTCA